>CAYRWY010000080.1:0-17253 GCA_964427955.1 uncultured Anaerolineaceae bacterium
GGACAGGCAGCGCCAACCCCAGGCCATGCCGGGCACGCGCGCGCCCGCCGGACGGCCAACGCCGCAGCGCCAGCGCGACCATCCCAACCCCGGCCAGGATCGCCCCTTCCGGGCGGATCAGCACCATCAGCACGGCGGCAGCGACGGCAGGCCGGAAGCGATCCTGCTGCAAAAAATAGAAGCTGAGCAGCACCGTAAAGACAAACAGCGAGGTTTCCATGCCGCTGAGCGCCGCCCAGATGAACGGCCCTGACAGCAGGAAAGCTATGGCCATCCCGACCGCCTCGCCGGTCCCGGTGGGCGAATCGGGGGCGAAGGGACTGTCGAGCGCGATACGGTACGCCAGCCAGGCCGATCCGACCAAACCGACCGCCCCGATGGCCAGCGCCCAATACGCGAGCGACCAGCCGGTGAAGCCCAGCAGATACCCGACCGCCAGCAGCGGCGGATAAAGCAGGCTGGTCCCGCCGGACGTGGCCGGATCGCCGGGGGTGTAGACCATCGGGTGACCGTGCGCCCACTCGCGCGCGTACTGGAAATGGATGTAGGTATCGTCGAGGGGCATGAGCAGCGGACTGGCGCTGACGCCCAGGCTGGAAGCCAGGTACAGCGTCACGACCAGTCCACCGATGACACACAAGGCCAGCCAGACCACGACGTGCTGGCGACCGGCCCTGACTCCGTCACGTTTGGCAGACACGTCAGTCAGGATAGACCTTCCACCCAACATCCTGGGTTACCATCTGCTCGACTTGATTCTGGGGAATATTGACCAGCGTGGCCGACGCCTCAACAGCGACCGTACCATCGGCCAGCACGACCTCACCGCTGACTTCGACTTTGCGGCCTTTGTCCTCATCCACCCGGCCCCGCACGGTAAATTCCTGTCCAAGCGGAACGGGGCGGCGATAGCGAATTTCCATCCGGGCGGTGAACATGAAGCGCGCATCTTCGATGCTGTCGGACCCCTCTTCGGCGAGGATAGCCCGGCCCATCGTCTCGTCCAGCAGCGTCGCCAGGATTCCGCCGTGCGTGATGCCGGGATAGCTCTGGTACTGCTCGTCAAGAATGACGCGCGCCAGGCAGCGATGATAACCGTCGTGGAAAAAATGGACATGCAGCCCGCAAGGGTTTTCCACCCCACAGACGAAGCAGAAACGTGAACTAGGCTGCTTGTCGTGCCGTCCGTCAGAAGGTTGGTCCATAGCTTGCCCCATCGTGAAAAGGGCAGAGCAAGCCCTGCCCCTACGAAACCGGGTCGATCAGGCCGAATAGCCCTGCGCGAAGGTGTCGATCATCAGCCGCACGTCGTCGCCGAGCGGATACAGCACCGGGCAGGTGCAGCCCGCCGAGACGTACTCGCGCACTTTGGCGCGCACTTCGTCGGGCGTGCCGGAAGCGGTGATCAACTGTACCACGTCGTCGGGCACCAGTTCCATCGCGCGCTCGATCTGCTCCTCGGTGGCGGGCCAGGTCAACACCTGGTGAATCTCGTCGAGCAGCGCCGGGCTGACGCCGCTGGCCTTCATGATGTGCGGCTGCTGGCCGAGATACTGCGTCACCAGCTTGCGCGCGCCGTCCAGCGCCCGCTTGCGATTGCTATCGACCGAGCAGACGACCAGTTGAGGCCGGTCAATCTCATCGACGGTGCGGGCCGACAGCTTCGCGCCTTTGTCGATCTGCTCCAGGGCCGTGGCGTTGTAGGCCGGGGACACGAGATAGTTGAGCAGCACGCCGTCGGCGATCTCACCGGCCAGGGCGAGCATCTGCGGCCCGGTCGCGCCGATGTAGATCGGGACGTTACGCGGCTCGCGGCGGCCATGCACGATGTCCAGCTCGATGCCGTTCACGTTGACAAACTCGCCGTGGAAGGTCACGTTCTTCATCGCCAGCAGGTCGCGCACCACCGTCACGTGCTCGCGCATGGCCAGCAGCGGTTTGGTGCGCTCGATGCCGACATTCTTGGCGAGCGGGTCCCACCACGCGCCGATCCCCAACAGCATCCGGTTGGGGGCCAGATCGTCCAGGGTGAGGAACGTCGCCGCCGTCAGCGCGACATTGCGCGTCCAGTTGTTGATGACGCCCGATCCAATCTTGATCCGCTTGGTCGTCGCCCCGTAAGCCGCCATCGGGACGATAGCATCGCGCACCAGGCGGCTTTCCGCCTGCCACACAGCCTCAAACCCGTGATCCTCGGCGTACTGCACGTACCGGATCGCATCCGACAGGGGGTGGGCATCCTGTAAATAAAGTGCAACACGATCAGCCATAGCTATTCCTCCAAAGAATTATTGCCTGTAGACAATTACTAGTGCTCGTCTGCCAACAGCCACTCCTGCGGCTTGTCGTAGTCGATGACCGGCTCATCCAACGTCCGCGCCAGGGAACGATACCACTGTAAATCATCCGGCGTATCCAGGTCCAGGCTGGCCCGTTCCGACCGGTAGACGGCCAGGTGCGTATGAGCTTCCTGGGCGAGGCGCTGGTGCTCAGCGAAGCTGTTGACCCCAAACTGGTACGGGAGCAAGCCCGGAGGACGCACCAGCAGCAAATTCGTGCCTTCCTCGCGCCGGTCAGGCGCAATGATCACGGACGATTGGTACCGTCCGAGCGCCACTACTTTTTCGATATCTTCTCCCGACAGCAACGGAATGTCCGACGGCACGACCAGCACCGCCCCCGCGCCCCGCGCCCGCAGCACCTGCGTCGCCCGCAGCAGCGCGTTGTTCAATTCCGGGGTGCCGCCTTCTTGCACCGTCTGCGCGCCGAGAGAGCGGACCATCGCCAGCGCCCGCGTATCGCGGCTGATGACCAACACGCCCTGGATCTGCGGCAGCGGCAGCAACAGCCGCACGGTCCGCGCCAGCAAATTGAACGCCAACTGCTCTCGCTGTTCCGGGGTCAGCACCGCCGACAGACGGCTCTTGGCCTTGCTCAGCGGCTTGATAGGCACGATGGCCCATACATTCATGATTCCATACTCCCAACCCACCCTAACAGATTTTCGGCCAACTGCACTTTGTCCTGATCAGTCTGCATCAGGGTGCGCGTCACCAGCACCGGGATTTCACCGGCGAAGTCCTGGCCGCGGTCGGCCTCATCGATCACCAGTCCATCCAACAGCCCGCCATAATAACGTATCACACCGGGCGGGGTTATGTCCAAACCCAGTTCCGGCATGAGCTTGGACGCCGGTCCTTTGACGGCTTTGCCGCCCACAAAGGGGCTAACGGCGATGCACAGCCCGCGCCGGGCTTCCAACGTCTCGCGCACGCCGGGCACGGCCAGGATCGGCGCAATGGACAATACCGGATTGGACGGGCAGAAGACGATCAGGTCCGCGGCTGCCAGCGCCGCCTGGACCTGGGCGGTGACGCGCGCCTGCTCCGCCCCGCGGAACCACACGCGCCGCACCACCGGCTGCCAGCGATGCCGGACGAAATAGTCTTGAAACTCCAACGACTGGCCGTCGGCGGTATCGACCATCGTCGCCAGCGGATCATCCGTCACGGGCAGGAGCGGATGCCGGACGCCCAAGCCCGTGCACAAACGGGCCGTGACCCCGGTCAAGGTCTGGCCCTGCGCCAGGGCGTGCGTGCGCAGCAGATGGGTGGCGACGTCGCGATCTCCCAGTCGGAACCAGGCGTCCTCACCGTAGCGGGTGAGCATGTCCAACATCTGCCCGGTATCCCCCGCGAGGCCCCAGCCCGTCGCCGGATTGGCAACCCCGGCCAGGGTGTACATCACGGTGTCGAGATCAGGAGAGATATGCAGCCCGTAGAGCTGAAAATCATCGGCGACATTGCCCACGATGCTCAAGCGATCCGGGGACAGAACTTGCGAGAGACCGTAGACCAGTTTCGCACCACCTACCCCACCGGCCAGGGCCACGATTTTTATGGGTACCATTTCGTTTTCGTCTCGATGGGCTGCCGGTCCCGGTCCGGCTGGTCTGCCGGATAGCCCAGCGTAATCAGCGATTGGGCTTCCCAGTCGGCGGGCAGATCCAACGCCGCCCGCACGACCTCCGGACAAAACAACGGCGCGCACAACCAGCACGCGCCCAGGGCTTCGGCATGAGCCATTAACAGTAGATTCTGAGCGGCCAGCGCCACGCTCTGCACGGCCATCACCTGCTCGGCCTGCTGGCGGCGCGCATCGGGATAACGATCCATGTCCGCCATGCTCAGACACAGCACGATCAGCGCGGGAGCCGTGCTGATCCGTTCGTAGGAGCGCGACACCTGGCGCTCGACATGGTCGGCGGGCAGGCCGTCGGCCAGGAGGTCTGTGCGGAAACGCTGGCCCATCGCCCCGGCCAGGGCTTCGCGCCGGACCGGGTCCGTGATCACGGCCAACCGCCAGGGCTGGCGGTTGTGGGCTGAGGGTCCCCAGGAAGCAGCTTCCAGGATACGCTGCAAGACCTCGCGCGGGACGGGACGATCCGCATAGCGCCGCACGGACCGGCGGCTCCGCATCAGGTCCAGGAGTTCGTCAGCCTTCATCGTCAGCGGACCGGCTCCAGGTGATCGGCGTAGAGGTCTTCTTCGACGCGTCGCACCAGATCCGCCGCGCAGCCTTCTCCCGGCGGGACCTTCATTCCCCGGATCAGGACCACGGGCAGCGCCTCGGACGACTGGCCGAGCACCAGGCCCGCCGCCGCCGCCAATTCGTCGCCCAGGCCGGTGACGGTGACTTTGAGCACCCGCCCGTACAGGTCGGGCATCCCGCGCATGTCCCACGCCGCCGGGAGACCCGCCAGGCCAATCGCGACGCCGACGGTCCCGACGCGGAAGGGGCGACCGTGCGAATCGCTCAGGATCACACCCGGCGCGATCCCGGTCAGCTCACGCAGGGTTTCCCGAATCTGACGGGCGGACTCGTCAGGATTTTCGGGCAGCAGCAGCACCCACTCGTCGCCCTCGCGCCCGACATTAGAATGATCGATCCCCGCATTCGCCAGGGTGAAGCCCAGGCGGTGGCGGACGATCAGCACTTCGCCGCGCATCCGGGAAATGGCAGTCGATTCCTGCAAGATCAACTCGACCAGGCGAGGGTCTTTGCGCGTCTTCTGTCCCACTTCGACCGCGCGCGGCGAGGGCGTGACCGTGCGCAGGTCCACGAAGCGCCCTTCGGACTTGGAGACCAGCTTGGAGGTGATCACCAAAATATCACCCGGCTCCAGGGTCATGTCCGCCAGTTGCAGGCTGTTGAGAATCAGCCGGGCCAGATCATCGCCCGGCTGAACGTGAGGAATCCCCGGCAGCCCGACCAGGGTCAATTGGGTCAAAGGTAGCACGTCTTATTCCAGACCTGTGATGCGAATACCGGCTCCCGGCACTTTGTAGCGTCGATTGATATACAGCAGCACGGGGGTCAAAGCCTCAACGGCGACCGCATTCGCCAGCGGCCCGGCGTCGATAGCGCGCAGTCCATCAATCGCCTCGATGAGCTGGAAGATTTCGGCCTTGGCGTCGGCGCTGTCACCGCACACCAGGATGTCACAGTTCACGCTGTGCGACAGCTCTTGCAGATGCACCGCGCTGACATTCTGGAACGCCGCCACGACCGCCACGCCATCGCCGAGGATTTCCTGCGCTTCCAGGCTGGCCGCATGGCCCTCCGGAACGTGAACCGTGCGCACTGCCGGAGGCAGCAGCGGCACCGTCACGTCCACCAGGATTTTGCCCTGCACGACCTCGCGCACCGACGACAGAATCTCGGCATGAGCGGCATAGGGCACGCTGAGCACCACCAGATCGGCTTCCGCCGCTGCCGCTTCGTTGGTCATGCCTCGCACAAGGTCCTGGCCCAGGATCGCGTTCAATTCCTCGGCCTTCGCCGCCGCCTTGTCAGCATCGCGCGAGCCGATCAGCACGCGATAGCCGCTCTCGGCCCACCGCAGCACCAGCCCGGAGCCTTCTTTACCGGTGCCGCCCAGAACCGCAATCGTTAAGACTTTAGGATCTTTCGCCAACGGTTATGCCTCCCCTACTTCTCCAATGCCTGTTGAGCAAAGCGAGTATACCGGTCCCATACCTGCGGGGCATACTGGCGCGCTGCCTCCGCAATAGCTTTTTCGTCCAGCGTGAGCAACCGGCGATCACGCATCAAGAACTTGCCCGCGACCATCGTGGTCGTAATCATGGACGCTTCGAAGCCAAAGATGATATGCCAGGGTAGATTACCCGCCGTCAGCGGGGTGTACGGATGGTAGTCCACCAGAATCAGGTCAGCCACCGCCCCCGGCACCAGGCGCCCGATGGTCTGCCCGGGGAAAAACATCTCGGCCAGCCGGGCATTGTGCACGGTCGCCATGCGGGCAATCGCATCGCCGGGCGCGCGGCGCGGGTCGCGATGGGCGACTTTGTGCAGCAGATAGGTCTCTTTCCATTCCGCCCACATATTGTTGCTGAAGCCATCGTTCCCCAGCGCGACCGGCATCCCCTCGGCCAGCATGTCGTCCAGCGCCGACGCCCCAACCCCATTGTTCATGTTCGAGCGCGGCTGGTGGGTGACCCAGGTGCCGCTCTCGCGCAGCAGCGCCCGCTCGGCGGCGTTGACGTGCACGGCATGGGCCACCACGGTCTTCGGCCCCAGGATGCCCAGCCGGGACAGCCGGTTGACGATCCGCTCGCCGGACTTGCGCAGGCTGTCTTCTTCGTCAACTTCGTGTTCGGCGACGTGCAGGTGAAAGCCGGTGTCGAGACCCTGTGCCGCGGCGACACAGTCGCGCAGCGTCTCGTCCGACAGGGTCAGGCTGGCGTGCAGGCCAAACGAAGCCGCCAGCATGGGCCGGGCTTTGACCGCTTTGAGGAACCGCACATTTTCGGCGATCCCAGCCTGAGCTTTTTCGGGACCATCCCGGTCGGTAACTTCGTAACACAACGCAGCACGCACCCCGGCCTGCTCGACCGCATCCGCGATCACGTCCAGGCTGCCGTCGATGAAGTTCGGGCTGGCGTGATGATCGATCAGGGTCGTGGTGCCGTGCTTGATCGCATCCACCAGGCATACCAGCGCGCTGAACCGCACGGACTCGGCGTCCAGGGCCTTGTCGAGCGGCCACCACAACTGCCGCAGGATGGCGGGGAAATCTTTGGGAGCCGGGCCGGGAATGGCCAGCCCGCGCGCATAAGCGCCGTAAAAATGGGTATGGGCACAGATGCCGCCAGGCATGGCTAACTGTCCACCGGCGTCCAGTTTTTCGGCCTGGGGATGGCGGGCCAGCAGATCGACCGTGGCCCCTACCTCGCGCACCAAGCCGTCTTCGATCCAAAGCGCCCCGTCTTCGATCACCGTATTGGGATCGTCCCAGGTCACTACAGTGGCATGAATGATGAGGAGAGACATAATAGCTTCTATTCTTCTATGGGTAAGTTGATCATCAGCGGACCGCCATACCGGCGGATCGCTTCCAAGATCGTCTCTACACTGGAACGGAATACGTCCGAATCGTCCGATACCGGCAGGGCGATAACCTGGTCCTGCACGGGGGCGGTCGAAGCGATCACGATCCCGTCCTGGCAGACCACCCGAAGCTGCGCGCCGCCGTCCTCGCTGGCGCGTTCGGCTTCCCAAATCCGCTCCGAGCGGATGCCCGACTGCTGCAAGGCATGAAACACACGGTCCACGTAGGCGTCGGCCTGGCTGTACAGATCGGCCAGCCGGCGCGCCTGGACAAAACGATCCCACGTCGTATAGATGAAACCCACCGAACGGCGCGTAGGATTCAGGATCGGTGGGTCTTTAGGCAGCAGTGCTTCAAACTGCAACTTGTGATACCAGTGATCAGCACGGGGATGTTGCGTTTCTTCGGGCAGCAGGTCGCGGCGGCGTGCCAACTCGATCCCCGTGCGCCGGGCGTAATAGTGAATCCCGCCGTTTTGCGCTTTGAAGGCCCGGCTGAGGAAAAAAGCCACGTATTCCGCATGGATTCCCTTGGGAGCCCGGCCCTGGGGCACGCGATACCAGTGTTCGTCTCGCGCTTTTTCAAAATCGCGCTTGCGATTGATCACGCCCACCAGGACCCGATCTTCAGGGTACACGACTCATTCCCCATTCAGCGGGATACAGGGACGGCCCGTTCGACCGTCCCTGCCAAACTGACTTCGTCTAGATTTTCTGGGTCTTGCGGTATTCCAGCAGCTTCGCATTGATTTCCTGGACGCGGTGCTGCTCGCCCTGCCACCAGGCCGGATCTTTCTGCGCATCGAGTTCTTCGACCGTCTTGCCCTGCTGCTCGACCCAGGTGTAATACTTCAGGTTGTGCCACCGGGCGCGGTTGTCGGGCGTGCCGTCGAAGACCCAGTCGTCCTTCAGGCCGTGGAACAGACTGCGAACGCGGGCCACGGCTTCGGTCTCATCGACCACACCGTAATCCCGGCGCATATCCTGCATGACGCTGCCGTAACGGTCCAGGCCGTCGGTCGCAATCGTGACCACCAGGTCATTCTTGCCGAAGCCGAAGTGCTTGACCGCCTTGATCGCGCCGTAGATGTTGCAGATGCTGCTGATGCCGACGCGGGTCTTCATGTACTCGACGGTTTCCTTCGGGACGCCCATCTTTTCGGTCAGCGCCTTGAGGCCGCCTTCGTCCGCGAAGAGCTGCAAACCGAGCTTGCAGTCGATATCGTCGATGCACATGACGGCATCCATGTTGTTGACGTTGTGAATCCAGGTCACATGCTTGTCGCCGATACCCTGGATGTCGTGGCTGCCATAGCCGTTGATCGCCAGCGTCGGGCACTGGATCGGTTCGAGGCCGACGATCTTGTGATCGTGCCATTCCTGCTTCAGGCGATCCGCCGCCGCAATCGTGCCCGCGCTGCCCATCGCCGAGGTGTAGGCCGAGACTTTGCCGCTGCCGATGCCCTGCGCCGCGAGTTCTTTAGCCAGGTCGATGATGGTGTTGCCCGTCACGTAGTAGTGGAAGCGATAGTTGCCCATCACCTCGAACTGGTTCATGATGCGCACGTTCGGATCGGCGGCCAGTTCGTGGGTCTTGTCGTAGATTTCCTTGACGTTGCTCTCGGAGCCGGGGGTCTTGATGATCTTCGCGCCGTAGCTCTCGATCATCTGGAAGCGTTCCTCGCTCATGCCCTGGGGCAGAATCACGATGCTCTTGCAACCCATGCGCCCGGCCACATAAGCGCCGCCGATCCCATAGTTGCCCGTCGAAGGCCACACCATGGTGTGTTCCCAGGGAGAAACTTCGCCGAACAGCTCTTTTTCGATCAGCACGGAATAGGTCGCACCCACTTTGTGGCTGCGGGTCGGGAAGTGGATGCTGGTCAGCACCGCGATCGGGGTTTCGACGCCGGTCAGTTCGGGCGGGAGCACCACGTACTGAATTTTGTTGTTGAAATCACGCCAGGTAATGTTAAAAAGGTTGATCGGAGCCAGCGGGTCCTTGGTGCGCGCTTCGTTGGCTTTGGCCCGAATGTCCGGATCGATCAGATGCGGGTGAAGCATTTCTTCAAAGGTCGGACCAGTAATCAGCTTTCGTTCTGCCACAGTCGATACTCCTACAAGTTATTCGGACGCGCTTCGATTAGGGATTCGCGTCATCATCCAACAAGATTTGCTGTTCCAGTTCTCGCATCTGGTTGTGGATGTCGTCGCGACGGCGGGCCAACTCACGGTAGTGGTTAAGATCCCGGCTCGACATGTGGTCGGTGCCGCCCTGGTGAAGTTCCAGCAGCGCATCGACCTCTTCGTCCAGGGCCTCGTAGGCCAACACGAGACGGCGGTATTCCTGCACGCGGTCCAGATCCCCTGAACCGCCGGGTTCTTCTGGCTGAGGAAGAACGGTCATGACCTTAACCCCTCTCCAACAACACTGGCTTCAGACACAGAACCCCCCGACGTGCCGGAGACCCCACCATCCCCACTGGCGAGAACTTCCGGCTGGCCTTCCCAGACTTCGGCCACGATGTACAGCGGACGCTGCCGCACCTCATCGTAGATGCGCGCGACATACTGTCCCATGATGAAGAAAAAGAACAACTGAAACGAACTCATCAACAAGACCACCACCAGGGTAGTCGCCTGACCTTCAAACTGGAGCTGGCTGCCCGTCAGGCGCAAGATCGCCACCACCGGCACCGCAATCACCGCGAACATGGCCAGCAGCAGGCTGGCATAGATCGTCACCTGGAGCGGAAAGTACGAGAAGCCGGTGATCGCGTCCATCGCAAAGCGCAGCATCTTCTTGAGGGTGTATTTGGTCTTGCCGACCTTGCGCTCCTGCCGCACGTACTCGACCCCCGTCTGCCGGAAGCCGACCCAACTGGTCATGCCCCGGATGAAACGGTTGTGTTCGCGCATGGCGTTGACGGCGTTCACGACCTGCCGGTCCATCAAACGGAAATCGCCGGTATCGACCGGGATGTGAACGTCGGTGATGCGGTAGATCAGCCGGTAGAACAGCTTGGCAGTGGACTTTTTGAACCAGGACTCGCCCAGGCGCTCGGCGCGCACGGCGTAGACGACGTGGTAGCCCTCGCGCCATTTCGCCAGCAGGTCAAGGATGACCTCCGGCGGATCTTGCAGATCGGCGTCGATGATCACGACGGCGTCGCCGCGGGCATGATCCATCCCCGCCGTCACCGCACTGGAATGCCCAAAGTTCCGGGCGAAGTTCACCACGCGCACGCGCGGATCGCGCTGCTGCACGGCGTGCATCTCATCAGCGGACCGGTCGCGACTGCCGTCATTGACCATGATCAGTTCCCAGGTGCTGCCGGTGCTGTCCAACACCGCCGACACCCGGCGGTACAACTCGTCAATGTTGCCTTCTTCGTTGAAGACCGGCGCGACGACCGAGATTACGGGTTTAGTGCTCATCCGTCTTTCCCCACAAGCCGCAGACACTAACTCCATTGTAACCGATTGCTGACCTGAGCGCGAACCTCTGACAGCCTTGTAAGCCCGACCGGCTGCCAGAGATTCGCACCGCCCTGCCCTATTTGAAGGTGGGCAGTCCCAGGGTAACTCTGGCTTTCTCAACTTCCTCAATGTCGGGCGCGACCGGGTAACCTACGCCGGAAACGCGCATCGCGCTCTTGATGTCTTTCAAACCGTTGCCGGTGACCAGCAGCAGCACGCGCTCGTCGGGCCGGACGTGGCCTTCCGCCAGTGCGGTCCGGATTCCAGCATAGACCGCCGAGGCCGCCGGTTCGGCAAACACGCCGCTCAGGCGGGCCAGGATCGGAATGCCGTCCAGAATCGCCTGGTCGGAGACTGACACGAAGGCGCCCTTCGTCTCGCGCACGGCGCGCACGGCTTTCACGCGGTCGCGCGGGAGATCGGCGGCGATGCTGTCGGCCACCGTCTGCGAGGCAATCGGCTCCATTTTGGCGGGATCGCCACCGCTCTTCCAGACCTGGTAACAGGCGGCGCTGCCCTCGGCCTGGACGCCGATCAAACGGGGTATCCGGTCGATCCAGCCGAGTTCCAGCAAATCGCGGAAGCCCTTGTGCACCCCGCTGATGATGTTGCCATCACCTACGCTGACGACCACGACGTCCGGCACCTGCCAGCGGAGCTGCTCGGCGATCTCGAACGAGACGGTCTTTTTGCCTTCAAGGGTGTAGGGATTCATGCCGGTGTTGCGGTTGTACCAGCCGTAACGCTCGGACGCCGCCACCGCCAGATCGAACGCCGCGTCGTAGTTGCCCTGGACGAGCAGCACTTTCGCGCCGTAGATCAGCAGTTGGGCGATCTTGGCCTCCGGCGCGGACGCCGGGACGAAGATCACCGCCGGGAGACCGACGCTGGCCGTCAGCCCTGCCAGGGCCGCTGCCGCATTGCCGGTGCTGGCCGTCGTCACCACTTCGATGCCTTCGGCCAGAGCGCGCGCCGTCACGACCGCGCTAGCGCGATCTTTCAGCGATCCGGTGGGATTGCGCCCATCGTCCTTGACCCACACCTGCTGCAAGCCCAGGTGCTCGGCCAGGCGCGGCGCCTGGTAGAGCGGCGTCCCCCCCACGACCAGCGGCGGGACCTGGGCGTTTTCGGCCACCGGCAGCAGCGGACGGTAGCGCCAGATCGACGGGTCCGTGCTGCGCCCGATGTCCTCACGCGACACCGTGCGGCGGATCGCGCCGTAATCGTACAACACATCCAGCGTGCCGACCTGCCCGCAGACCGGGCAAGTGTAGCTCACCTCGGCGGGTGAATAGGTCCGCCCGCAGACCACACAACGCAGTTCAGAGACGAACATAGGTCTTTATCCTGACTCGTTAGCCGGGCACGATCAGGGTGCCGGTTTCGCCGCGCAGCGCCCGCCCAATGTTCGGCGGATCGGTGATGATGGCCTGCGGGCCACCTTTTTCCAGAAAGTCCACGATCGCTTCGATCTTGGGGTACATGCTGCCCGGCTTGAAGTGGCCTTCCTGCATGTACTGGCGCGCTTCGGCCAGGGTCATGCGGCTGAGATTCTGCTGTTCGGGCTTGCCGAAGTTGATGGCGACCTGGGGCACGCCGGTCGAGATCATGAACAGATCGGCTTTCAGACCGCTGGCGAGCAGGCTCGTGCCGCGATCTTTGTCGATCACGGCATTGACGCCCTTCAGATCGCCCTTTTCGTCACGGATGACGGGGATACCGCCGCCGCCGGTGCAGATGACGACGAAATTCTTTTCGACCAGGGTGTTGATCGCGTCGAGTTCGATGATCTCAATCGGGATGGGGGACGCGACCACGCGGCGATAACCGCGCCCGGCATCTTCCACCACGGTCCAACCTTCGGCCTCGAATTTGGCGCCCTCTTCCTTCGACATGAAGCCGCCAATGGGTTTGTCGGGCTTCACGAACGCGGGATCGTGACGATCCACCAGGGTTTGCGTCACAATGGTCAGGACGCCGCGGCGGATGCCCACCGTGCGCAGTTGGTTGTCGAGCGCCTGTTGGAGCATATAACCGATGCTGCCCTGCGTATCCGCCCCGATCAGGTCCATCGGGGTGGTATGTACCTCGGGCGCAGCCAGTTCGTTGCGGCGCAGGATGAACCCGACCTGGGGGCCGTTGCCGTGCGTGACGACCACGCGCCAGCCCTGCCGGATCATTTCGACGATGTGCTTGGCCGTCTCCACGACAGCCTGCCACTGGTATTCTACGGCCTGCTTATTTTTGTCCAAAATGAGAGAGTTGCCGCCAATGGCGATGACGGCGGTTTTTGCTGATGGCATGGGTTGACCAACTCCTATCACTAAATTTTCTAGTCTCTTCAGCCTTGATAAGGGATACGAAAGCCGATCACCCGTCAGGTGCGGCTGATCGGCTTAGCAAGCATTACACGGTAAGCCCCAATTTTACGCTTTACCGCATGGTCAGCGCCATGACGGCCTTCTGGACATGCAGGCGATTTTCCGCTTCGTCGTACACGGCGCTCTGCGGGCCATCGATCACTGCGTCGGTCACTTCGATATTGCGGTCCGCCGGCAGGCAGTGCATGTAGGGCGCGCCCGCATTGGCCAGCGCCATCCGACGCTCGTCGGCGATCCAATCGACGTACTTCCCGGCGATCTTCTTGGATTCTTCCATGTCGGTGGTGGTCATGGTCGCGCCCCAGCTCTTGGGATAGACCACATCCGCACCCTTGAACCCGGCGTCGAAGTCGTCGAGGATCTCGAAGCTGCCGCCCGACTTGCGGGCATTGGCGCGCGCGAGGTCTTCGATCTCGGGCATCAGCTTGAATTCCGGCGGGCGGGTCAGGCGGACGTTCATGCCGTAACGGGTCGCCAGGGTGATCAGGCTTTGCGGGACCGAGAGCGGCTTCTGGTAGCTGGAGGCATAGGCCCAGGACATGTTGAGGGTCTTGCCGCGCACATCACGACCGAAGGTTTCGAAAATGGTCATCATGTCGGCCAGCGCCTGGAAGGGGTGGTACCAGTCGCACTGCATGTTAAGCACGGGCACGCGGCTGTACTTGGCCACGTCGCGGATGTAGGCATTGCCGACGGCCCAGTCCACCTGGCGGATGGCGATCCCGTCGCAGTAGCGGCCCACGATCTCGCCGATTTCTTTGGCCGTGTCGCCGTGCGCGATCTGCGTGGTGCGGCTTTCGATGAACTGCGCGTGGCCGCCCAACTGGGCCATGCCCGCCTCGAAACTGATGCGGGTGCGCGTGCTGGAGAAGAAGAACATCATCGCCAACACCTTGTCGCGCAGCAGCGCATGGGGTTCGCCGAGGGCGCGCTTGCGCTTCAGGTCGAAGGCCACTTCGAAGATCGTATTGACTTCGTCGTCCGTCCATTCGTCCGGCGTGATCATGTCACGGCCAGTCAGGTAGGTCTGCATAATAGTATTCCTTTTCTAGTTCAGGCCAATTATCAAAGTAGGGGCGTCATGTCTACGCCCCTACGAGTGAAAAATCGACTATTCCATCGCGCCCAGGATCAGGGCCAGCAGCGACATGCGCACGAGCACGCCGTTGTAGGCTTCGACCCAATAACGCTGGAAGCGCGTGTTGTCCACGTCCTGGCTCAGTTCGTCCTGGCGGGGCAGCGAATGCAGCACGATGGCATCGCCCTTAGCTTTTTCGAAGAGGAGCTGCTTCGTCACCTGGTAGTTCGGCGGCGTGCGGCCCTTGTCGGACTTGACTTCTTCACGGGACTTGGTGTAGTCGGGCTGGACGACAGGCTCCATGTAGACGACGTCGGCCTCGCCAATCACCTGCTCGATGTGTTCCTTGCGGGTGAAGTTGAAGCCCATGTCGCGGACTTCCTTCTCGAAATCGGGCAGGAAGTACATTTCGTCGGGGGCGATCACGTAGACCTTGGAGTCGAACTTGCTCAGGGCATAGCTGAGGCTGTGCATGGTGCGCATCCGCATGTCGCCGATCATGACCCAGGTCAGACCGTCGAGGGTGCCGCGCTGACGCCAGATGGTGAAGGTGTCGGTCAAGATCTGGGTGGGATGCTCGCCCCAACCGTCACCGCAGTTGATCACGGGGACGCTGGCGTGCAGGGCGGCTTCGTGCGGCGCGCCCTGCTGGAAGTGACGCATGGCGATCACGTCGCCGTAGTATTCCAGCATCTTGACGGTGTCCTGGATGCCTTCCTGGTAGAAGTCACCCGCGCGGGTCATCTTGGCATCGGAGAAGCCGGTCACATGGCCGCCCAGGCGGTGCATGGCGGCTTCGGTGGCCAAACGGGTACGCGTGCTGGGCTGGTAAAACGCCGTCACCAGCGTCTTTTCTTTAAGGAGGTCTCCATTGCGACGATCACGCGCATAGGGTTCGAGGCGTTCTGCGATTTCAAAAACGCGAAAATACTCGTGACGATCAAAGTCTTTTAGCGAGAGGATATCACGTCCTGCAAAGCTACGCATTTCTTAGAATCTCCTGTTCCGATTACGATCTTGCCGCTCCCTATTGAGCGCGATAGACGATATGATTTAACACCAACAAGCGTTGGTGGACACGAAAGGATACCACGCGAATCGCCGGATGTCACCCCTTTTTTTAATGCTTCATTCAGCCAACGGCGCGAACGGCTGAGCACGCAAAAACCGCCCGCGCCCCGGCTCACCGTGCAGCGCGCCATCCTCGATCAGCACGTGGCCCCGGCTCAACACCGTCCGCACGCGACCCTGAACCTTCAGCCCCTCGTACGGCGTATAGCCGCCGATAGTGTGCATGTCCTGAGCGCGCAGCGTGACCTCCGGCTGCGGGTCGTAGATCAGCAGATCGGCATCCGCGCCGGGAAGGATCGCACCCTTCTGCGGATACAGTCCGAAGATCCGCGCGGCATTGGTGGACATCAGCGTCGCCAGTTCGGGCAGCGTCAACGGCTGGGCGGGATTATCATCACCCTGGCGCTGGCGCGCGAGATGGACGCCGTAGGTATACGTCAGTTGGAACGACGTTTCCAACCCCGGCAGACCGCCCGGCGTCTTGGTGAAGTCGGCGTAGGCCCGTTTTTGGTCCAGGGTGTAGTCGCAGTGATCGGTCGAGATGGCGTCCAGGTGCTCGCGCAGCCAGGGATTCGCCAGATCGATGTGATCCTCCGGCGCGCGCAGCGGCGGCTGGAGGATGAAGTGCTCGGCATTGGGTCCGGCATAGCGGCGGTCGTCCAGCACGAAATACTGCGGGCAGGTCTCGCGAAAAGCCGTGCGCTCGCCCAGGGTTTCGATCTCCGGCACGGACGCCCACAGCGAATCGCAGGTGGAGCAGTGCACGGTGTAGAGCGGCACCTCTGCCACGCGCTGGGCCAGATGCACCACCCGGTAGATCGCCTCGACCTCGGCGGCAGCGGGCCGTCCCTGGCCGTGATAGGCCCACCCGGTGTTCCCGGCCTCAACCAGTCGCTGCGTCGCATCGGTCACGATGGCGTCGTTCTCGCAGTGCACCATCGCGATCATGTCCTTGGGCATGGTGTTGAAGGTGTGCAGCAGGATCGCATCGTCGGCGTAGTAGTTGGGGCGATAGGTGGTGTAGAGCTTGATGCTGGGCACACCCAGATCGCGCAGTTCTTCCAGCCAGCGCCGCGCTACGCCGGGATCGCGCGGGAGATCGGTCACCATCATGTGCAGGCTGTAGTCGATCAACGCCGGTTCGCACTCTTTCAGGCGAGCGTCGAGCGCCTGGGGGAAGGTCATGCCGGGAAACTGGGTCGCGAAGTCGATCACGGTCGTGACGCCGCCAAAGGCCGCGGTGCGCGTGCCGATCTCCCAGTTGTCGGCGGTCTGGTAGATGCCCGTGTCAAGCTGGATATGGGTGTGCGGATCGACCACGCCGGGAAAAACGTAGCAGCCGCCCGCGTCGATCACGCGCGCCCCCGGCCAAACCGCCTCGCCGGAAGCCACGATGCCCACGATCCGTTCGTTCTCGATCAGAAGATCCGCTGCTACCACTTCGGACGGGGTAACCACCTGTCCGCCGCGCACAACCAGACGTTCACTCACGATAGCCCTCCGTTGTTCGCATTATCTCTACCTAATATTTTTCACCATCGACCAGGGCTTTGGCAATGGCATTATGCCGCTCGATCAGCGGTTCCAGTTCCAGGGTGGTCAGATGGCCTTCACGTACTACCACTTTGCCGTTGATCACGCTGTAATTCACGTTGACCGAGGTGCAGAATAACAGCGCCGCGACCGGATCGTGCAGCGCCCCGGCAAACGGCAGCGCGTGCATATCGAACGCGACGAAATCCGCCGCCATCCCCGGCTTGAGCGCGCCAATGTCGTCGCGGCCCAGCACACGCGCGCCGCCCAGCGTCGCCAGTTCGAGCGACTCGCGGGCCG
>CAYRWY010000081.1:0-17013 GCA_964427955.1 uncultured Anaerolineaceae bacterium
TGGGACGCTATACCTCCGAATACAGCAGTCTGCTGACCGAATTTGAAGAAGCCCAGCCCATCGACGCGGCCCAGGAACAAAGTGTCATCTCGCGCCGCCTGGATGCGATGCTGGCCGACAAAGGGTTTGGCAAAAAGTGGAAGGCGCAGTTGGCCCGTGCGGACCTGAAGCTGACCGTGGGGGAGTTTGCGGCCATGCACGTGATTTCGATGGTCGGGGCTTTCCTGGTCGGCACCGTCTTGTTCGCGACGCCCATCGGCGGCGGCGTGGCCGGGATTGCGGGCTTCTTCTTCCCGCGCTTCTACGTCGCTCGTAAGCAGAGCCAGCGCCTGAAGTTGTTTGAGAACCAACTGCCCGATACGTTGTCGCTGTGGGTGAATGCGCTGCGTTCGGGGTATTCCGTGCTCCAGTCGATGGAAGCGATTGCCAAGGAATCTCCGCAGCCGACCGCTACTGAATTTCGCCGCGTCGTGCAGGAAGTCCAGCTTGGTGTTCCCATGCAGGATGCGTTGAGCCATCTCATGAGCCGGGTGCCGAGTGACGACCTGGACCTCGTCAATACGGCAGTCAATATTCAGCGTGAGGTGGGTGGTAACCTGGCCGAAATCCTGGAATCCATCAGCCACACCATCCGTGACCGTATCAAGCTCAAGGGCGAGATTGGCGTTTTGACGGCCCAGGGGCGTATCACGGGCTGGATCATCTCGCTGCTGCCGATTGGTCTGACGCTCTTCCTCTACATGGCCAGCCCCTCCTACATGGGACGACTGGTCGAAAACCGTATGTGCGGGTGGCCGATGTTGGGCTGCGGTCTGGGTCTTATTGGAACCGGTGCGGCGCTCATTCAGAAGATTGTGAGCATCGATTACTAGGTATAGGTAACGTCAAGGAGAGCCGCGATGTTTGCCACTATTGCGCTGATCGTGGTAGGGGTTGTCATTCTCGGTGGTCTGGTCCTGGTGGGGATGCGCTCCAACCCTGAGGAAGACCCGCTCGAAAAACGCCTGTCTGAATACGGGGATCGGGCGCTGCCCTCGTCCCTGGAAGAAATCGAGCTTTCGCTCAGCACGCGCGACCGTGTCATCATACCTATGTATCGGGCGCTGGCCCGTTTTGCCGTGCGTTTTACCCCGGAAAACCAGATCGAAAGCATCCGGCGGCAAATCGAGCTGGCAGGCAAGTCGCAGACGATGGAGCCGGTGGTCTTCTTCGGCCAGCGCATCGCGCTCACCCTGGGCATGGGCATTGGGGCGTTCGTGCTGTTCTTCTTCTTCACCAAGTGGGGCCCCGTCAAGGGGACGTTAGGCACGGTAGGTGGCGCGGTATTGGGCTACTACCTGCCGGTGATGCAGCTCAAGAGCCAGATCAAACGCCGCCAGGACGGCATCATCAAATCGTTGCCCGATGCGCTCGACCTGCTGACCATCTGCGTGGAAGCCGGGTTGGGCTTCGAGCAGGCGATGGGCAAGGTGTACGAGAAGTGGGACAACGACCTGTCGATTGCCTTTGGGCGCGTGCTGCAAGAAATCCAACTGGGCAAGCGGCGCGGCGAGGCGCTGCGTGACATGTCCAATCGTATGGATGTACCCGACGTCACGACCTTTGTTGCGGCGCTGATCCAGGCGGAACAACTCGGTGTGAGCGTCGCCAAAATCCTGCGCATCCAGTCCGACCAGATGCGCGTCAAGCGTCGCCAGCGTGCCCAGGAAAAAGCGCAGCAGGCCCCGGTCAAGATGATGCTCCCGATGGTCTTCTTGATTTTTCCGTCGATCTGGATTGTGCTGCTGGGGCCGTCGATCATCATTCTGATCGACTCGGGCGTTTTGGGTGGTTTTTAATCAGTCCGTATCGTCGAGTTGAGTACACATTTACCAACATGGACCGACCCTGACCGTGGGAGATGGCTGGCGAGCGAACACTCGCCAGCAAACCGGATAGAACTCCTGGCACGACAAGCCATGATCACAGCGCTGGACTTGTTGTTTCCGCCGCACTGTGTAGCTTGTGGACGTGTAGGGAGTTTTTTGTGTCCTCGCTGCCTGTGCCGGCTGCGTCCGGCTGCTCCTCGGAGCCTGTCCGCCTTCGACGACGTGCGGGTCAGGGCCGGGTATGGCGAGCCGATCAGCACGGCGATCCAGGCGCTCAAGTATGATCACCAGACACGGATGGCCGAAGTGCTGGGGAAGCTGCTGGCTGAGACCGTGGCCGAGGCGCGCTGGCCCATCGATGTGGTGTGTGCGGTTCCACTTCACCCCAAACGGTTGCGCGAACGTGGCTATAACCAGGCGGCGCTGTTGGCCGGGGTGGTCGCCCAGGTGCAGCGCTGGTCGTTCGTCCCGCAGGCCGTCTCCCGCGTCCGCGAGACAGCGAGCCAGGTCCACCTGAACGCCCAGGAGCGGCAGGCCAACATGGTCGCGGCGTTTGCTGCCGATCCCCGGCTGGTGGCGGGCCAGCGGGTGCTGGTGATCGATGATGTGTTGACGACCGGAGCTACCCTCTCGGCGTGCGCGGAGGCGCTGCGCGCTGCCGGGGCGGCCCATCTGTACGGGGCGGCGGTGGCCGGGTCGGTCTATCAAGAGGATGGTGCAGGTGTGCCTCCTGGCATACCTGTATGATGTTTGTTCCTTGTTACTGCTACACGCTAAAAGGAGACAGCCATGGAACTCAAGATTCACACTCGTAATGTGGATATGACCCCTCGCTTGCAGGAGCACGTCGAAAAGAAAGTCAACAAACTGGACCGTTATCTGCCCAATATTCAGGAAGTGCGTGTAGACCTGGCCATCGAGAAACGCAAGCAGGGTACGGATCAATCGGTTGCGCAGCTCACGGTGCGTAACACACGTGGTGTGATCTTGCGGTCGGAAGACAAGAAGCAGACGGACATTTACGCGGCGCTCGACATGGCCCTGGATCGGATGTACCGCCAGATCGAGCGCTACAAAGGCAAGCAGAAGCGGCGTGGCGGCGGACGTTTTGCGGAATTAGAACCCGAGCTCGAAACGACGGAGACCGCGCCGGTCACGCTCACCGAGGAAGAAGACGAGAAGGTCTCGATTGTGCGCCGTAAGACGGTCTCGCTGATCCCGATGAGCGAGATCGAAGCGATTGACCAGATGGAACTGCTGGGCCACAGCTTCTTCGTCTTCTACAACGTCGAGACGGCCAAGATCGGCATTCTCTACCGCCGTGACGACGGCAATTACGGCGTGCTTGAACCTGAAATCGCCTAAAACGACCCTGTTTTAGTTTTCCACCGGGAGCGGTCAAGCTCCCGGTTTTTTCTTGTTGGGGGGACTATGCAGCGAACGACTGTAGGGGCCGTCATCCTGATTGGGCCTGGAGGGACGACCCCCCAGGAGCAGTTGATGCAGCGGGCGATCCGGGCGGCGGCGCTCGATCTGGTGGACGCCCTGGACGCCCAGGGGATCGCGCCTATCGTCCTGGCCGGGCCGGACCTGGCGTGGCTGCCCGGCGACGCCCCGGTGATCCGCGATCCGGACGATGGCCCGTTCCATTTTGGGCGCCGTCTGGCCGGGCTGATCGAAAAATATGACCTGTCGCCGGTGCTGTATTTCGGTGCGGCCAGCGCCCCGCTCCTGGATCGCGAGATGATCGGCCTGCTGCACGGGATGTTGTCCCAGGCCCAGTTCCGGCAGGGCGGCAGCCAGCTTCCCACCCACATCGCGCTGACGAACAACCTGCATTCCAGTGATTGGATTGGTCTGACTCATGCCGCCGACGCGCTGCCCATCCTCCGGCAGGCCGAGCGCGACAACGGCCTGGCCTGGATGTTGCAGCAAAACTGGGATTTCGATGTGCGCGTCTTGTCGGGCGTCCGTCCGGCTTCCAGCATGGACCTGGACACGCCCGCCGATCTGGCGATCATCCGCCAGCATCCCGGCTGTCTGCCGCGCCTGGCGAAAGTCCTGCGCGATCCGCTGCTGGATCGCATCCCGCTGGAGCAGGTGGCCCGCCTCGTCGCGCAGGATGGCAGCCGCCTGACCATCATGGGACGGGTGTCGCCGCTGGCCTGGCAGGCGTTGAGCAAGGCGACCCAGTGCTGGATCAGGGTGCTGTCCGAGGAGCGCGGCATGGTGGCCAGCGAGCGGCTGGCGCGCGGCGAAGTGCGGTCGCTGATGGGGCGTTTCCTGGATCTGCTGGGGCCTGACGTGTTTTTCGACGAACTCGCGCGGGTGGCGGACGCGGCCATCCTCGACACGCGCGTTTTGATGGCGGCCAGCGGCCATTTCCCCAGTGATGCGGATCGTTTTGCGGCGGACCTGTTTTTGCCGGACGACATTGAAGACGAATGGCTGCGTGAATTCACGCGGGCCGTCAGCCGCGCGCCGCTCCCGGTGCTGGTCGGCGGGCACGGCGTCGTTGCTGGCGGGTTGTATGCCCTGGCGGATATTGTAACTGCGCGCCGCCGATCCGCGGGCTAGCGCGAAATGCGCCGCAAGTTGACATACTTCTGAAATTCGTACCACGCCATCAAGAGACTGAGCCGCAGGCCGTGCAGCCCGTCCTTGTAGCCCTGAAGGGTGATGTAGCGCCAGATGAACTGGCGGGCGGGCTGCGTGACGAATTTGTGCGGCTTGGGCCGGATGCCCTGTTCCTGGAGGATGCGCGCGTCGTACTGGACGTAGCGGCGTTGTTTTTCGGCGAACTGGGCGAAGTTCAGATAGTTGTAGTGGACGAAGGGCGCCGTCATATAGCCCGGCTCGCCTTCCACCAGGACCAGCTCGTGCACCGGGCGATCCGGGTCGTAACGCGCCTGGCCGCGCCGCAGCAGCCGCATCTGGTAATCGGGATACCAGCCGGTGTGGCGGGTGAGCTTGCCGAAAATGTAGTTGTGGCGCGGAATCCAGTACCCGTTGTGCTGGCCGGCTGCGATCAGGGCGCGCACTTCCTCCGCCTGGGCCGGGCTGGATCGCTCGTCCGCGTCGATGAACAGAATCCAGTCCGCTTCCACGGCGTGCAGGGCATCGTTGCGCTGCTGCGCGAAATTCTGAAACGGGTTGACGATGACCTCGGCTCCGGCGGCCTGCGCGAACTCGACGGTCCGATCCGCACAGCGCGGATCGACGACGACCACTACCCGGTCCGCCCACTGCACGCTCTGGATACAGTCACGGATGTTGAATTCTTCGTTGTAGGCCAGGATCACGGCGGCTAACGTTAGGCTCATGGGGATGCTCGTAGAGGGTTACAGGTGCTGGACGGTCCGGTAAGCGCCGATCAGCGCGTCGCGCTGTTCTGCCGAGAGACTCCCGGCGGCAAAGGCCCGCTCGGCCAGGGCGATCTGGCGGCGCATTCCCAGGTGGATCAACTGCCGGGCCGCGTGATACCGGAGTGCCGAATAATGTTTCTGATACAGCCGGAGTCGGCTCCGCCACAGGTTGATCACGCTTTGCGGCTTCGCCTGCCCGGTGCTCTTGCCCGCGAGATGGACCACGCGCGCCGCTGGGACGGTGTAGATCTCCCAGCCCGCGCGGCGGATACGCATACTCCAGTCTACCTCTTCGCAGTACATGAAATAGGCTTCGTCGAACAGGCCGGTCTGCTGGATGACTTCGCGCCGCAGCATCATCGTCGCGCCCAGCGTGTGATCGACGGGGAACGGCTCGCCGTGCTGGTATTGCGCGCGGGAATAGCGCCCGTTGAAGCTGCTCTCGTACAGCCGTCCCGGCGTCGGGAACAATTCGACGATCAACTGCGCCAATCCGGGGAAGTGGAACGCGCCGTGCTGAAAACTGCCATCCTCATATTCGAGCTGCGCGCCGGTGACGCCCGCGCGGGGCAGGCTGAACAGGGCGTCGTACAGCGCCCGCGTCGCGCCCGGTCTGGTGCGCGTATCGGGGTTGAGCAGGTAGACGGCCTGGGGCAGGCCGCCGCCGTTGGTGCTGCCCGGCTGGTCGCTGAATCCGATCCGGCGCAGCGCCGCGTTATTGCCCCCGGCGAACCCCAGGTTCTTGTCGCTCGCGATCAGCTTCACCTGAGGGAAGTGCTCCCGGACGGCGGCGGCAGATCCGTCGGACGACGCGCTGTCCACGACCCAGACCTCGGCCTCTGGACCGTGGTCGGCGAGGTCCTGGTACAGCGTGCGCAGCGCGTCGAGCGTGAGGTCGCGCGTGTTCCACGAAACGATGATGACGGACAGCATCAGTCCTCGAAGGTCATATCCCATTTCGCGCTGGCGATCAGTGACCGGAACGCCGAGTAATCGTTGGCATCGACCGGCATAATCCCCGTCGCGGCGTCCAGCAGGGCGTTCAGGCGTTGGCTGCCGTCGGCCCGGTCTTCGAAAAAGTTGGTGATGCTCTTGACCATGTCGAGGCGCAGCGCCTCAGGAATGGCGCTGTCGGGCGGAAAGATCAGCACTTCGTAGGGGATCACGTTCGAGCCGAAGCCCGCCCACGAGCCGCCCGTCGCCGGGGCCGAGGTCGTCCCGGCGGGCACGATCACCTTGATCGCTTTGGCCAGGTCGCTGCTCGTGACCGGATTGGCCTCCGTGCTGACCTTCCCGGCCAGGTCGATCAACAGGTCCTCGAGTTCGTCCGGGGGCAGTCCGGCGGCGGCGCACTGCTTGTAATACAGCGCCTCGGCCAGCGCCAGGTCGTCGGGATAATCCTTGACCTCGATATCCAGCATCGGGTTGACGCCCTGGCTCGACAGCAGCAGGCTCGGATAAATCCAACTGGTGAATTCGTCCTGGTCGGCGCTGCGGCAGAAGGTCTGATCCTGAAGCTGGCGGAGCGCTGTGAAATCCGACTGGGCGACGATCTCCGCCGTCGTCCCCACCGACACCCGCGGCGTGCGTCCGCGTTTGATCGCCAGGGTGGGCGTGATCGCGCAGCGCGCCTGGGCGACGCCGTAGGTAAAGGCATTGACCCAGGCCACCCTGGGCGCCCCACTGCACAGGTTTTTCAGGGCTTCGTTTTCGGTCACGAACTCAACGCTGACGCTGAGATCGAGATCGCTGCTGAGCTGGCTCTGGAGTTCCGACGCCATTTGTCGGGCGTCGGCGTCTGGCTTATCGCCTGCCAGGGCAAACTGGACCACGATCTGGCGATCCCCTTGACCCAGTTCGGGCGCAGGGGAGACGTCCGGCAGCGGCGTGGAGCGCGGCGTCGGGGTCGGTGGAATGTGGGTAGGGACGGTCGTTCGTTTGTCGGAACTCTTCCCTCCGCACGCCGCGAGCATCAGGGTTAGCAGGGCCAACCCGGCAATCCATTGAAGAGAAGTTCGGCGATTAATGGCACACCTCCCCCTGACTGACCTTTGCCCAACATGGTACAGCACTTACGGCAACCCGGCAAGCGGCGTGAGCTTGATTTCGCGCGCGCCCAGGCGGCTCTGCGAGGTCGGGATCTCGACTTCTTCGTGGATCAGCCCCGCCCAGCAGTACTGGGGGTTGCGCGCTTTGAAGATTTCGGTCATGCGCACCGCGCCCCAGACTTCGGCCTGCTGTCCGGGCAGCAGGTAGTAGTACGTTTCGCCGGTTTCTTCGTCCTGGACGGCGGTCAGTTCGTCCGGCGATCCCAGCGCCCACCGCCAGGGAAAGTCGCTGTAGGCGGTCTGGCAGTTGATGCCCACGCGCCAGGCCCCGGCCTGTTCATACGCGCCCAGGCTGGCCGCCGTCTGGTTGAACTGGTAGACCGTGCCGGGGAAGGGACCTGCCGTCCGCACCGGTGTCGAGCCGTAGTTGCTGACCGTCAGCTTGAACACCAGCAGGTCGCCCTGGTTCAGGGTCAGGGTGCTCAGGTCGGACATGACCCCGCCCGGATGATCGACCATCTTGCCCAGGGCCTCCCGGTCGCTGTAGTACGCCTCGTCGTAGGTCTGATCGCCAAACCAGACCGTCGCGCCGGTGATCTGTGTTGCGATTTCCACCTGGGGCAGTCCGCCGTCCTGGATCGTCACCGCGCCGGTGCGGACGATGCGCTGACCTTCGGGGTCTTGCGCGACGGCATAGACGGTGTAATCGCCGTCCGCAGGCGGAATCATGCTCTGATCCACGCCCCCATCGTAGTCGAATTCGTGATTGCCTGCTTCGCCGGGTTGGCGGCCTTGTTGGCGCTCGGCCAGGTAGTAGGTCTGCCCGGCGGTGTCTTCCAGGTAGACGCTGAGATTGGCGGCTTTTTCCAGGTAGACGTTGATGTCCACCCGGTCGCGAATGCCATCCTGGTTCGGCGTAAAGACCTGGGGGCTGATCTCGAAGGAGGCGATGATCGGCAGGGCGATGTCGCCGTCGGCGATGTCCAGCGTGCCGGTGCGGCGCTTCGTCTCGTCGTTGCGGACCGCTTCAATCGTCCAGGTGTAGCGGTCGTTCGGGATCAGGCGGCGCTCGATGGTCCCGGCGATGCTTTCGCCCGGCAGGGTGTAGCCGTCCACGATCCCGCTGAACTCCACGATGTAATCACCGGGCGTGCGAGTCTCATTCTGCCGGAAGTAGTACCGGGTGCCGGACGCCCCATCCAGGTAAATGCTCACGCTGGCGGAACGGGCCAGCGAATAGCGGATGGTGGTCACGTCGTCCACGCCATCGGCGTTGGGCGAGATCTGCGTCTTGTCGAACGACGCCTTTGAGAGCAGCGCCACTGGCGGGCGCAGCACCACCAGTCCGATCACGATCACCAGCACTGCCGCCGCCAGGGCGGCGATCACTGTCAGCGTTTTGGAGATACCCATGCTTTCCTCCGAGACAAAACGCGCCGATTATGCCATGCGCCGTTGAATTGTACCATGCCCGGTTCGGAATGGATGCGGTTTGTCAGGTGAGCGCGGTCGAGTCGCCGGGGTTAACCCTTGTAAGCCATCCTGTTTAACGGTAGAGTTGTGGGATAATGTGGGATAATTTGGCCCTGGTGAGGAAGTCATCGCAGCAGTCCTACGGAGAAACTCATGGTAGATGCACCTCTCGGTTCCTACTCTGAAGCTGTGGATTATCTGTACAGTTTCGTCAACTGGGAAGTCGAGCGCCATGTCCGGTACATCCCGGAGGCCATGACCCTGGCCCGCCCGCGGACGGTACTGGCGGCTTTTGATAATCCACATACCCGCTATCCGATCGTGCATATCACCGGCACCAAGGGCAAGGGATCGGTCGGGGCCATGTGCGCGGCGGCGTTCCGGGCCTCCGGGCTGCGGGCGGGGCTGTATTCTTCCCCGCACCTGCAAGATTTCCGCGAGCGTTTCCGCATCAATAACCAGTTCATCAGCGAGGACGAATTCACCGCGCTGGTCAACCAACTGCGCCCGGTGATCGAACGCGTGCCGGACATCACCTGGTTTGAGGTGACGACCGCCCTGGCTTTTTTGTATTTCGCCCAGCAGCAGGTCGATGTGGCGGTGATCGAAGTCGGGTTAGGGGGACGGCTGGACGCGACCAACGTCGTGACCCCGGTCGTGTCGGTCGTCACCAGCTTGAGCTACGACCACATGCACCTGCTGGGCGATACCCTGGACCTGATCGCCAGAGAGAAGGGCGGGATCATCAAGCCCGGCGTGCCGGTCGTCAGCGCGCCCCAGCCGCCCGAAGCGCTGGCGGTGTTGGAAGAAATCGCCGCCGAGCGACAATCGCCCTTTACCCTGATCGGGCGTGACTGGCTCTATACACCCGAACCTGGGGCCTGGACCGGCCAGGAGTTCACGGCTGGCCCTGCCGGAGAAGCTCCGCAAGGCTATTGCACGGCGCTGTCGGGCGAGCACCAGGCCCTCAATGCCACCGTCGCCCTGGCGGCGCTCGATCATGCCCGCTGGGCCGGAGTCGCCGTCACGCCGGAGGGGATTCGCGACGGGTTCGAGCACGTCGATTGGCCGGGACGCCTCGAAATCGTGCAGCGTTCCCCGCTGCTGGTCCTGGATGCCGCGCACAATGCGGCCTCGGCCCGCCGTCTGCGCGAAGCCCTGGACGAGATGTTCCGCCAGCGCCCGCTGGCGTTGATCTTCGGCGCGTCGGCGGACAAGGACGTGGCGGGCATGTTCGATGCGCTGCTGCCCGCGTTGGATTATCTGATCGCGGCCCAGGCCGTGCATCCCCGCGCGTTCACGGTCGAGATGATCGAGTCGCTGGCGCGCGAGCAGGGCTACCAGGGACCCATCTACAAAATCCCCGATACCCGTGCTGCCCTGGAGCAGGCCGAAGCGTTGGTCGGACCGTCGGGGATGGTCTGCGCCACCGGATCGCTGTTTTTGGTTGGAGAACTTCGCACCGTGTGCGGTCTGCCGGTGGGGCACGTCCTGCCCTGGCCTGTCGCGCCGGGAGATCGATGAGGACGGGATGATAGGGACAGGCATTAACGACTTTTTCAATGTACATGACGCGGTGCCGGATGCCGATGGCCTGATCGAGGCCGCCTTGCTGCCGCTGATCGACCTGGTGATCTTCCCCAACATGATCACCCCGCTGCTGATTCGCCGCGAGCAGGACGTCGCCGCCATCAGCGCCGCCCAACTGCGCCAGGCGACGGTGATCGGCGTGACGCAGCGCGATCCATCCAGCGCCGGGCTGGAACCCCCGGATCTCTACGGATTCGGCACCGAGATGGCGTTGGGACGGCTGATGCACATGCCGGATGGCGGCATGAGCGTCCTGGCCCAGGGGCGCCGCCGCGTCGAGATCGTGGAATTCATCCCGGATCAGCCCTTCTATCGCGTAAAAGCGCGCCCGCTGGCCGAAACGGCGCCGGACAACCGGGAGACGACGGCCTTGATGCGCGCTGCCCTGAGCATGTTTCAGAAGTGCGTGAATCTGAATCCCCAGCTTCCCGAAGAGGCGTATATCTACGCCATGAACATCGAGCAGCCCGGCTGGCTGGCCGATCTGGTCGCCTCCTCGCTTAGCCTGACTCTGGCCGAGCGTGAAGGACTGCTCGAACTGCCGAGTCCGGTGGAACGGCTGCGGCGGGTCGGGACGCTGCTGGGGCGCGAGTTGGAAGGGCTCGAACTGGAAGAACGCATCCATTCTCAGGTTCGCGAAGAAGTGGACCGGGGCCAGCGCGAGATGTTCCTGCGCGAGCAGATGCGCGTCATCCAGAACGAACTGGGCGAAGCGGATGTCTTCCAGCAGGAATTGAACGAGCTGAACGAGCGCATCGAAAACAAGTCGATGACCGAGGATGCGCGCGAGAAAGTCCTCAAGGAATTCGGGCGGTTGATGATGATCCCGCCGATGGCTCCCGAAGTGGGTATCATTCGCACTTACATCGACTGGCTGCTGGACCTGCCCTGGACCGAGGCGTCGGAAGACAACCTGGACCTGGAAAACGCGGCGCGTGTGCTGGACGCGGAGCACTATGGCCTGCCGAAAGCCAAGGATCGCATCCTGGAGCATATCGCCGTCCGCAAGCTGGCAGGCGAAAAGATGAAAAGCCCGATCCTGTGTTTCGTTGGCCCTCCCGGCACGGGTAAGACCTCGCTGGGCAAGAGCATCGCGCGGGCCTTGAGCCGCGAGTTCGTGCGCGTCAGCTTGGGCGGCGTGCACGACGAGGCTGAGATCCGGGGGCACCGCCGTACCTACATCGGCGCGCTGCCGGGCCGCATCATCCAGACCATGCGCCGCGCGGGCACGATCAACCCGGTCTTCATGCTGGACGAAATCGACAAGCTGGGCGCCGACTTCCGGGGCGATCCCGCGGCGGCGCTGCTCGAAGTGCTCGACCCGGAGCAGAATCACAGCTTCTCCGACCACTACCTGGACGTAAACTACAACCTGTCCAAGGTGCTGTTCATCACCACGGCCAATTACCTCGATCCGATTCCGCCCGCGCTGCTGGATCGCATGGAATTGATCGAGTTTCCCGGCTACATTGAGGAAGAAAAGCTGAGCATTGCGCGCCAGTTTTTGATCCCGCGCCAGCTTGAGCAGCACGGCCTGGCCGATCAGCGCGTCCGGTTCGACGACGAGACGATCCGCATGATCTGCCGCGAATACACCTACGAAGCGGGCGTGCGCAACCTGGAGCGCGAGATCGGCAAAATCTGCCGCAAGCTGGCGCGGCGCGTGGCCGAAAACAAGCGACCGACCCGCCGGATCGAGGTCGAGCAGCTCGACAAATACCTCGGTCCGCCGCAGTTCATCTCCACACTGGCGGAAGAAACCGACCAGGTGGGCGTGGCGACCGGCCTGGCCTGGACCGAAGCGGGCGGCGACATCATGGCCATCGAGGTGAGCCTCATGCCGGGCAAAGGCGGCCTGCTGCTGACCGGCCAACTGGGCGACGTGATGCAGGAATCGGCCCAGGCGGCGCTGAGCTATACCCGCTCGCGCGCCCGCCAACTGGCGGTAGAGCCGGAGGAATTCGACCGCCTGGACATTCACGTCCATCTGCCGGAGGGCGCGATCCCCAAAGACGGCCCGTCGGCGGGCATCACCCTGGCGACGGCGTTGATCTCGGCGCTGACGCAGCGCAAGGTCCGCCGTGACGTGGCCATGACCGGCGAGATCACGCTGCGTGGTCGGGTGCTGCCCATCGGCGGCGTGCGCGAAAAAATCCTCACGGCCCACCGGTTGGGCGTCAAGAACGTGCTGCTGCCGAAACGCAACGAGAAGGACTTAGTCGAAATTCCCAAGAATGTGCTGCGCGACCTGAATATCGTGCTGGTCAGCCACATGGATGAGGTGCTCGAACAGGCGCTGGTGAGTAATCCCCCGCGTGTACCTTCGGAGGGCTAATGGACGCGACCCAGGCACAGGTAGTATCCAGAGAGCAGGCGGTGGATGAGACGCTCGTGCTGGGCTGGTTGGAAGCCGGGCGGAGTGATACGGTGGACTGGCTGCCGGGGCGCGCTCCCGTCGGCGACATCGCGATGGCTCTCGCCGCGATGGCGAATGCTCACGGCGGGAACCTGCTGTTAGGGGTCGCCCCGCGCGGCGACAAGCCCGCCGGGGTGGACGACGTCGAAAACGCGGTGAATCGGGTGCTGGAAGCGGCCTTAGCCATCCAGCCGCCGCTCATCATCCCGCTGCCCCAGCCGGTGCAGGTCAAGGGATCGCCGATGGTGGTCGTTCAGGTGCCGCGCGGGATGCCCTACGTCTACGCGCTGGACGGGCGCTACCTGACCCGCGAGGGGGCGCTGAATATCCCGCTGGCTCCCTACGCGCTGCGGCGGCTGATGTTGGAGCGCGGCGACGTCACCTTCGAGGCGGAACCGGCGCGCGGTGCCACCCGCGACGATCTCGACTGGACGCAGGTCGAAGCCTACGCTAACAGCCTGAGCGGGATGGGCGGTATCTCTCCGGAGCAGATATTGATCAAGCGCGGCTGTCTGGTGCAGCGCGATCAGACCGCGATCCCAACCCACGCGGGGATTCTGTTGTTCGGCAGGGACCCGCAGCAGTTCTTGCGCAGCGCCGACATCACCGCCGCCCGTTTCGCCGGCAAAGAGATGGGCGACGTGTTCACCCGCCAGGACATCACCGGCACGCTGCCGCAGCAAATTCGCCGCGCCGAGCTGTTCCTGGCCGACAACTTGCGCAAGGGCGTCCAGTTGGGGGATCGTATGGCGCGCACCGAGCAGTACGAATATCCGCTGAAAGCGGTGCGCGAGCTGGTGGTCAATGCCGTGGCCCATCGTGATTACAGCATCCAGGGAGACGGCATCCGGCTGTATCTTTTCAGCGACCGGCTGGAGATCACCAGTCCCGGCGGTCTGCCCGGCCCGGTGACGGTTCATAACATCGTCGATGAGCGTTTTTCGCGCAATTCGGCCATCGTCCAGGTGCTCTCCGACCTGGGCTTCATCGAACGTCTCGGCTACGGGGTGGATCGCGTCCTGGCGTTGATGCGCGAAGACAGCCTGCCTGAACCGTCTTTTGCCGAGACTTCCGGCGGCTTCTGCGTGAAGCTCTACAACAAGCCCGCCGTCGCCGAAGAAGTCGATGGTCCGGGCATGTTTGGCGGCGTGTTCCGCGGCCAGATGGTCAACCGCCGCCAGGAATATGCCCTGGATTTCTTGATCAACCGCCACAATGCCCGCATTACGAACAAGGACTTGCAGGAATTGTGCCCGGACGTGCATCCCGAAACGATCCGCCGGGACCTGTCCGACCTGGTCAGCCGGGGACTGCTGATCAAGATGGGCGAGAAGCGCGGCTCGTACTACGTGTTGAAGAAGCAGTAAGCGGTGTGGTATGCTTCCGTGTTGTGTGGTTAGCCTAGCTGAACGAGTATTATGCTGAAACGATCCCAACTGAAACTACTGCTGTGGGGGAGTGGCCTGGCGCTGGCGCTGACGGCGTGCAACTTCGCGGTGGGCGAAAAGACGCCCACGCCGGAGCCAACGGCCACGTTGCTTCCCACCCTGACACCGACCTCGACGGCGACTGCGTCGCCTACGCCGGAGCCGACCGCGACTCCGACGATCACGTTTACGCCGACCATTTCCCCGACTCCGACGAATACGGCAGTGCCCACGGCCACCTTCACGCCGTCGGCGACGCCCGGCCCGGTGACTGCCCTGGCCAGCGACCAGTGGACGGCGGTCACCATCCCCGACGCCGTGCGCGCCGGGTTGGATCACTCCTACTTCGCTTTTGTCAGTGCCAACGAGCGCACCGGCGGTATCTCGAACCCGGAAACGCCCATGCCCTCGAGCGAGAGCGAGACGGTCTATCTGGTCGATCCCGCCAGCGGCGAGCGCATCGAGTTGTTCGACCTGCCGGTGAGTACCCAGGATCGCATCTACTGGTCACCCGACGGCAAGAAGCTGGTCTACTTCATGGACCCCATGCTCATGCCGGATAGCACGCGCGGCGGCGGGCTGTATCTGATCGATCTCAGCCTGGGCTACAGCCTGCGCCTGTTCAACATCTCCGCCCTGTTCCCACAGGGGATTCCCAATCACCGCCCGGTCTGGTCGCCCGACAGCACCCAGTTTGCGCTCGCGCTGCCGACGGCCTACGACGTGGACATCTTCACGATAGCGGCGGATGGATCGTCGTTCAAGAACGTGACTCAGAGTGGGTCGTACGATCTCTGGCCGACGTGGTCGCCCGATGGGCGGCGGCTGGCGTTCGTCTCGGATCGCGAGCAGTGCCCGTCGTGGATACCCGGCGATCCCGGCTCGTGCTCGTCGCTGGACGTCGAGCCGCCTAAGGGCGGGCAGGTGTACGTTCTCGACATCACAACGGGCCGCGTGCAGCGCGCCTCTGAAATCTTCGTGGACAGCCCGCCGGTATGGGTGAGCAATCTCCAGTTGGCGTTTACGACCGGCCTCTCCGACCCGATGGCCGGGGCATCCGATCTCTGGCTGGTCAACGTTCAGGCCGGGACCGCCCGCCAGATTTCCGACGCCGATGGCTCGCTCAACCTGGGGCCGTCGTGGGCGCCGGGCGGCACGGCAGTGATCTACCAGCACGCCTCCGAGCCGTCCAGCGTGATCCTGAAGGATGCTTCCGGCGGTCTGATCGGCTCCACCGATCAATACCTGTTCTCGCGCTACGGTTTCGCCGCGGCCTGGGCGCCGGGCGGGGATCGTGTGGCGTTCGGCGGTCGTAATGGGCGGTGTCCTTACGGCCTGGTGGTCGCCCGAAACACGTTGGAAATCGTCTTCACGGCCAGCGCGCCGCGGGCCTGCGATCCCAGCTACTCTCCCGACGATCAGTGGCTGGCGTTTGCGGGCATTCAAACCCTGAGCGGGGCAGCGGATGGCCGTCTGGACCTGTACATTGCCGACCGGAACGGCTACAGCGCGCGCAACATGACCAGTTCGTTGAAAGGCGATATCCAGCTTTTGGGCTGGGTGGGTCCTTCGGAATAGACCCAGGGGGTTATTTCACACATGGCACCAAAAGTTGCAGTAGTTACCGACAGTACCAGCAATCTACCCCTTGACCTGGCCGCCAGCCGGCATATTCACATCGTCCCCCTGTATGTGATCTGGGATGCGGTGTCGCTGCGCGAAGGGGTCGAGATCCAGGCGGCGGATCTGTTCCAGCGCTTGGTCAGCTCGCCCGAGATTCCCAAGACCTCACAGGCGTCGCCGCAGGATTTCGTCGAGGCGCTCCGCCGCGCGCGCGAGATCGAGGGCGCGGACGAGGTCGTCTGCCCGGTCATTTCGCGTGAACTGAGTGGAACCTATGCCTCGGCCATGCAGGCCAAAGAACTGGTCGATTTCCCGGTGCATGTGGTCGATACGCGCCTGACGACCTGGGGGCTGGGATTCGTGGCCCTTGCGGGAGCCGACGCGCGTGACGCCGGGGCCAGCGCCAAAGAGATTGTCGAGGCGATGAAGGAGACGGCGTCCCGCAGCCACGTCTATTTCACCATCGAGAGCCTGGAATATCTCCACCGCGGCGGGCGGATCGGGAACGCCTCGCGCCTGTTGGGCACGGCACTCAGTATCAAGCCGGTGCTGGAACTGCGTGATGGCGTCGTCCACCCGGTGGACAAGGTGCGCACCCGCAAACGCATGGCCGATCATCTGCTGAAAGTGGCCGAAGCTTTCACCGGGGACAAGTCGGTGGTGCGCGTGGCGACCATTCACGGCAACGCGGAGTCCGAAGCATCAGACCTGCTGGCCCGCGCCGTGGACCGGTTCAGTCCTCGCGAGAGTTACGTGTCCTATGCGACGGCGGCGCTCGGCGTGCACATCGGTCCCGGCGCGCTGGGCATCGTGATCGAGCGATCCGCCTAATCCCACGTTATCCCACACATATCCCACATATCCCACGCCCATGCGGGATATGTGGGATTACACTGCCTGAACCTGGGTTAATTGCAGTTTTTCCAACACGTCCAACAAATTAGCCTGCCAGACCGGTTCTTCGAGCGATTCGTAGGGCATCCAGACGGCTGTCCGGCTGACGCGCACCTCGTGCCCCAGCGTATGCTGTAAGGCCGTCCGGTCGGTGCTGGCCAGGTAGGGCAGGCGGATGCTGATCTGCCCATTCTCCGGGCCGATGGCGGTCGCGTTGGCGGCCTGCGCCAGCAGCTTGACCCGCAGTTGGAACAGCAGTCCTACCACGGCGCGCGGCAGCGTCCCGAAGCGATCCGTCAGTTCGGCTTG
>CAYRWY010000082.1:0-13044 GCA_964427955.1 uncultured Anaerolineaceae bacterium
ATCTCCTCATGTTTATGGCGCGTAAGGGCCAGGATGTCAAGTGACGAATTGCCGACGCCGCCCCTCAATGGTATAGTGATTTTGCGCCACCTGAGTTTTCGTTCACGGATAGGAGTTGGTATGAATACCCTCTTGATCAAGAATGCCCGGTTTGTCATCGTCTCGCTGCCTTTCAACATTCTTGAAACCGGGGCGGTTTTCATTCAGGACGATCTGATCCAGGATGTCGGGCCGTCAGCCGCGCTCGAAGTGAAATACGCGAATGCCGACACCATCATCGACGCCAGCGACAAAATCGTCATGCCCGGTTTGGTGGATGCCCATTCGCACGTGGGCGAATGCCACATGTTCACCCTGTTTGGGTTCCTGACCTCGCCGCTCACCGGCATTGCCGACGCGCTGAACCGGGTGGTCTGGCCGGCCTGGGCCTGGATTCCCGAAGAAGCGGCCTACGACCTGGAAATGCTCGGCTTCCTCAACATGATCAAAACCGGGACGACTGCCGTCCAGGACAGCTACATGTGGCCGGACGAAGCCGGGCGCGCCGCCGTCGATTCCGGGCTGCGCGTCGAAAACTCGCCCACCCTGGTGACCAGCCTGCGCCTGCTCGACTCGCGCGGCCCGGATGACGACCTGGCCCGCACCGAAGCCGCCATCCAAAAATGGCACGGCGCGGGGAAGGGGCGCGTCACCTACCGGGTGCACGCCTCGGCCACCTATAACTGTCACGAGTGGTTCCTGCGTGAGTGCGCCGACCTGGCCCGCCGCTACGACGTCGGCTTCGCCACCCACCTGGCCGAATCCGCCGACGAATCCGCCGCCGCGCGCGCCGTCTGGCCGCAGGGCGAGGTCCGCCGCGCCTATGACCTGGGGCTGATGGGACCGAAGAGCCTGTTCTTCCATAGCTGCGTGCTGGACGACGACGAAATTGCGCTGTACGCCGAAACCGGCAGTTCGGCGGCGCACTGCCCGATCACCAACTCGATGCTGGGCAACGTGGCGCGCGTGCCCAAGCTGCTGACCGAAGGCGTCAACGTAGGGTTGGGGACCGACATGCCCACCAACGATCTGTTCAACGTGATCCGCACGGTGTCGCAGCAGCACGCCATCATGCCCCGCCCCGAACGCGGGCTGGCTCCCTGGGCACCGCTCGAAATGGCAACCACCGGCGGCGCGCGGGCGCTCAATCTGCAACACGCCATCGGCACGCTCGAACCCGGCAAAAAGGCCGATCTGATCACACTGGACCTGTCGCGCAATACCCGGCTGTTCCCGCTGACGCTGCCGGTGCTCACGACCATGATCACCGTGTGCGCCTCCGGCAACGACGTCGCCGACATGATCGTCGATGGGGAGGTCCTGATGCGCGACCGCCAACTGATACACCTGGATGAGCAAGCCATCCTCGCGCGCGCTCAGCAATGGACCGATGAATTCCTCAGGTATTACCAGCGCAAGGTCGAGCACGGCGAGCCGCTGGTCGAATTCATTCACCGCGAATTCCAGCCGTAAGATAAAAACAGGCAGGGACCGTCTGGCTCCTGCCTGCTCGTCACGCCCCAGCCCTACGATCAACTACCACATGACGTGAATGACGGTGTAATCTCCGCCTTCCTCCCGGCGTGGCAGATCGGGATCGTATTCGACGATCACATCGGCGTCTTTGGGCAGGAAACGGTGCGCAAAGCCGTAAGTCGTGCCGTATTCCAGGTCGTCCGGGTACGGAACGCGCACCTTCAACTTCATGTGCCGGTCGGCGACCTTTTCGATCTCGACCTGACCGGCGTTGCCACCGCGATGCTGCATCTGGTAAACCTGATCTACCAGGTAAAGAAACTGCTCGAACGGCATTTTTTCGACTTCGGGCGGCATCACAGCCGTCTTGGAGATCGCCGCGCCAATCGCCACCAGATCGAACATGCTGCCCGCCTGAGAAGACAGATCGCTGAGGACGTCCAACCAGCGTTGTAGGGGATACCACTCCGCCGGATCGATCTCCGCCAAGCCATGCTTTTTCAGCAGCGGCAGCACGTTACTGGCGTTGACATTCTGGACAAATGACAGCATGTTGTGACCGATGACTTCGACATTGGAATCAAAACTTGCATAACGGGCCATGTTTAAAATTCTCCCTTGCTCCTCAACGGACACACCTATTTCATTCTAACTCTATCGAAATAAAACACAAACCCTTTAAACAAGGACTGCGTTAATGATTCTCTTAGCATACGAATGGGCAACACGGCCTTTTGTAGGTATGATCGATGGTATGACGCTCTAGTATTGTGAGGGAAAAACCATGAAACTCAAGAAACTGTTCGCCCTGCTGATGCTCGTTGGACTCGTGGGCGCGATCTTACCCGCGCCAGGTTGGGCCGCCCAGGGGACCGCCAGCCCTGTGACCTATGACACCCCCGTCGAAGGGGCCATCGACGACACCGCCGTCACCCAGGACTGGACGCTCACGACCCAGGCCGCGGACCGGATTCAGATTCGCGTCGAACGGATCGACGGCAACCTGATCCCGGATGTCACGCTGCTCGACAACCTCGGCCAGACCCAGACCGAAAGCTACGGCGCTACCGCGACCTACGACGCCGCCCTGATCAACGACTTCACCCTGCCCCAGGCCGGACCCTACACGATCCAGGTCACGCGCGACGGGGGCGCGGATGGCCTGACCAACGGCCACTACCGCCTGACCGTCACCGCCCTGGGCCTGGGCGAAGATCATCCCGACATCACGACGCCCACCGGCCCGATCCAGTTCGATACGCCGGTCACGGGCGAGATCACCTTGAGCCACTGGAGCCAGACCTACCTGTTGGACGGCGAAGAGGGTGACTACGTGGCCGTCAACGAGCAGCGCACCAGCGGAAGCCTGATCGCCGAGTTGGAACTGCTCGACAGCAACGGCCAGTCGCTCGCCTGGGGCTACCGGGGCTCGCTCGACGACACGTCCCAGATCAGCGGGATGCAGCTTCCTTACACCGGCCAGTACCAGCTCGTGGTCCGGCGCGAAGGTGGGATCAGCGGCAATACGGCGGGCGGCTATGCCGTGACCGCCGCGCTGCTGGGATCGAGCGAAACCAGCACGCGCCTGACCTCTGCCGCGCCCGGCGTGATCGCCCAATACAACAACCCGGTCAACGGCACCATCACCGGCGCGAACTGGTACCAGGATTGGCAGTTCATGACCGTGGCCGCCGATACCGTGACCATCACCGCGCAGCGTTCGCCCGACTACACGACCGAAAACCCGAATATGCTGCGCCCGGTCGTGCAGCTCCTCGACGCCAGCAATACCGTGCTCTATCAAAGCTACCCGGACTATACGGGCACGACCTCGGAGATCGACGAGTATCACCTGCCCGGTGCCGGAACCTACACCGTGCGCATCAGCCGTGAAAGCGACAAGACCGGGGTGACGACCGGCTCGTATGCGCTGACCGTCACGCTGGACGGCACGGGCGAAGACAGCGCTACCCTGGCCGAGCCGGTGGGCGCGCTGGCCGTCGGGACGCCCGCCACGGGGCAGATCGACGCCGTGCGCTGGTCCCAGGTCTGGACGTTCAGCGGACAGTCCGGCCAGCAGATCACCTTCACCGTCACCCGCACCAGCGGGAATTACATCCCCTACCTGGAAATTCGCGACTCGAACGGCGTCCCGCAAACGTCGGCCTATCCCGAATACACCTACGACACCGCCCTCATCGAGAATTTCACCCTGCAATACACGGGCGATTACCAGATCGTCGTCTCGCGCGACCAGGGCCAGGATGGGCTGTCCACCGGCGGCTACAGCCTGACCGCAACCGCGGCACCATAAGCTGACAGCGATTAGCTCTCGGCCCGATCACGGCTCCCCCTCGACGACGGGGAGCCGTCTTTTTCTCATGGGCGTCAAGTCCCTCTCCATGGCGTGGTTCAGGAACGGACAGGCCTTGAGAACCGGGGTTTTGAGGGACGATGCTCATTTTTCAAAGCAGGGCGCGGCAAGCAGCGCCCCTACTGCGCAGCTGGGGGCCAGTACCGCATTATTTCGCCAGCCCTGTCCCTACCGATTCCTCCGTCACAGCATTTAAGGTCATTTTAAGGTTAATTGAGGCGGCGATAACCATACGGCGCGGCGGCGGCAGTATAGTAGGCACGAACTACTACGATCAAGCGCCTATACGGAAGCGAGGAGACCATGTCTGATAACACCACTCTGGATCGCCGTCAATTCTTGAAAGTGGCGGGGTGCGGCGCAGTCGTCGCCCTGGTAGGCGGCGGGTGCTCGCTGGCCACGAAAGCCGAAGCATCCTGCCCGTATGGCCGGGTGAACGATCCCTACCCCGGCGAATGCAGCCGGTACGTCGATACGACGGGCAACGGCTACTGCGACCTGTCGCAGGTCAGTGTCACCACCGAGCCTATCGCCACGACGGTCCCTGCGTCGTCGTCGAGTTCGGGCAGCACGATCCAGCAGGCCAGCAGCCAGACGATCTGCCAGCGCAACTGCCGCTACCCCGGCCACTGCCGCCGCTATGCCGATACGAATGGGACCGGCCAGTGCGATCTGTCCGAGATGACGCTGGCCGAAGCCCAGGCCGCGGGGCTGCAAGTCAGTCCGGGCTAGGCGGCTGTGAATTCAACCCAGAAAAAAACCAGGGCGCGAGATCGACTCGGCCCTGGTGGGTGGTCTGGCGGGTTACCGCGCCAGCCGATTACCCGGCAGGCCAGGTATCGACGGTCGGGCTGGGGGTCGCCTGGGAGGACTCCGGAGACAGATCCGGCTGGTCCTGCACCGCGGGGACCGGCGCGATGTTGCCGGACACCTGCGACGGCGGGAAGACGAAGACTTTAGCCTGATCGGCGTCCACCACGTACAGGCGTCCCGTCGCGTCGAAGGCCATGCCCGCCGGAGAGCGCACGCCCAGCACGCCGCTGTCGAGCCGGTCCGGCTGGTTGAACGAGATCACCGGCTGGCCGGACAGGTTGTAGGCGACGATGCGGTGCTTGTCGTCCATGTCGGTGACGTAGATCAGCGTGCCGTCCGGGCTGACCGCCAGGTACGGGCGGTTGTAGGACTGGTTGTTGTTGAACCACATGTTCACGTTGAAGGTGCGCAGCGAGTTTCCGCTCAGATCGAAGACCTGGATGCGCTTGTTCCACGACTCGGCGACGTACAGCTCGCCGGAGATCGGGTTGAAGGCCAGGCCCACCGGCTCGTTGAGTTCGCCGATGCCCGATCCGCCGCGCCCGATGTCGCGCAGGAAGGTCCCGTCCGGCGCGTAGACCCGGACGCGCTTGCCGCCGGTGTCGGCCACGTAGACATTGCCGTCCGGCCCGATCTTGATGTCGCGCGGGCCCCACATGGCCTCGCCGGAGGTGTCGGTACCCGGCACGCCTTCGTGACCCCACGACCGCAGGAAGGTGCCGTCCAGGCTGAAGACGGCGATCCGGTTGTTCCAGGTGTCGGCCACGTAGAGGTTGCCATCCTGGCCCAGCGCCAGTCCCCACGGCTGCTTGAGCGCGCCATCGGCGAGGCTACCGGACGCCGGGGTGCCGATCACGCTGACCAGTTCACCCTGGCCGTTGGTCACGACCACGCGGTTGTGCTCGGTATCGGCGACGTAAACCAGGCCATCGGCATCGACGGTGATGCCGCGCGGGCCGAGCAGGCCGAGATTCTCGCCGAGCACCGTCTGCGAGTCGATATCCTGGTACACCTGGTCCTCGGCATATTCCGGCGCGCGGATGTTGACCGTGCTGCTGCCGATCCCGGCATCCCAGATCTTGGCCGCGATCTCTTTATCGACGAAGACGTACAGCTTGTCGGAGACCGGCCACTGGTTCAGCTCGAAGCGCGGATCGTTGGCGCACTCGGTGATGATGCCCTGCTGGCAGGTGGTGCGGAACTGGTCGCGCTCTTGCTCGCTGCCGCCCTGGTTGGCCTGATCGGAGCACTGGTACTGTTTGGCGTCGATACACATGGCCTGGGCATAGGTCTGGTAATCGCGATTCAGCCAGATGTCCCAGATGCCTTTGCGGTAGTAGCGCGCGGCGGCGTTGTCCTGGTCCGTGCTGAAGACGTTGGCCACGCGGTCATATGACAGGTTGAAGTATTCCTGCATCGGCCACCACAGCCGGATGTAGTCGAACTCGTAGTAGCGGTCGCCCAAAATGCGGCGCACGTCGCCCGCTTTTTTGCTGCCGACCAGCACCACTCGCGCGCCGTCCAGAGACGTGGCATCGACACTGCCCGCTTCGCCGCGCAGATAGCCGTAGTTCTGGTAGTAGCGCAGATACCACGTGAACGGCCACGAGGATTCGTCGTCGAACACGATCCGCATTCCGTAGCCCTCGTTGGTGAGGGTCGCGATCCGGTCGATCTCGGACATCGTCGTCTTGACGGCGGGACCGGAATGGGCATAGACCAGGTACTCGGTCGGATAGTCGTAGTTGATGAAGCAAGCCATGATGGCCATGCGCAGCGTCAGCACCGCCAGGATCAGCGCGCTGGACACGATGGCCAGGCGGCCCACCTGCCCCAACCCGATCCGGCGTCCGAAGCGGCCCACGAGGTACAGCGCGCCCAGCAGGAGCAGCAGCGCCATCAGCCAGTTGCCGCTGGCCGTCAGGTCTTGCACGCCGCGTCCACGGAAGGGGGTGCCATCCCAAAAGCCCAGCAGCACCTGCCCGAAGGCCATGAACGCCAGCGGCAGCGCGACGATCAGCACCAGCCAGCCGCCCTGGTCGAGCGCGGCGGGACGAATACCGCGGATCACGCGATCCAGCCACCAGCCGGTGATCAGGATCATCGGGACGGTGAGGTGTGTCGCCAGCCAGGGCATCTTCTCGCCCGCGATGGTCAGGCCGAACAGCATGGCAATCGCCCACCAGCCCACCATCGCCAGGAAGGGGAACGCGCCGAACCATTCCGGATTACCGGACCGGTGGGCGGCTTCCTCGCCGGGATCGAAGGGCTGCGCCAGGCGGGGCGGCAGATTCAGCAGGTTGCCCGCCTGATCCCGGAAGGAAACCCCCGGCGGGACCGGCTCAGCATCGCCGACCGATTCCGGAGTCATCACCTGGGTTTCGTTGGTGGCCGAGACCATCGTCTCCGCCGTCCAGGTGGGTTCGGGATCGTCCGGGCCGGGTCCGCCGCCGCCCAGTTCCACCGGCTCCGCGCCGGACAGCTCGTAGAGCGCCTCGCGGTCCGCCTCGGCTCGCTCGCGGCGCCAGCGCCACAGGGAGGAGAGGCCAAACACCCCGGCGCACATCGTTCCGAGCAGGGGGAGAAATTCGTAGACGGGAAGCTGCGTCAGCAGATAGTAATACTGCGGCTGGCTGCCCCGCCGCACCCCCTGCTGTTCCAGCCAATAGCCCAGCGAGCCGATCATGCCGGTGATCAAGCCGTATTCGTTGCTGAAGACCGTCGTGTAGAAGAAGCCGAACAGCCCCAGGAAGATCGCCGCCGCCGGAAGCCAGCGTTTCCAGTTCCAGGCCAGCCCGACCGAAATCGAGACCAGCCAGAAGGGGATCAGGATCGCCAGCGACGCCGACAGCGTGTCGTGGCCCTGGACGGTGTTCGGGTTGTACTCCTCCAGGTTATAGCCCGCCAGCCACAGCGGATAGGCCGCCAGCCAGGGAAAGACCAGCGTGCCGATCACGATCAGCACGTCGAAAACCGGCTGGCGGTTGGGGAAATTCCACCAGTTGGTGAACACCCGGGTGCCGACCACGAGCACGGTAATGCCGAGGCAGGCCACCCACGAGAAAATGATGGGGAGATTGTCGTAGCCGTTGCCGGACGAACTGACCGTGTTCAGACTGGCCGCGAACGGCTGCGAGCCGTCCTCGGTCGCGACGAAGCTGCGCCGCTCGACCAGCATCATGACGCTGACCGTGATGAACGCGATCAGGATCACGATCAGCATCTCGCGCCAGGGGAGCGGCAGATCGCCGGGAAAGCGCAGCACGGCGGTGAGGAACAGCGCGAATAGAATCACCAGGGTCGGCAGTCCGATCCAGGTCAGCAGGCGCACAAAATTCGTCCCATCGAACCCGGTGCTGATGGCGTATTCTTTGGTCGAGTTTTGGCCGTATAACTGGTCGTAATCGCTGCGGACGACCGTCTGTTTCCAGACCTGCTCCGGCTTGACCACATCGATCACACAGGCGATCCACAGCGCCAGAATCGCGCCGATGATCAGCCCGGCGGCGATCACGTACACCGCGCTCTTGCCGTTCGACAGGCCGCGCATGATGGCCGTACCCACGCCGTCCGAGTTGCTCCCGCTGCGTTTCCGCTTCGGCGTGCCGGACTCCGGATCGGCGTCCTCGGCGGGAACCTTCGCGCGGCTCCCATTGAGCAGGCCGACCATCGCCAGCGGCCCGTAGATCAAGGCGAACAGGGGCAGCTCCAACCAGGCGCTCGACGAGATATATAGCACCGGCGAGAGCAGGAAACGCAGGAAGCGGCCCATCGTCACGGCGATGATCAGCGCCACTGCGAACAGGATGAGCTGCCCGATCGCCGTCTGGAGCCAGTGAGGCCGCCAGTCGGGATCGGCAAAGGGACGGCGCTGGACGCCGACGTCCTGCACCATACGCATCAGCCAGATCAGGACCATGAAGCTGCCGAAAATGGCGATGTAGATGAAGGCGACTTCTTTCGAGGCCAGCGTGAGCAGCAGCGATCCGGACAGCACCCACAGCCAGATCGAGCGGCGCGGGCGCACGCCGTCCACGTATTGCAGCGCGGCGTACACCATGATCATGGTGTAGAACACCGAGGGTGTATCCTCGCGGATGTAGCGGTTGTGGAACATCACCATCGGCGAAATGAGCAGCATGATGGCGGCGAGGATCGCCCCCGTGCGCCCCAGCCAGCGCCGCAGCAGCAGCGGATACATCACCATCAGGATGCCCAACACGGCGGGATAGATGCGGGCCGTGAAGTCGTTGTCGCCGAACAGGAAGTAGTTCAGCGCGACCATGTGGAACAACACCGGGCCGTGCATCAAGGGGGTATGGCTGAATTCCCCGTATTCGTACAGCCGCCAGGAATAATAGGTGTGCAGGCTCTCGTCGTGGCTCATCACCCGCGCGCCCAGGTCCACAAACCGGGTGACCAGCGCCAGCACCAGAATCAACGTATACACGATGATTTCCCAGTTCAGGCTGTGCGCACGGGTCAGAACCTGGTTCAAGGCCCCTTCGTGCGACTCAGGGGTCGGAAAAGTTTGCTCGTAGGTTGACATAAGTCCTGCTAGTCCTCAAATCTCTTGACCAACCGGAACCCGGTGGTGTGATACCCGATCGATTCGTAAAAACGGTGCGCGGCACCTGTTCTGCTACCTCACCCACGTACAGCCAGACGAGCCGGTTCTGCATCTCGGCGGGCGCCGCCGGAATGTCGCGCGGCTCCATGTCGCGAATCGAGAGCGTCATCCCACGGTCACTGATGCTATTGGCGAATTCATACCTCACCCCTAAATCCCCTCTCCAAGTCTGGAGAGGGGACCTGCCCATGCTCCCCCTGTCCGCCCCTGAACCGAGGGCGGACAGGCATTGAAAGCCGAGATTTTTGAGAGATAATTCTCATTTTTTCAAAGCCGGGCGCGGCAAGCAGCGCCCCTACCACGACGTTTCCACGGCGCTACTCCCCCTCTCCGCCCTCGGAGAGGGGGTCGGGGGGTGAGGTCATTCCACGGTCACTGCCGGAATGTCCCGCCATAACGGGCTTCGGGCGAGACGGTCGCCCGCGGCTCCGGCGCCGGGGTCGCCCCGGCCACCGACGCAAAGGCCACCGTGGCCTGCGGTTCGGGCAGCACGGCGGCGGGAGCGGCCTGCTCGGCCTCGTCGGTCGCCGCCGCAGCACCGGGCGTCGGTGACGACGTGCTCACCGGGCGAGCCGGGAGCGGCGCTGCTCCCGCGCGCATTCCATTTCCGGCCAGCAGCGGCAGCACGAACAACAGCGCCACGGCCATCGCGATCACCACGCTCACGCCGGGCAGCCAATCGGACAGATCGTAGCGGCGCATCGGGCTGACGTCGCGCCAGACGCTCGCCCACACCCCGGCGATCTGCGCGGAGTGGGTCTGGCCCAGGCGTGGCAGCTCGCGGCGCAAGTCGGCAGCGATCCGTTCTTCACGGGCCAACGCCGCCCGGCAGTCGGCGCACGTCCGGGTGTGGTTCACCACCCGCGCGCGCTGCACCACGGAAAGCTGTCCGTGCACGTAAAAGGTCAATAAGTGCGTGACGTGACGGTCCATCGCGTTCACCCCATCAGACACACCACAATTCCTGCAAGGCTTCCACCGTCGCCGCGTCCGAGGCTTTGATCGACTTGCGAATCTGCTCGTGCGCCAGCCGGACCCGGCTTTCGGCGGTTTTCTGCGGACACTCCATGATTTCGGCCATCTCGCGGTAGGTCAGGCCCTGGCCGTAGCGCAGGGCGACCGCTTCGCGCAGCCGGGGCGACAGGGTGTGCAGCGCCTGGTGCAGCGCCTGCCGGACCTCGGCCCAGGCCGCTTTCACTTCGGGCTGCTCGTCGTCCGGCGCGGGTGGCTCGATCCCGATATTCAGCAGGTGCGTGAGCGCCACGGTCGGCAGCCATTTCCGCCGCCGCGCGTTGCGGCACCGGCTGATCGTGATCGTGCACAGCCAGGTGCGAAAAGCCCCCCGCTCCGGATCGTAGTGATCCAGGTTGCGGAAGGCGTAAACCATCGACTCTTGCAGCACGTCTTCGGCGTCCTGCTCGACCAACAGAATGCTGTACGCCAGCCGGTACAGGCCCGGCGCGTAGCGGTCGTACAACGTCGCATAGGCGACCTGATCGCCCTGCAAAGCGTATACGATCAGACCCGCGAGGTCAGGATCGTTCACGCTCCGCTGATCCGGGAGTGGTTTGTTATTCAACATGCCCATAATACACCTCGCCCCCGGCTAATTCTCAGGAACCTGCTCGACCCCATACACATCTTTACGGACCCAGAACATCTCCCGGTCGGTCGCGACCGGCTTCACACGGCTGTCGGAGCGATAGTACCACATGATCGCGTCGCGCCAGGACAGCGAAGCCGTATCCCAGCCCAGGCGAATCTCCAACTGTTTGCCGATGTAATCCGCGCCCAGCGCAGGCTGCGGGACCGTGACCGGCGCGATCACGATGGCGGTGCTCACTTCGGCCCCCACGCCTTCGACGAACGTCGTATGCGGATAATCGCGCAGCGCCCAGGCCAGCGCCCCGTCCTGCGGGACCTGCGCCGTCACCGGCACCAGGTGCGGATCGCCCACCGCGCGCAGACTCATCTCGCGCAGCGAGGCGCGCATATCGTCCACATCGCTCGTGACCGGGTTCAGATACCACAATTCACGCGGATCGCCGGGCGACGTCAGGGCCGCGCGACCGCCCCAGCCCAGGCTGAACATCAGCAGCGGGGCCAGCGTGCCCAGGGCGAAGCCGCGCCAGGCCACGCGCGCGCCCCACAGGCTGCCCACCAGGAAAAACAACACGCCGTTCAACATCGGCAGCAGCAGGACGATCAACGCGCGCGACTGGATGAAGCGCAGCACGTAGGCGTAGACGAACTGGCCGGACTGGACCTCGATCTGCTGGACCTCGCCCGCCTCGAAGTTGGTGCTGGCGCTGTAGATACCCGCCTTCAGCTTGTCGAAAAATGCACCGAAGTCGGTCATCGCGTACGGCACATCGTACAGCAGCCGTTTGCCGATCATCATGAGCATCAGACCGGCGATCAGCCACAGCGCGGTGGTCACCACGGCGTGCGCCAGGACACCCCAGGACGGCACGCGCCAGATCGCGCTGGCCCGCTCGGTCAACCACTGGGTGACCGTCAGCCCGACCAGGATGCTGACCGGCAGTGTCAGCCACAGCGCGTGCGCCGCCGTCGCCCCGGCATAACCGAGCAGCCAGACGGTCGAGGCCAGCGCCCAGCCCACCAGCGCGCGCTCGAAAAAGCCGCCTTCGCGCACGGCCCGGTAGGCGGCGACGATGCCGAAGAACCACAGCCCGATCTCGTAGCGCAGCCCGATCCACAGCGGGAACGCGACCGGCGACCCGGCGGGCCGCTTGACGAAGCCTTCCAGCCCCGTCCAGATCGTGTTGCCGACGGCGGTCAGCCCTGCCGGGAACCAGTACCCTGCCGAGCCGACCAGCACCAGCGTAAATCCAGCCGCCAGCGCGCCGCTGGTCCAGGGCCAGGTGCGGACGAGGTCACGCAGCGGCGTCAGCGGATTGGCGTTGGGATCATCCTCGATCAGCCAGGCGAAGATCAGACCGAAGCCCAGCGCCAGGAAGGTCAGAAAGCCTGCCGGTTCGGCCAGGAAGATCATCGCGGCAAAAGCCGCCGTCGAGGCGATGGCCCAGGTGGGCCGGTGCGTCTCGACAAAGCGCAGCGCCAGCCAGGGCGCGATCACGGCCAGCAGCATGGTCCAGATCACCGGACTCGAAGTGCGCGCCGCCAGCAGCGATACCGGCGAGATCGTCAGCAGCAGGCTGATGATCAGCGGCGGCAGCGGGTTGATGTAGCGCCGCCACAGCACCGGGGACAGCGTCAGCAGCACGCCCGCCAGCGCTACCGGCAGCCGCGCGGCACTGTCGTTCTGCGGCATGACGGCGAACGAGATCACGTTGGCCGCGAAGCTCAGCGGGCTGTCCGCGACGAGATCCGGGCCGGGCACGCGGTCATTCATGGCGCGCAGCGCGGCAAGGGCCTGGTGGGCTTCGCCATCGTTCAGCGGGAGGTAGTCCAACTGGACCAGGCGCAGCGCCACCGACAGCAGCGCCAACCCGATGTAGAGCGCCACCTCGATGGTCAGCTTGATCTGAACCGCCGGGGCCGACTGTGCCACCGCCGCTTCAGACTCGCCGGTCAGTTCAGGGGCGGGCCACGCCGCCGCGTCGTTTACACTTACGGTCATGGAATCTCCCTCGTCCGATGACAAGGTCCTTAGTTCTTAGTTTTTAGTGATTAGTTATTAGTTGACAGCGACCCCTAGCCACCCTAAGAACTAAAGACTAACAACTAA
>CAYRWY010000082.1:13144-16973 GCA_964427955.1 uncultured Anaerolineaceae bacterium
AACTAACAACTAATCACGGTCTACTTTACTGCGGTGCCACACGATACACCACCGCGTTGCCCGCCTGGCACACCGGGCTGAGCACCTGGCTGAATTTGTCCAACCCCTGCTGGTATTGCAGCAGCGCGGTCGCATCATCACCCGCCAACTCCCGGATCATCGTGCGTTCGCCATTGCCGACCACGATGTAATCGATCCCGTAGCGGTCGATGAGCTGCCAGGCACGCGCCCAATCCTGGGTCGTATAAATCTCGCGCGCGTCGGTAAAGCGATCCCGGCGCACGCCGTCTTCGATGCGCGTATCGATCAGGCCGGGCAGCGTGCTGCCACGCCACTGGCCTTCGTGGTTGCCCCACCCCATCAGCGTGGGGATGCCGGTCTGCGCGCTGAACCGCCCGAACTCCGGGCGATAGCCGCAGTTGCACGGCGCTTCGAGCAGCACCCCGCTGCGATCCGGGTCCAGGTCCGCCAAACACTGAATCGCGGCATATTCGTCCGAACTGACCATCGTCGGCGCGCCGTTGAGGGTCAGCGGCGGCATGGTCCCACAGTCGGGCAGATCGTTGGCCTCGCACGCCGCGATCCGATCCTTGGTATTCTGCCGGTCCGAATACTCGTACAGGGCGCGCGACTGGGCGGCGTAGGCCGGGTAGATCATCCCGGCGCTGAACAGCGCCACCACCACGATCCCGAACGCCAGCCGCCCGATCAGCGGCAGCAGGGCCAGCGCACCCGCCGGGTGGCGCTTGGGCTTGGCTTTGACGGGCAGCTCGTCGTCTGCCGGAACGGATTCGCCGGACAGCACCGACCAGACGGCATAGGCTCCGGCGATGCTGAACAGCAGCCAACCCTGGTAGTAGAGCTTGAAGACGGTGTTGATGCGCACCGCAAAGTTATCGTGCAGGTAGACGAAATCCGGCGCGAAGGTCAGGATCGCGCCTGCGCCGATCAACAGCAGCGCGAAACCTGCCGCCGGGCTGTAGTTGATCGTCCGCCGCGCCAGGACCTCATCGCGCGGCTGCCCCTCGTCGTCGATCTGGACGATCACCGCCGGGCGCGCGAACAGCCGTCCCGCTACGAAAAAGACCATGCCCAGCAGGAGCAGCTCGCTCGGCAGGCCGATCAGCCGCCGGTTCAGGATGTCGGAGAAGAGATCGCTAAATGGAGCCGAGGTCACGTAAGGCACCGCATAGACCGGGGAGCGAAGCTGCTGGCTGTGCCAGGCCATCCAGCCCTCCACCACCAGGATGAGCACGCCCGCCCACAGCGTGAGCAGCATCGCCAGCAGGCCCGCCTGCCAGTTGAAGCGCCAGCCCGCGCGGACGACCTCGGCCACCAGGAAGACGGCCAGCGGGATCAGGAAGATGCCGAATTGCAGGAAAAACTGCTGCCAGGGCGTGGGGTAGATCACGTTGGGCAGCACGCCGCTGGCCTGCGAGGTGAAGCTGATGATCCAGGGCAGATAGCAGATCACCGCCAGCCCGCCGACGCCCAGCGTGAAGCGCACGATCCCCCACACGTCCGCGCGGGTCAGCCTGCCGGTGCCGTTGCGGATCAACCGCCGCAGCACTTCCGCGCCGATCAGCACCACGAGGTAGACGGCGTCCCAGGAGTTCATGAAGATCATGCCGCCGACCAGGATGGCATACAGCAGCGTGTCCCAGCGGCCCGGATCACGCCCGCCCAGCACCAGCCCCAGCGCCAATCCCACCGCCAGCACGGCAAACGGCAGCGCCAGCACGTGGGGATGGAGATCGGACAGCACGAAGCTGAAATTCGGAAATTCGGAGATCGGGTTGACGGCTTCGATCTGCCCGTCCAGGTGGCGATCATTGATCAGGCGGCTCTCGCGGAACCACCACCAGTTCCCCCACCGGTCGAGCGGCTGGGGATCTTCGTCCCAGTTGGGCACGCCGTCGCCGTCGCTGTCCACCGGCACCTGGCGGACCACGCCGGTTTCGTCGGTGACCGTGGTCGTGCCTTCGTGATCGGCCACGTCCCAAAAATCGAAATAGGCCGCGTTGACCACGCCCGACGCATACCCCCGGTACGGCAATTCGATCAGCGCCGTGCCCAGGTTGCCCATCAACACCAGGAAGCACATCCCCAAGACGCCCGCCGCCAGCGCCGCGGGACGGCTGCCGCCGCCGAAGCGCCCATGCCGCGCGCGGACGAGGTTGTAGACCACGCCGAAGGCCCCGATCCCGGCCAGCGCGAAGATCAGCGCGACCATGATCCCGAACGCGATCCCGCTGCTAACCCCGCTCAGATCGGCCAGCATGGCCATCAGCACGTAGCCGAAATAGTAGTAGCTGATGGCGTAGCCGCTCAGCCAGGCGTCGTGCGGCGGGAAGGTATGGCTGGCGCGCACGCTGTTGAGGAACATGAATTCCATCGGCTTTTCGGTGCTGCCGATCTCCGGCTCGTGGGCGCGGTAGATCGCCCAGCCGAACAGCAGGACCAGGAACAGCACCTCAGTGAACACGACCAGCAGCCAGTGTTCCCCAAACCATTCCCGCACCGAGGGGCGATCCGGCCAGCGCAGGAACGCGACCAGGCTGACCGCCAGCACGACGATCCAGGCGAAGACCATGCCGCCGGGTTCGTTATCCAACGCGCCCAGGCTGGCGAGGAACCAGAACACAAAGCCGGTCAGCATCAGGCCCGCCGTCCGCGCCAGGGTATAGCCCCGGTCGGGCAGTCCCCCCAGCAGGCGGAACAACAGCGGCCACACCGCCGCGCCCGCCAGCGTGACCAGCAGCCACCAGCTCAGTACACTGCCGCCTTCGCGGCCCAGCCAATCGGGAATCAGAGAAAAGTCCATAAGGTTCAAGTCTCGCAGAGGCCGACCCACGTCCCGGCCCTACCGTATCACATCACGTTCCCCACCCGCAGGGGCGAGGCAAGCAGCGCCCCTACTCCCCGCTCGACACCACGCCGGTATATTCGACGCCCGGCACGACGTGATAGATCTTATCCATATACACGCTCTCTGCCGGGCATTGCTCAATATCGGTAATCGCCGTGTCCAGGCAGCGCGGATGCTCGTAGGCGACTTCCAGCAGGCCCAGGTCAACCATCGTGTCGAATTTGGCCAGCCCTTCCGAATGCCCCGCCGTCTGCTTGCCGAGCGCCGAGTCGATCACGATGTCGCCGTAAAAGGCCCGTTCCAGCGCGCCGACGACGATATATTGGACGCCGTAATACTGGATCAGCTTCTCCGCCGCCGCGATGCCTTCCGCGCCGGTCAGGTGGTAGAACGCCTCGACGTTGTTTTCGTGGTTCTGGACCATGATGTCCATGTCCGGCAGGCTGCGCTGCTGAAGCTGGTGCCAGCGCCAGCCCAGGATCGTCGGCAGGCCGGTGTTGATGCTGATCCGCCCGTTCCAGTGATACTCGGACGGGTACTGGTGCGCTTCGACGATGACCGGTGTGCCATCGACGTTTTCTTCGAACCAGCGGATCATATCATAATCGCCGTCCAAGCGGAACCAGACACCCGCTTCGCCGTGAATGGCATATTTCATATAGTCGTTGCCATCCAGCGTGATCGGGGTGTCTTTTTTGTTGAAACGGTCCATCGCGCGGCCCTGCGTCGCCAGAATCGGGTAGAACAGCGCGACGCTGAACAGGATCGCCAGCCCGCCCTGCCACAGCCCGCGCACCACCCCGTTCCAGCGCGGCGAGCTGTAGAGCATCCACGACAGCACGACCCCGCCAACAATACTCAACATGAACCAGACCTGCAAGTAGAACTTGAAGACGGTGTTCTGGCGGCCAATGTCGCCATCCAGCACGACCAGTTCCACGCCCAGCGAGATCGCCAGCG
>CAYRWY010000083.1:0-16924 GCA_964427955.1 uncultured Anaerolineaceae bacterium
ATAGCAATGGCTGGGGAGCACCTTCCCCAGCCTGGACCGGTTTGGAGGTTCTTATGTCGGCAGTCGCGCTTTACCGGCGGGATCAACGCGGGCAGCTCTGGGAACGCCTGGCGCCCTATGCCTTCATCGCGCCGTTTTTCATTGGCTTCATCGCCTTTCAACTGTTTCCCATCGGGTTTTCGGCGTATCTGAGCGTGGCGGACTGGAATCCCTACGTGCGCGATGACAGCGGCCTGACCTACGTGGGACTGGATCACTTCAAGACCCTGCTGGATGACAGCCGGTTTCTGAACAGCCTCCGCGTCACCCTGACGATCACGGCGGCCTGTACGCTCATCGGCACCTCGCTGTCCACGGCGCTGGCCGTCTTGTTGGACAAAGTTCCCGAATGGCTGTCGATGATCCTGCGCGGCATCTTCTTCATGCCTGCCGTGACTTCGGTCGTCGTGATCACCTACATCTGGAAACAGCTCCTCAACACCCGCTACGGCTACTTCAATGCGCTGATCGAGCAGTTGGGGATGTCGCCCCAAAAATGGTTACAGAACCCGACCACGGCACTGTGGGCGATCATCATCATGTTGATCTGGGCGGGCTTGGGCTGGGACTCGCTGATCATCATGTCGGGGCTGCGCAACATCCCGCACGAGCTGTATGAAGCCGCGCGTATCGACGGGGCGGGAGCCTGGCGCGAGTTCTGGAGTATCACCCTGCCGCTGCTGCGCCCGGTGCTGGTGTTCGTAGTGACCACCGGCCTGATCTACCTGCTGGGGTTGTTCGCACCGATCCAATTAATGACCAATGGGGAGCCGCTGCACCGCACGGAGCCGACCGCGCTGTACCTGTACCAGGAGGGCTTCAGACTCCAGGAATTCGGCTATGCGTCGGCGATTGCCGTCGTGCTGACGGTCATCATGTTTACGGTCAGCATCCTCAACTACGCTTTCTTTGGACGCGACCAGGAGTAAGGCCCATGATGACTCGGCGCAGCAAGATTATCCAGGCCATCCTGGCCGTTTCGCTCTGTCTGATCGCTATTCTCTATGCTTTCCCTTATTTCTGGATGATTTCGACGTCCTTCAAACCGGACAGTGAGCTTTTCAACCGCAAAATCCTGCCGCAAAACCCCAGCACGATTCAGTACAACCGGCTGTTTTATGGGCACGTCGTCAACAAAAAGGGCGACCGTCTCTACTACCAATATACGCGCTACTACCGCAACAGCCTGATCGTGACGCTCTCCAGCCTGGCGCTGGTCCTCACACTGGACGCGTTGGCCGCCTTTGCCTTTGCCAAGTTTAATTTCAAAGGCAAGCGCATCCTGTTCTGGCTGATGATGCTGACGATGATGCTGCCCGTCTATGCCACGCTGATTCCGTCGTTCTATCTTTTTTCGCGCGTGTTCAAGTGGGTGAATACTTACAAGGTTCTGGTCATTCCTGGCGTAGTCGACGCCTACGGTATTTTCTTGCTCACCCAATATATGAGGGGGATTCCGTCTGAGCTGCTTGATGCGGCGCGCATCGACGGGGCCGGACCGTTGCGCGTCTTCTGGAATATCATGGTCCCCCTCAGCCGTCCCGTGCTGGGGACGCTGGCGATTTTCAAATTCCTGCTGTCCTGGAATGATTATCTCTGGCCGTTGGTCATGATCCGGCAGGAGAGCATGTATACCCTGACGATTGGGATCGCCCAGATGAAAGTGCGCCAGGGCATGGTCGTGGAAGGTGTCCAGATGGCCGCGTCGGTCATGGCGACCATTCCGGTGCTGCTGCTGGTGTTCGCCATGCAGCGGCAGTTCTTGCGCGGCATCACAACCGGGGCGATCAAAGGCTAGGGGAGCGGTATTTCCCGCCATCCCATAACCAATCATCTATCCCTCCCGGCTCCGGAACCAGGAGGGATTTTTTGATCAGGCGTCCCGGCGAGGGTGTCCGTGCTTACACGTCCGGATGGACGACGTGGCCATCCACCGTGATCCGCAGGGCAGACATCTTACCGCCCAGGACCTGGATCGCGTAGTGCCAGGTTCCAGTGGCTTCGTCCCGGCGCTGCGTGAAGGTGCCCCAGGCGGCGCCATTCGACCAGAAGGTCGTGAACCGATCCGCCGCGGTCGAGAGACCCGCGACCGGCGCGAAGTCCATCGATTGTTCGCCCAGATTGCAGTGAAAGCCGCTGGCCGCTAACAACAACATCCAGCTCGACATGCTGCGCGCATAGTGGTGCCCACATTCGACCTCGTCCCACGGGTTGCGGCGCCGTCCGTCGTGGCGGTCGCGGATGGCCTGTACGAGGCGCAGCCCTTCGGTGATCCACCCTTCGGCGATGAGATGCGCCGCCACGTGGTATTCCACGCCCGTCCAGACTTCGTCGGAATAGGGAAAAGGAAATCGGGGGCGGCCCCCGTGCGGCCAGGTGCACATCAGCAGCCCTGCTTCATCGTTCAAAACGTAGGTCCGCTGGCAGTTGACGTGATCGGAAAAATCCGCGCGGAAGTTGTGGTCGTAGAGGGCTTTGACGGCCCGGTGCAGGTGGTCTCGCGGGAGCAGGTCGCCCAGGCCCAACCACTGTGCGTGGGCCTGTCCCAGCAGTTGGTCGGACAGGCACCCCTCGCCGTGTTGGTAGGGGTGAGCGTCGATGTCGTCGATCTGCTGGCGGTAGTAGTCCCCGTTCCACAGCAGGCCGTCGAGTTTCTGGCTGCCCTTCTGCCACGTCGCGTGGCAGCGCTGCGCCAGCGCCGGATCGTCCATAACGGACGCCATCTGCTCGACCGCGCGCAGGGCGGCTAGATAATAGATGCCGGACAGGGGATTCGGCCCGTAGAACTCAATGTCGTAGGTGTTGTGCTGTTTGCCGTCCAGTACGCCGTCCTGGTCGGTATCCCAGTGCGCGCTGGCGAATCCGATCGCGCGTTTGACGCCGGGCCACAGGGCCGCCAGCCACTCTCGATCCCCGCTGAGCTGCCATTCGCGGTACGTGCGCAGGATGCTGCCCAGTTGCCCGTCCGAGGCGGCTTCCGGGGCAGCGCCCTGGGACCAGAGGAAGGGTTCATCCATCGAGGTGTAGTTTCGGAAGTTCATGAACCCGTCGGCATTCGTCTCGATCCCGAACTCGATCCGGCGCATTTCGCGTTCGAGCGACGGGAACAGGTACGCGACCGTATAGACGTAACTCCACACGTGGGTGCAGCTCCCGGCACAGCAGCCCGCCGCGTCGAAGCAGCCTTCCCACCCGTAGAACCGGCCATCCTCCAACCAGAAGCAGGTATTGCTGCGCACCGGGACGATGTTGGCCGAGATAGCTTCCAGCAGGGAATACGGCAGAGTGCTGCCGAACAAGGCGTCGTGAAACTGGCGGGTCCCGTTTTCCAGGCGCTCCCATTCGTCCATCACGTAGCGCGCCACGCTCCAGGCGTCCTCGAAGCGGGTGGCGTAATGATTGCGAATGATCCGGGCATGGCCCCGTTCGGGCGTCGTCCACGTATTAAGGCGGTTGGGAAAGTGCCACGTCAAGACGAACCGGAAGGCGCGCTGTTCGCCGGGCGCGAGCGTCGCCAGCAGGCCCAGCGATCCCGTGTCCGGTTTGCCCGTCTCGGACGGCATCGGGTAATTCGGATCGTCCAGCAAGCCATCATCCAGAAAATCGTCCCAGAAGGCCCGGAGAAAGTCCCACCAGCCGCCGCGCAGCCAGGCGGGCTTGACGGTGACCTGGGCATGATCGGTGACCAGGCTCAGGCTGCCGTAGCGCAGATCGTCGGAGCTGATCTGGTCGGCGCTGAGGACCAGGCCGCGCAGAGTGTCGCCTGAGCGGTATTCGATCCGGGGCTTGCCGACGGTGTTCATGCCCAAGTTGCCGAAGGGGTCCAGGCGCAGACCGCCGACCGGATTGATCAGTGATCCGACCAGCGTGATCTTCACGGTCTCTTGAGACGTGTTGGTGACGTGGTAGGTGAGGATCGCGCAGGGAATCCCCGAATCCTCGGGGTTCAAGGGGATCAGCGGCGTGAACGCCTCCAGTTGGACCGCGACGGGCAGGCGGGGATCGTGGAAATCGACCTGCGCGAACGGGTATTCCCCTCGAAAGGTGGTCCGGGCGCAGCGGGGTAGCCCCGCGTTGGTGGCGGGATGGTAGCCATGCGACAGCGTGTAAGGCGGTTGGAGAGGCCCCTCAAGCACGCGCGCCACCGGCGGTTGGTGCTCGATCTGGGTGCGGATCGCGAAAAAGGTGTTCGGCAGATTATTGCCCGTGGCCGGTTGGTTGAAGATTTCCCAGTCGCGGAGTTCGCCCCGCGCGCCCAGTGACACGTTGCCGGTGCCAACGCCTCCCAAAGGAAACGCGAGGGCGGTATGGGAGGCGTCGTAGGTCCGGGCCTGATCGCTAAAGCCGATCATCTTGATCAGGTCGTGGCGAATTTGAGAACGGTCACGGAATGGTACGTCTCGCCGGGACGCAGCACCACCGTCGAAAAATGCGGGTGATGAATCGCGTCCGGGAAATGTTGGGTTTCCAGCGCCAACCCGTCGCCCTGGCGGTAGACCTCGCCGCCCGCGCCGACCAGCGTCGCATTCAGGAAATTCCCCGAGTAGAACTGGATGCCGGGTTCGGTGGTGAGGACGGTAAGCTCGCGACCTGAGCCGGGATCGGTCAGTCGTGCGGCCAACACCAAGGAGTGGTCGTCGGGCACGGGGCGCTTCAAGACGAAGTTATGATCGTAGCCCCGCCCGCTCACAATCTGGGGGTGCGACGAACGCAAACTTTGTCCGATCCGGCGCGGGCTGCGGAAGTCGAACGGCGTGCCTTCGAGGGATGCGATCTCACCCGTCGGGATGGCAGTGTTGTCGGTCGGCGTGAAATGATCCGCATTGATCGTCAGGACGTGATCGTAAACGTCACCGTGACCGGCCAGGTTGAAATAGGAATGATTGGTCAGGTTGACGAGCGTGGGTTTGTCGGTGGTAGCGTGGTAGTCGATGTTCAGGCCGTTGTCGTCGGTGAGGGTGTAGGTCACGGTGACTGTCAGGTTGCCCGGATAGCCTTCTTCGCCATCCGGACTCAGATACTTCAGCACCAGGCTGTTGCCGCTGACCGTCGGCGTCCAGACGCGCTTGTCGAAGCCGACCGTCCCCCCGTGCAAGTGATTCGGGCCATCGTTGGTGGCCAACGAATACTGCGCGCCGTCCAGCGTAAAGCGCCCTCGGGCGATCCGGTTGGCGAAGCGCCCGGTGATACACCCGAAGTAGGGGCTTTGGGTTTCGTAGTCGGCCAGCCGGTCGAAGCCCAGCACGATATTGGTCCGGTTCCCGTCACGATCGGGTATGCGAATGGACGTAATGATCCCACCATAAGTAATAATCTTGATTTCGGTGCCCTGGGTATTGGTGAGCGTATATTCCTCTACCGCCTGGCCCTGAGCCGTGGTGCCATAGAATCGCTTGTCAATCATAAGTCCTCACTTGTGATGCGCGTTTCAAATACCTCTCGAAGTATAATGCCGGTTTGGTCACGGTCAAAACCCCTCGCGGGTGAGCTGGTTGTCTATTGTTCGCCAGATATGGAGCGGGTTGGCGGCCTGGAGCGCCTCCGGCAGCAAGGCGTCGGGGACGTTTTGAAAGGCCACCGGGCGCATGAAGCGTTTGATGGCTGTCATGCCTACCGAGGTTGTCTGCGGCGTGGTGGTGGCGGGATACGGCCCCCCGTGCTGCATCGCATACACCACCTCGACGCCGGTGGGGAAGCCGTTCCAGATCAAGCGCCCCGCTTTTTCCCGCAGCCGCGAGAACAATTCGCTGGTGAAGGCTGGCTCGTCCGCTTCGGAGTGCACGGTCGCGGTCAGGGTGCCGTGCAGCGCGTCCACGGCTTCGAGCAGTTCATCGGCGGTGGGGCACACGACGAACAGCGTCACCGGGCCGAAATGCTCGCTTTGCAGCCTCTCGTCCTGGATGAACAGGGCCGAGGTCGTTTGAAGGATGGTGTTGGGAAAACAGAACCCGTTGGGATCGAGCGCATCGGTGGCGGTACGTTCCGACACCAGGCCGGACGCCAGGGTTTGCTCGACGCTGGACGTTAGATGGGTCAGTACCGCGTGGTTCAACAGCACGCCGGGCTGGCGCCGATCCATCAGTTCGGCCACCTGGGCGATGAAGCCCCGGCTTGCGGCGCTGTCGATGACAAACACGACGCCTGGCTTCGTACAAAACTGACCGGCGCCCAGCGTGACGGAAGTGACCAGCCCTTCGGCAAGGGCGGCGCCGCGCACCTGGAGCGCCTGGGGCGAAATGACGATCGGATTGACGCTGCCCATCTCGGCGAAAACCGGAATCGGGCGCGGACGTCGGGCGGCGGTGTCGAACAGCGCGCGTCCTCCGCCCAGCGACCCCGTGAAGCCGACCGCTTCAAGCTGGGGATGCTCCACCAGGGCCTGCCCGACCCGGATCGTCTGACCCTGCACCATCGAAAAGAAGCCAGGTGGAAAGTGATGCTGCTCCCCCGCCGCCAGGATCGCCCGCGCGACCAGTTCTGACGTGCCGGGATGGCCGGGATGGGCCTTCACGATCACCGGACAACCGGCGGCCAACGCCGAGGCCGTATCACCCCCGGCCACGCTGAAGGCAAACGGGAAATTGCTGGCGCTAAACACGCCTACTGGCCCTAGCGGTACCAACATCCGCCGCATGTCCGGGCGCGGCGCGGGCTTGCGGTCGGGTAGGGCGGTATCGATGATGGCTTCGACGTAGGAGCCTTCGCGCAGCAGATTGGCAAACTGCCGGAGCTGCGATGTGGTCCGCCCGCGTTCGCTCTCCAGGCGGGGCTGCCCCAGTCCGGTTTCGGCTGCCGCGGTGTCGATCAGTACCGCCCCCAGTTTTTCGATCTCCTCCGCCACTGTATCAAGCAAGGCGGCGTGTTGGGCCGCACTGTACTGGCGCATGGTTTTGAAGGCTTCGGCGGCTTGAAGCACCGCCGTGTTGATCTCGCCGTCCGTGGCGTCGAAGAACCGGACGCTGCCCTCGGTCTTAGTCCGGGGATCGACGCTAAAAAACGACTCGTGTCCTTGTGCTGACCATTGGCCCGCGATGAGATTTTGTCCTGATACCATGATGTAGTCCTCAGTCCTGGCTTCTGCATGGGGTTCACGTTATCAGATCGAGGGTTGTCTGTCAAACTACTTTTTTCTGCCGTCTCAATCGGCTACAATCACCCTCAACAGTGTATGAGACACAGAGTGAGCGAACAATCCATGTGGCTGGTACGTTTCTTTCATCCAGAGCACGGCGTCCGGATCGGGGTACAGCAGGGTGACAGCGTGTGCGACGTCAGCGCCCAGGTGCCGACCATCAGCGCCTGGCTGCAATCCTCGGTCGGTGATCCCCAGGCGGCGGTGGACCGGCTGGTCAAGATCGCCGAGGCATCCCCGACGGTCTATCCGGCGGCGCTGTTCGACCAGGCGCCATCTCCCAGCGTCCCTCACTGGCTCGCGCCGGTGGATGGGCAGGATGTGTGGGCCGCGGGGGTCACCTACGAACGCAGCCGTCAGGCCCGCCAGGAAGAAGCGGACGACGGCGGCGATGTCTATCAGCGGGTGTACCAGGCGGCCCGCCCGGAGCTTTTTTTCAAAGCCCAGGGCGAGTGGGTTGTCGGCCACTATGGAGAAGTCGGCATACGCGCCGACGCGGCGTGGAACGTGCCGGAGCCGGAACTCACCCTGGTGATGAATCCGGCCCTGGAAATCGTGGGCATGACGGCGGGCAACGATATGAGCAGCCGGGACATCGAAGGCGAAAATCCCCTCTATTTGCCCCAGGCTAAAATCTACACCGCTGCCTGTGCGCTGGGACATGGGATCTGGCTCCAGCCGGTCGAGAACTTCCCACAGACGGCCATCCGCATCGACATTCGCCGCCCAAACGTGGTGGTGTTTTCCGGTGAGACTTCTACGACCAAAATTCGGCGAACCGCGCGCGATCTGCTCACCTACCTGGGGCGCGGTCTGCAATTTCCGCAAGGCGTGGCGTTGATGACCGGAACAGGCATCGTGCCGCCCAGTGACTTCACGCTGCAAGTCGGGGATGTGGTGCAGGTCAGCATCGACGGCGTTGCGGCGCTGATCAATACGGTAAAGGTGGTTTGATGGCGACCATAGCAGATATTCTGGGCGACGAGGCCCACGTCGAGGGGACGCGCCTGTTCGGCACGGGACCCCGTGGACGTCTGCCGCTCACTGCCGACGCGCTGCGCGAAGAACCGAGCGGCAATCTGTTCGGTATGACGCAGAACGTGGCGATGGGCTGGCAGCCTGAGGAGGTAGGCCGCGACCACTACTGCATCGTAAGCACGCAAGGGGGCTTGCGCGCGGAGGACGGTTCTCCGCTGGCGTTAGGGTACCATACCGGGCATTGGGAAGTCTCGCTGCTGGTCGAGCGCGCTGCCGCGACGCTGCGCGCGAATGACAGCATTCCCTTCGCCGTCTACTGCTCCGATCCGTGTGATGGGCGCAGCCAGGGCACCCCGGGCATGTTCGACAGCCTGCCCTATCGCAATGACGCTGCCATGACGCTGCGTCGCCTCATCCGGTCGCTGCCCACCCGGCAGGGCGTGATGGGTATCGGCACCTGCGACAAGGGGCTGCCCGCGATCCTGCTGGCGCTCGCCGGGACTGCCGATCTGCCGGGCATTGTCGTCCCCGGTGGGGTGACTCTGCCCGATCCCGAGGCCGAAGATACCGCGAAGATCCAGACGATTGGCGCGCGTTTTGCCCACAACCTGATCACGCTGGATTATGCCGCCGAAATGGGCTGCCGGGCCTGCGGCTCGTCGGGCGGGGGCTGCCAGTTTTTGGGGACCGCCGCCACGTCCCAGGTGGTGGCCGAGGCCCTGGGGGTGGCGCTTCCGCACAGCGCCCTGGCGCCCTCCGGCGAGCCGATCTGGTTGGATCTCGCCCATCGCTCCGCCCTGGCGCTGCTCCATCTGAAAGAAGCGCATCTCCCCCTGCGCGACGTTTTGACGCCGCACGCCCTGGAAAATGCCATGCTGATCCACGCGGCCTTTGGCGGCAGCACCAATCTGCTGCTGCATCTCCCTGCCATCGCGCACGCGGCGGGCTTGCCCTTGCCGACGGTGCAGGATTGGCAGGCCGTCAACCGCCGTGTGCCCCGCCTGGTGGATGCGCTCCCCAATGGCCCCCGCAATCACCCCACCGTGCAGGTCTTTTTCGCGGGAGCCGTCCCGGAAGTGATGCTGCACCTGCGCGCGCTGGGCCTGCTGCACCTCGACGTCCTGACGGTGTCGGGCCAGACGCTCGGCGACAACCTGGACTGGTGGGCGCAGAGCCAGCGGCGGCAGCTTTGCCGCCAACGGTTGGCGGACGAAGGCCGGATCGATCCTGAGCACGTGATCATGAGTCCTGAGCAGGCCCGGGCCAATGGGCTGAGCAGCACGGTCGTTTTCCCCGTGGGCAACATCGCGCCCCAGGGTTCGCTCGTCAAGGCCACCGCCATCGATCCCGGCGTGATCGGCCAGGATAACGTCTATCACACCCGCGGGATGGCGCGCGTCTTCACGAGCGAAAAGGAGGCAGTCGCGGCAGTCAAGGGACTGACCGATCCGCCGGTCCAGCCGGGCCAGGTGATCGTCTTGATCGGCATTGGCCCGCTGGGCACGGGCATGGAAGAGACCTACCAGATCACCTCGGCCCTCAAATATCTATCCTGGGGAAAGCAGGTGCCGGTCATCACCGACGGGCGCTTCAGCGGCGTTTCGACCGGAGCCTGCATCGGACACGTAGGTCCCGAAGCGCTGGCAGGTGGTCCCATCGGCAAGCTCCGGGATGGGGATGAAATCGAAATCGTGATCGACCGGAATACCCTGGAAGGCCGCATCAACCTGGTGGCGGCGGACGGACGTGATCTGTCGCCGTTGGAAGCCGAACAGCTTCTCAGCCAGCGCCCCCCACATCCCGGCCTTCATGCGCATCCGAAGCTGCCAGATGATTCGCGCCTATGGGCTGCCCTTCAGCAAGCCAGCGGTGGAGTCTGGCAGGGCTGCGTCTACGACGTGGATCGCATCGTGGCGGTCATCGAAGCTGGTCTGGCCGCGCTTACTCCTCCGAACACGGGCTAGTCCTTCACTTTATTGACAAGAGTATTATTTTTAGATAATGTAAGTCTTAGTTCAGCATGTAAATTATCGACTGATGCATGGCTGCGCGGAGTACTCACTTTGAAAAAGAACATTCGCCCGGGACTGATTCAGAAGAGTCCCTTTGAGGCCACCCCCACACGAACGGCCCCTTTCAAACTGGATCAGGCCAAGTATCTCACGGTCACCGCCATTCGGCTTTCGGGCACGCTGTCGCGGACCCGCATCGCCGAAACTATCGGGTATTCGCCGTCGAAGATCACGTCGGTGGTCAACGAACTGATCCAGGATGGCATCCTGGAAGAGAAGGGAGAAGGTCCGGCCACCGGCGCGCGGCGCAGCCGGGAGATCGGCTTCAATCCCAAATTCGGCTATATCGTGGCGGTCCGGGTGGGCTTCTCTAAGCTGGAAATTGCCCTCGTCGATTTCATGGAGCACATCCGCATCCGGCGGATGCTCCCGATGCCGCAGCCTGCCGATCCTAATACCGTGTTGAACGAAATCTGCTACGTCATCCGCGAGCGCATCGACAAGCTGAATATTCCGATCAGCGATATTCTGGCCTTCAGTATCGTGGTGCCCGGTTCGGTGGATTTGCAGTCCGGTACCCTGTTCGATTCGCCGTTGATGCCCTCCTGGGGCGGCTACCAGATCGACAGCCTGATCCGCGAGTCGTTTCCGTATGCGATTGTCATGGTCGAAAATGAAGCGAATGCGATGGCGTTCGGCGAGCTGCGCAAAGGGGGCGGGCGCAATCTGCAAAACCTGATTTACGTAAACGTAGGCACCTCGATCAATTCGGGCATCATCGTCAACGGGCAAATCTACCGTGGCGCGACGGGCCGCGCGGGCGACATCGGGCAGATGCACGCCGAGTACAAGAATGAAGCTGGGGAGGTCGAAAAGATCGTGCCGCTGGAAGAGATCGTGTCAGGTACCTCCATCGCCGTGCAGGCGGCGCAAACGGTCAAGGCGGGGGTGGACACGATTCTCAGCCGCTACGATCTCGACACCCTGACCGCCCGCGACGTGGGTGTCGCCGCCACCGAAGGGGATCGCGCCGCCCACCAGATCATTCAGCGCAGCGGCCAGGTCCTCGGTGAAACCCTTGCCAATATCGTCAATTTCCTGGACCCCAATCTTGTCCTGATCGGCGGTCCGGTCAACGATGTGGCCCCCGTTTTCCTGGCGTCGATCCGGCGGAGCATCTGGGACCGGACGCCGTCCTCGGCTACCCAAAATCTGCGGATCGAAATCGCGCCGTTAGGCCCCGAATCCAGTATCCTGGGGGCGATGGCGCTGGCGCTCGAAAATATCTTCGTCGGCGAAAAGTGAGAGAAGCGCGTGGATAACCTGGCAGCGTTCGACGTCACGGAACAAAAGCACCAACTCGAACAACTCGCCAAGCACATCCCGATGGCAGTCGCGATCCTGGATCGCGATCTGCACTATCTGTTTGCCAACGACCGGTGGATTTCTGACTTTGGCCTGCGCAACAAGCAGATCATTGGTGCGAGTCACTACGAAACCATCCGCGAAATCAAAGAGAGCTGGAAAGCCATCCACCAGCGCTGCTTGCAGGGCGAAGTGCACCGGGACGAACAGGTCTTGTTCACGCGGGTTGATGGTTCTATCGAATGGCTCAAGCGCGAGATTCGCCCCTGGCACACCACCTCCGGCGAGATCGGCGGCCTCATCGTCTATGCCGAGCTGATCACGGATCGCATTCAGACCCAGGAGGCGCTCAAGGAACAGCGCAACTTTCTGCGCCAGGTGATCGATCTCGACCCCAGCTTCATTTTCGCCAAAGACGAAACCGGGCGTTTCCTGCTGGTCAACAAAGCCCTGGCCGACACCTACGGCTCGACGCCGGACGAGATGGTCGGCAAGTACGACGAAGACTTCAATCCCAACCAGTCCGAGACGGAACACCTGCACCGCGATGACCTGGAAGTGGTGACCACCCGCCAGCCCAAGTTCATCGCCGAAGAGCCGATCTCCAACGTCGTCAGCGGTGAGACGCGCTGGTACCAGACCATCAAAGTTCCGTTGATTGCCGACGACGGCCAGACGGTGCAGCTCCTGGGCGTGGCGACCGACATCACCGAACGCAAGCGCGCTCAAGATCGCCTGGAAGAGCAGCGCAACTTCTTGCGCCAGGTGATCGACCTCGATCCCAGCTTCATCTTCGCCAAAGACGAGACCGGCGGTTTCGTGCTGGTCAACAAGGCGCTGGCCGATACTTATGGCTCGACGCCGGACGAGATGGTCGGCAAATACGACGAAGACTTCAACCCCCACCGGTCCGAAACCGAACATCTGCACCGTGACGACCTGGAAGTGGTGAGCACGCGCCAGCCCAAGTTCATCGCCGAAGAGCCGATCTCCAACGTCGTCAGCGGCGAGACGCGCTGGTACCAGACGATCAAGGTGCCGCTGATCGCCGCCGACGGCCAGACGGTGCAGCTCCTGGGCGTGGCGACCGACATCACCGAGCGCAAGCGCGCTCAGGATCACCTGGAAGAACAGCGCAACTTCTTGCGCCAGGTGATCGACCTCGACCCCAGCTTCATTTTCGCCAAAGACGAAACGGGGCGCTTCGTCCTGGTGAACAAGGCGCTGGCGGACGCTTACGGCTCGACGCCGGAAGAGATGGTCGGCAAGTACGACGAAGATTACAATCCCAAGCGGACCGAAACCGAGCACTTCCGCCACGACGATATCGAAGTCGTGCGTTCTTGCCAGCCGAAATTCATCGCCGAGGAGCCGGTGTCGAATGCCGTGACAGGCGAGACGCGCTGGTACCAGACGATCAAAGTCCCGCTCATCACCGCCGACGAAACGGTGCAGCTCCTCGGCATCGCCACCGATATCACCGACCGCAAGCGCGCCCAGGAGCAGCTTCAGCAGTTGGTAGTTCACGAACAAAAAGCGCGGCGCGAAGCCGAAACGGCCACCCGCATGAAGGACCTCTTTCTGGCCAACATGAGCCACGAGCTGCGCACCCCGCTCAACGCCATCATCGGGTTTCAGCGCGAGATGCTGTACAGCACCCAGCTCGACGACGACAATACCCACATGGCCGAGCGGTGCCTGGCCAACAGCCAACGCCTGCTGATGCTGATCAACAGCGTGCTGGACCTGTCCCGGTTGGCGTCCGGCAGCCTGGAGATCGTGTTGTCCGACATTTCGCTCCAAAACCTCGCCACCACGATTGTTGAAGACCTCCAGATTCAGGCGAAAGATAAGGGGCTTGAACTCGATCTCAAGCTCGACCCGGCGCTGCCGGACTGGGTGGTGCATGACGAAGAACGCCTGACTCAGATCACGACCAATCTGATCGCCAACGCGATCAAGTTCACCAACGAAGGGACAATCAAGCTGGAGTTGGCGCGACAGGCGGATCGCCTGATCATTCGCGTGTCGGATACCGGCATCGGCATCCCCAGCTCGATGCAGGAGATCATTTTCGAGGACTTCGTCCAACTCGACAGTTCGTCCAAAAGGCAGTATGGTGGGGCTGGGCTGGGGCTGTCGATTGTTCGTAATCTCGTCCACCTGATGGAAGGCAGCGTCACCGTGGACAGCGAGGTCGGCAAGTATTCCGTATTTACGGTGGATATTCCACTGGAACTCAAGGCGATCACCACTCTGCCCGCCTGAGAGAAAAGAGGACTGCGTGCAATCGAAATCGGTTCTGGTGGTTGAAGACGATCCCGATGGGCAAGAACTTATCGCTCGAATGATGATTCGGGCCAATATTGCGGTGGAGGTGGCCGGTACGGCTGAAGATGCGCTGCAATTGATTTCGCCGCAAGATCATGTGGCTATCGTGATCGATCTGGCGCTGCCCGGTATGGATGGCTTCGAGCTGCTCAACCGCATCCGCCAGGATAGCGCCATCGCCATGCTGCCCTGCATCGCCATCACCGCCTACCACACCCCGTCCCTCAAGCAGCGCGTGATGAGCAAAGGCTTCGATGCCTATTTCCCTAAACCGTTGGACGACGTACGCTTTCTAAAAACCCTGAAAGAAATCATCGACCGCACCGCCTAGCGCCGCACCCGGCGTTATCCCCCAGTTACACCCTCCTATTTGCAGTATCTTGTTCCAATACTTCACAAACTAAAGTATTCTGTTTATTGACAGAAGGAAATTTTTCCAGTAATGTATGTCTATTGGTAGTTTTAGAAAATCATTCGATGTTTTTTGATATTATGGATTTTTTGCCTTGGCCATTTTACTTCTCTTTCACGTTCATCCCTCGGTATTCCATCATCTCTTGATATCCACATGACCCTACTCGTGCTGTAGATCGAGGACCGCAGCTTGTTAGAGAGGAGGCACGATCCGTCAATCATTCATCGCCAGCATTCCGCATCTCCAACGGTTATCAAAAACACGGTTTAGCTAGGAGGAAAGCAAAAATGATGAAGAAATCGGTTCGTTTCTTTATTTTCTTGACCCTGTTGACCACCCTCGTCGTGAGCATTGGGGGCGTGAACGCCGCGCCCGCCAGCCGCGAAGTGAAAGAACTGACGATCTTCTGGGCCCAGTGGCCTCCCGCGGACTATCTGCAAGAAATCGGCAACCGCTACGAGCAGGCGACCGGTGTCAAGATCAATGTCATCCAGGAACCCTGGGGCAGCTTCTATGATCGCATGTCGGCGGAGTGGGCCGCGAAGGGCGACGCGTACGACATGGTCGTGGGCGACAGCCAGTGGCTCGGCCAGGGCGCTGAGCAAGGCCACTACATGGAACTGACCGACTTCATGAAGTCGAATGGCATCGACCAGACCGTGACCGCCGCCACCCTCAAGTACTACGGCGAATTCCCGGCGAACTCCGGCAGATATTGGGCCTTCCCGACCGAAGGTGACGCCGTAGGCTGGGGGTATCGTAAAGATCGCCTCGAAGATCCCGCCGAGATGGAAGCATTCAAAGCCAAATACGGCTACGATCTGGCCGTCCCCACCACCTGGCAGCAGCTCTATGACATCTCCGAATTCTTCTATCGCCCGGATAATGATTCTTACGGCGCCGCGATCTACACCCAGAAGGACTACGACGGGATGATCATGGGCTATGAGAATGTCATGTTCAGTTGGGGCGTAGACTGGCAGAACGCCGACAACGAGGTGTTGGGCGTCGTCAACTCGGACAAAGCCGTCGAAGCACTGGAGTTCTACAAAAAACTGTACCAGTTTGCCCCTCCGGGCACGAACAACGCCTTCTACAACGAAGTGAACTCCGCCTTTGTCAATGGCCAGGCGACGTTTGTCATGAACTACTTCGCGTTCCTGCCCGACCTGCTCAATCCTGAGAAGAACCCCTACGCGGATAAGACGGGCTTCTTCGCTGGCCCCGCTGGCCCTTACGGCGACCGTTACGTGGCGCTGGGCGGCCAGGGCATGAGCGTTCTCAACTATATCAGCGACGAACGCAAGCAGGCTTCGCTGGACTTCATCAAGTGGTTTGCCAGTGAAGATGTGCAGAAGCAGTGGGCCCAGGTGGGCGGTTATACCTGCAACATCAACGTCCTCCAATCCGAAGAATTCCTGAACAACACTCCCTACAACGCGGCGTTCGCCGATTCGATGACCTTTGTCAAGGACTTCTGGAATATCTCGATCTACGGTGAGCTGTTGGAACCGGCCCAGCGTTACATCAACGGCTACGTGGTCGGCAATGTAGGAACGGCGAAAGAAAACCTCGACAACATGGCCATCGAACAGCATGAAGTCCTGGTAGAAGCCGGAGTCTTGAGCGAATAAGCGTTCGCTCGCTTCAAGTAGTTCATATAGGGAGGCACGCCGGTTGTGCCTCCCTCAGCCTCGAATGCTAAAGCTAAAGGTAAGCGTATGGCTCACACGGATGCTCAAGCGATAACGACTGGATCGTCTCTCCACCCTTCGTATCGCGGTCGGCGGCAGGTCCGCGATCGGACAATTGCCTGGCTGTTCATCATGCCGACACTTATTTTGTTGATTGTGATCAATATCTTCCCGCTTTTTTACAGCCTGTACCTGAGCTTCAACGATTATTCCGTCATCGGCAGTGAGCCGCCCAAGTGGGTCGGCATCGAGAACTATCAGAAGATCCTGACGAACGAGCGCCAGCGCTACTGGCACAACTTCACCGTGACGGGCCGCTACGCCGTGTTTTCCGTGGGGCTGCAAATCGCGGTGGGATTTGGGTTGGCCATGCTGCTGCGCGAGAAATTCAGAGGCAGCGGCCTGATCACCACGCTCATCCTGATCCCGATGATGCTCTCGCCCGTCGTGGTGGGGTTGTTCTGGAAACTGATTTTTGACCCCTCTAAAGGTTTTTTTAACTACCTGATCTATACCGGCCATGTGACCAATCACCAATGGCTGTCCCATCCGACGCTCAGTCTGTGGTCGATTGTCATCGTCGATGTCTGGATGTGGAGTCCGTTCGTGATGCTGCTGTGCCTGTCCGGATTGAGCGCGATCCCGGACTATCTGTACGAAGCCGCCGCCATCGACCGGGCCAGCGCCTGGTTCCAGTTCCGGCGCATCACGCTGCCCCAGGTGATGCCCCTCCTGTTGATCGCCGTGTTGTTCCGCACCATCGAGGCTTTCAAAGCCTTCGATCTGGTGATGGGACTCACCGGCGGCGGGCCAGGGGATGTCACCGAAACGGTCGCCGTCCGGCTGTACAGCGAAGCGTTCCTGGGCAAGTTCAGAACCGGCGAGTCCAGCGCGTTAGCTTACATCGTGCTGGTGATCATCATCGCCGTCAGCAACCTGTATATCCGGGCGCTCAACA
>CAYRWY010000084.1:0-16887 GCA_964427955.1 uncultured Anaerolineaceae bacterium
GGTGAGGTCAACCGTGGGCATCAAAAGTTTAGTTTTTTATGCGAGCCTCAGTAATAATAACATACCATTTCACAAGGAAATGCGCGCAACAGGGCGCGCTTGGCTGCACGCCCTGTGAACTTTTACCATAGGAGCAAGGTTTGGGCGGTCGCTACTTCCGACCCTGCGCGTTCCAGATCATCGTCAGGCCGCTGTCGGTGATGGTCACCGATTGCAGCGTGCTGTTCGGGTGACGCTGGCCCGCGTTTTCCAGGCGGTTGGCGATGCGCTGGTTCCACACGGAGACGGCGGACGCTTCCATCGGCCTGCCATTGGTCATGGCATCCGACACCACCGCGCCCAGGTGCCCATCCACCACGCTCAGCGTCACGTTGAAGGTGATGACGTCCATCCGCGCGCCGTTCACACTCTGGCGATCCGCCGTCACGGCGATCACGCCCGGCTGAAAATCGACCTGGACGCTCTTGATCAGCGGATCGTCCAGCGCCATGTTGATGGCCTGCTGCGCGTCCGTCTCGTCCAGGTTGGCCGTCACCGTCCACGACCCATCGGCGTTGCGCGTCGCGTTCCAGTTGCACGCGCTCAGCAGCAAGCTCAGCCCCATCACCACCACCAAGACCACGATCATACGTCGGGAAAACATGCGATTGAACCTCCTGATAGACAGCGGAAAATCGGGGGAGCAGCGGCGCTCCCCGATCATCATGCCTCCAGCATATGCCCGGCAGCGTTCGGATTCCAGTCCAGCGCGTCACGAGTCGCCGTGATCGCGGCCAGGACCGTCCATGACGCGCGTCATAGCAGGACGTGATCGCGATCAGTAGTCGGGCGCGGCGCGGCTGTGCTACGATTACGGCATGGACGAATCACGGATCGAGCCTGGACTGCTGCCGGTCTTCCGGCTGTTCACGGCGCTGCGCCTGGGGGCGGCGGTGCTGACGTTCTGCGCCCAGACCCGCCCACGCGCCCCCCACCTCCAGCGTTATCCCGGTCCGATGCTGCTCGAAAGCAGCCTGCTGCTGCTCCTGCTGGCCTGGCCCTGGCCGCGCCAGAAACTGGGAAAGCGGTTTCTGCCCCTCGCGCTGCTGATCGCCTCCGCCGGGCCGGTCAGCGAGCACGCCCTGACGGTGGCGCTGCGCGTCGCAAACGGCGCGAATCGCCTCCAATCGGGCGCGGACGCCTGGATGCTGATCGTGGTGCTGTTCGTGCCGCTGGTGCTGACCGCGTGGCAGTATGGCTTCCAGCGTGCGCTGCTCTACACCACCGGGATCGGGCTGCTGGAACTGGTGATCGCCGTCCCGCTGGCCTTCATCGGCCCGCGCTGGATCACGACCTTCGGCCTCGTCCTGGCCCAGTCGATACTGTTCGTCGTCGCGGGCTACCTGATCGCGCGGCTGGTGGCCGCCCAGCGCGTCCAGCGCGACGAACTGGCCCGCGCCAACGCGCAGATCAAGCAGTATGCCACGACCATCGAGCGCCTGACCGTCAGCCACGAGCGCAACCGCATGGCGCGCGAGCTGCACGATACCCTGGCCCACACGCTGAGCGCCGTCGCCGTCCAACTCGAAGCCGCCGAAGCGCTGTGGGACCAGAATCCGGGTGCCGCGCGGCGGGCGATGAACGAGGCGCAAAAACTGACGCATAACGGCTTGCAGGAGACGCGCCGGGCTTTGCACGACCTGCGCGCCAAGCCGCTGGAAGATTTGGGGCTGGCGCTGGCCGTCCGGCAGTTGGCCGAACAAGGGTCCAAGCGGGCCGGGCTGGCGCTGACGGCGCAGATCGATCCTCGCCTGGGGACGCTGCCCCCGGAGATCGAGCAGAGCGTCTATCGCGTGGCCGAGGAGGCGATCACCAACGTGGTGCGGCACGCCAACGCCCACGCGCTGGCGGTCGATCTGCACCGCGCCAACGGCAGCGTGATCCTGGCCGTGCGCGACGATGGACGCGGCTTCGACTCGTCCGGCCCGCGCGAGACTGGACATTACGGCCTGTCGGGAATGCAGGAACGCGCCGGGCTGTGCGGCGGCGTACTGGACGTCGCCAGCCAGCCGGGCCGGGGCACGACGGTGCGGCTGACGGTAGGAGTGAACGCATGATCCGGGTGTTGATTGTCGATGATCAGGTGGTGGTGTGCGAAGGGCTGCGCGCGATTCTGAGCACCGCCCCGAATGTGGACGTGGTCGGGATCGCCTACGACGGCCAGCAGGCGCTCGATCTGCTGCCCACGGCGCAGCCGAACCTCGTGCTGATGGACCTCAAAATGCCGGGCATGAACGGCATCCACGCCACGCGCGCCATCCGCGAGCACTTCCCGCAGGTGCGCGTCCTGGTGCTGACGACCTACGACGGCGACGAATGGGTGATGGACGCGATCCGCTCCGGCGCGGACGGCTACCTGCTCAAAGACTCGAAGCGCGCCGACATCCTGGCGGCCATCGAAGGCACCGTCGCCGGGCAGACCCACATCGATCCAGCCGTGGCGGGCAAGCTGATGGCGGTCGTGCGCGGGACGCCCACGCCCGACACGTCGATCCTGGCCGAACTGAACGAGCGCGAACGCGAGATTCTGCGGATGATCGCGCAGGGCCTGAGCAATGCCGAGATCGCCGAGCGGCTGAGCCTGGCCGAAGGCACAGTGCGGAATTATGTGAGCAGTCTGCTGGAAAAACTGAACGTCACGGATCGCACGCAGGCCGCCGCGCTGGCCTGGCGTTACGGGCTGGGGTCGTGATCCCCACTACGCGGCCCGCCTACCCCCCGTTGCGGCCCGGCGGGATGTCGTCCTTAGGAGCATCCCCCGCCAGCTTGCGCGCTAACCAGCGCCGGTGCAGTTCCGGCGGCGGCGTGATCACCTGATCCGAGCCGTTTTCGGCGGAGACGATCTCGACTTCCGCGGACTTGCGCGGGGCGAAAGCCGTTTCCGACGCTGTCGCCCTACCGTGCTCCGGATCATCGGGCGCTGTCTCCTGGGCCTGAGCGTCGATCAACTCGTGCAGGCCGGGCGGCGGCACCATCAGCGTCTCCGGCGGTTCTTCGGCGGCCAACGTGGCCGACAGGTGATCGTACATCGTCCCCTGTGCCGCGAGCTGGTCGTGCAGATCGGGCGGCGGCACCATCAGCGTATCGGGCGGTTCTGCGTCCAGCGCCGCGATCCGGTCGTGCCGGTCAGGCGGCGGCACCATCAGCGTGTCGGGCGGTTCCGCATCCAGCACCTCGTCGAGGCGCTGGCGAAAATCCAGCGGCGGCACCATCAGCGTCTCCGAGGCGTTTTCGGCGATGGCCGCCAGGCGCTCGCGCAGGCCGGGCGGTGGCACGATCAGAGTGTCGGGCAGAATCTCGTCCGCTGCCGCAGGCGGCTCCAACACGGGCATAGACTCGATCCGCTCGCGCCGGTTGGGCGGCGGCACCATCAGCGTCTCCGGCGGCGTGGCGGAGGTGAATTCCCAGTCGGCGGCGTGCTGAAGCTCGGACAGCTCCGCGCACGGGACGACCTCGGCGGACGCTGCCACAAACTGCGCTGCCAGGGCTTGCTCACCGGTATCGACGTTGGTCTGCACCTTGAGACACGAGCCGTTGATCTGGCACAGGCTTTCCAGCACCAAAAGCTGGATCAGCACGTCCAGTTCGGCGGGGTTGTTGGCATCCAGCCGGTCCACCATCCCGCGCAGCCCGGCAAAGCTGCCCGACTGCGGCGGATCGAAGATCGCGCGCAGCCACACGCCGGGGGTTTCGCCTTTCGCGTCGCCGAGCAGCAGCAGCTTGAGATGCCCCATCCGGGCGGCGATCTCCGTGATCAGGATCAGGCTTTCGAAAAAGACGTCCGGCTGGACGAACAGGGGCAGCGTTTGCTCCGCCTTGAAGGCCGTCTGGGCGTTGAGCGTCTCGACCAACCAGTCGGGCAGCACGGTGGGCGTGATCACACGGCGCTGTTCGGTCTTGAGCGCGCTGCCGCTCTTGACCTGGATCAACGCCGACCAGGTTTTGAGCGTGTTCATCGCCAGTTCCAACCCCTGAGAGGCGCGGCGGCATTGGGTTTGCACGTCCTGCGTCCCCGCCAGACTCTGCGCCACCATCAGGTGGCCCCGGGCATGGGACAACAACGTCGCCAGGCGCCGGTGCAGGTGATGGCGCACGAAATCCAGACTTTTCCAGTCCAGGTCCTGGTAGGTCGTCATACTCCCTCCTTGGGTGACGCCTCCGGCGCCGCCGGGTCGTCAGGCGGCGTGGGCGTGGGATCGGCAGCAGGCTCAGCCGAGGCGGCTGCCGCAGAGTCAGACTTGACCGGGCTAAGGGTCTGGGTCTGGCGGATGATAGCCCCGACCGTGGTCGCGGCGGGGGGAGCCGCCAGGCGGCTGGGGAGCTGCGGAGCGGGAATCTTGACGGCGACGATCACGGTCCCCTCGGCGGGCGGTTCCGGCGCAGGCAGCACCGGCATATCACGCACGGTCGGCGTATCCTCCGAGATCAGCCGGATCACGGTGGCTTCGCCCGGCTCCGACGACAGCGCAGGTTCCTGCGGCTCGACGGGCGGGGCCGATCCCTCGGCGGCAGGCTCGATCTTCACCGCCGGGGCTTCGCCGGATTTGCGCTTCTCGGCAGGCCGGGGACGAGACGAATGGGGCGGCGGCAGCGGGCGCAGAATCGGCGGAATCTCAGGCTGGGACGGCGGGACGATCTTCGCCTCAGGGAACGCGGGCGTAGCATCGCTGGCCAGCGCCTGCTGAACGGCGGAAGACGCCTCCGCTTTGGACAACATCTCCGGATTGAGCGGCCTGGTTTTGCCGCTGGCCGCAGCCCGGACGAAAAAGGACAGATCGCCGTAACCGTCGCCGCTGGCCAGGATCAGCTCGCTGCCGTTCAGCCGGATGAAGTCGCGCGCGGCGGCCAGCTCGAAAGCAGTATCTTGGGCGCGCCAGTGGGTGCCAAAACTCGTCAGCAGATCGTCGATGCTCGTCGGAAGCGGCGTGGTGCGGTTGAAGCGCACCCGAAACCAGACCCCCAGGCGGCTGGACTCCAGTTCCAGCCGGACGCCGCTGCCCTGCGTGTAGCCCACCGAATACAGCAGCCACAGCGCTTCTTGCAAGGTTTCCTGGCTGCCGTACAGGATCAGATTCGAGGGATCGGCAGGCACCGGGCTGAGTTGAAGCTGCGTCCCCAGCCAGTTCAGCAGCAGATTCACCGGGAAGGGCCGCATCCCGCGATCCGACGCTTCGCCCATCTTGAAGCGGGCCAACGCGGTCCAGGCCGTATACAGGTTGAGCACGTCGTAGATTTTGTGGGTGGCCCGGTCGCGCCAGAATTCGGGCGGCTGTTCCTGGGCTTCGGGCATCCCGCTCAGGGCAATGCTCGACAAGGCCGCGTTCAGCAGATCCGAGATGCGGTTGTAGAGGAGGAATTGGATATTGGCCAGCGATGACCAATCAGGTTCTTGCATGATCGTCTGCCTTGTGCGTGGTTGGCCCCAGGTAAAAACTCTGTTAAAAATCCGTTGTTTCTATCCCTAATAAGGCGAATGCGGAGCCGGGACCCGGTTCCGCATTCGTTCCTGTCGCTTCTCCATTGGGCGGAAAGGGTTTACACACCCTCCGCCATAACCTCGCCGCGCAGCTTGACCGGCTGGGCGTGGATCAGATACCCCTGAACATCGGCCAGCGCCTCCTGGTACATCAGCAGCAGGTCTTCGTCCGGGTCCTTATAGCGGCGCAGCGTTTGCAGCGCGCAGGCCGTACACCCGCGCATGGCCCGGTAGCTGTCGGTTTCACACGGCATACAGCCGTTGATCCGGACCATCATGAGCATGAATGCCAGAACCTCTTCGTGGGTTTCGGGGAGCGCCATCACCCGATCCACCAGATCACACCACTCTTTTCCCCGCGCATCCCGCAAAAATGCGATGGCGTAATGCGGGAACATAAGTTCATTTTTTGCGTACATCCCAACCCCTGTGCGTATTAGTACGAGTCTCTATGCTCCAATTCTAGCACCACATCACCCGAATTGGTGCGTATCTCTAGCATAAGAAACGTACTTATAATATGATAGCGTACTCCGGTACCGCTTTTGGTTATAAATGCGTTTGGATTTTGGACCGGGTGTTCTGCTAACCGCCGTCGAAAGCGTACACATGGCTCTAACGATCTCTCATCCCACCAGCGCTCTGTTGATCCAGGCGGCGATCCCCCGCCCCGGCGATCACCTCCTGCTGCTGCACAGCGCCGATCCGGCCCTGGCGCGGGCGCTCGTCGAAGCGGCGGAATCGTCCGGGCAGGTCACGGCGCTGCACACATCCCACGCGGCCCTGGCCACGCTGGCGCGCGTGCCCGGCCTGATCGTCAGCGAGGCGGTCTATCCCGATCCCGCCGCGCACGGTCCGGCGGATCTGGCCCTGCTGGACATTCCCAAAGGGCGCGAGCACGCGCGGGCCTATCTCGGGACGGCGGCACAGACGCTGCGTCCCGGCGGGCGGCTGATCCTGGCGGGGGCGAATGACGGCGGGGCGAAGTCGGCCATCAAGGACGCGGCGGAGCTGTTCGGCAGCGCGCCGGTGCTGGGCTACAAGAGCGGCTGCCGTGCCGCGCAGGCTATCCGGCCCGCGGCGCTGGGCGTTCCGCCCGCGTGGGGACAACCCTGGCAGATCCAGACGCGCGTCATCGAGCGCCCGGAAGGGGCGTACACCCTGATCACCCTGCCCGGCGTGTTTTCGTGGGATCACCTGGACGACGGGACGGCGCTGCTGCTCGATCACCTGGACGTCGCGCCCGACCTGGACGTGCTCGACCTCGGCTGCGGCGGCGGGATCATCGGGCTGGTGGCAGCGCGGGCGGGAGCGCGCGTGGTCATGGTGGACGACGATCTACTGGCGGTACGCTGTGCGCAAGCCAGTGCGGACGCCTGCGGACTGGCCGAGCGCTGCACGATCCTGCCCAGCGACGTGACGCGCGCGATCCCGGATCGCCAGTTCGATCTAGTCCTCTCCAACCCGCCCTTTCACGCCGGGATCGACGTCACGACCGGCACGGCGCACCGCATTATCCGCGAATCCTTCGAGCACCTGCGCCCTGGCGGATCGCTGCGCATCGTCGCCAACCGCTTTTTGCCTTACGAACGCGTGCTGCGCGAGTTGTTCGGGCAGGCACGCATTCTGGCCGACACCAGCCGCTTCTACGTGCTGGAAGCGACCAGGGACTAGTGGCTGTTCCGGACCGTGATCGACCGGTCAGGCAGCAGCCGGGCCGCGTCCCGCGCGGTGCGGATCACCTTGCTCAAGGCTTCGCTGACGTGAATCGAGAGGATCGGGCGGCCCTCCGGGCCGGCGTGCTCGTACAGGGCCTTGACCGTCTCGACGTCGGGCGACGCCGTTTTCGGATGAGCATCGCCCTGGGCCAGCGTCATCGTCACGCCGCTGAGGTACCCTTCCTGGCCGAACGAGATTTTGAGCGGGATCACCTGAATCCCATAGCGCGCGACAAGCGCCGCCGGGAGATCGCAGGTCGAATCGGTCACGATGATGGGCGGTGAGGTCGAGAGGTCGCCAGTCCTTGAGAGCCTCTTTCACAGTACGACTGCAATTGATCTAGTCACACTGATCCAGTATTATACGAGGTTCAGGTGATTATGCTTCGTCAACTTTCACTTACGAAAGCACGCGCCGGGCTAGGCGCAAAATGGGCATTTGCGCTAAGCTCTAGACATCATTATGCACAAAATGCCTATGCTCAGGCGCGGAACCGTGCCTGCGAATGACCAACGCAAAGAAGGAGCGAGTATTATGGCGAAGGAATACGATGTGGTAGTGCTGGGAGCCGGGCCAGGCGGCTACGTGGCCGCCATCCGCAGCACCCAGCTAGGGTTGAAAACTGCCATTATCGAAAAACAGTGGTGGGGCGGCGTCTGCCTCAACGTCGGGTGCATCCCGTCCAAAGCCCTGCTGCGCAACGCCGAACTGGCCCACCTCGTCCAGCACCGGATGAAAGAATTCGGGTTCAGCGCCGAGGGCGTCTCGGTCGATTACAGCGTCGCCTTCAAACGCAGCCGCCAGGCGTCCGACCGGCTGGTCAAGGGCGTCAGCTTCCTGATGAAGAAGAACAAGATCGACACCTACGACGGCTGGGGCACGATCCAGGACGCGCAGACGATCACCGTCGAACTTAACGCGGGCGGCAGCGAAACGCTCAAGACCAAGAATCTGATCATCGCGACCGGCGCCAAAACGATCCTGCTGCCGGGCACGCAGGTCTCCGCCAACGTGCTCACCTACCTCGAAGCGATCCTGTCCGACACGCTGCCCAAGAGCATCATCATCGCCGGGGCCAGCGCGATTGGCATGGAATTCGGCTACGTCATGCACAACTACGGCGTGGACGTCACTATCGTGGAATACCTGCCCCACCTGCTCCCGCTGGAGGATGAAGAAGTCTCCGTCGAGATCGAGCGCCAGTACAAAAAACTGGGCGTGAAGTTCATGACCGGGACGCGCGTCGAGTCCATCGAAGACACGGGCAGCGGCGTACGCGTGACGGTCAGCAAAGATGGCCAGACCCAGGTGCTCGAAGCCGATAAAGCCCTGCAAGCCATCGGCGTCCGTCCCCGGCTGGACGGCTACGGGCTGGAGAATCTCAAGGGGCTGGCGATCACCCCGCGCGGGGCGATTGAGGTGGATGACCGCATGGCGACCAACCTCCCCGGCGTGTGGGCGATTGGCGACGTGACCGGCAAATTGATGCTGGCGCACGTCGGCCACGCGATGGGCGTCATCTGCGCCGAGAATATCGCGGGCGCCGAGACCACGACGCTCGATTACCGCATGATGCCGCGCTGCACGTACTGCCAGCCGCAGGTGGCCAGCTTCGGCTACACCGAAAAGCAGGCGCGCGAGGCGGGCTTCGACATCGCCGTCGCGAAATTCCCCTTCCAGGCCAACGGCAAGGCGCTGGGGCTGGGCGAAGGGATTGGCTTTGCCAAGCTGATCATGGATCAAAAATACGGCGAAATCCTGGGCGCACACCTGATCGGCCCGGACGTGACCGAACTGCTGCCCGAACTGACGCTCGCCCAAAAGTGGGAGCTGACACCCGCCGAGATCGCCCGCAACGTGCACGCTCATCCCACCCTGTCGGAGGTGCTGATGGAGATCGCGCACGGGGTGGAAGGGCACCCCATCCATATCTAAGACCCTGCCGGGCAGGATGGAGCTGCCCGGCTTGTTTTTTGGAGCAGGTGAGGATGCTCGATCAACACGACGAACAGGCCCCGATCACGCCGACGCTGGCGCTGCTGGCGCGCGACGCGCTGCGCCCGGTGGCGCTGGGATTGGGAATCTACTACGGGGTGACCGCGGCCAGCTATTTTGTGCGCTTTCCGATGGATGTTACGCTGCCGATGGCGCTGATCGGATTTGCGACCGCAGTCGCCCTGCTCACCTTTTATCGGACCGCCACCCGGCAGCAGTTCCCTCCGGGGTGGACTGAACCTCTCGCGGCGGGCATGGGACTGCTGGTGCTGGCCAACATGGTGATCCAGCATTGGGGGATCCGATCCGGCCAACACTCCAATTTCGGACTGCTGATCGTAGGCGCGGGCTTTCTCCTCCTGGACACCTCCTGGATGGTCCTGGTGATCGGCACGACCCTTACCGTCTGGATCGTGACGGTCAACGTCTATTATCCTTACGTGACCACTGCCGACTTCTTGATGGTCCTCGCCCCCTCCCTGACCCTGGGCATCGTCGCGCACGCCACCCGGATACACACGCTCCAGCGCATTCTGAATCTGCGCCAGCAGGATCAGACCGGTAAGATGGAGCTTGAAAAAGCCGTCCACGAGTTGCAGCACAGCGAGGACCGCTACCGCCGGTTGTCCGAGGGGACCTTCGAGGGCATCCTGTTTCACGACCAGGGGCGCATTCTGGACGCAAACCAGACCGTGCTCACCATGTTCGGCTATGAGCTATCCGAGGTGATTGGACGTCTGACGGTGGAATTCGTCGCCCCGGAGTCGCGCGAGATGGTAATCCAACGGGCTGCTGCTCAAGATGACACGCCCTACGAAGCCATCGGCCTGCGGCAGGACGGCTCCCAATTCCCCATCGAAATTCGCGGCAGGAACGCCGGTTTCAAGGATTCGGCAGTGCGGCTGGTCGCCGTGCGGGATGTGTCGGAGCGCAAACGCGCCGAGGAAGCCTTACACCAGGAACAGCAGCGTTACAAGGCGCTGTTCAACCGCACCACCGACGCGGTCTTCATCATCAGCCTGGTAGGGCGGCACGTGGCAGTGAACCAGCAGGCCGCCGACATGCTGGGGTACCTGGTGGAGGAAATGGTCGGACAGCCGGTCGAGGACTTCGTCATGCCCGAAGAACGGGACGCGTCGAAGGCCCGGCACCAGCGGTTGATGACCGGGGAGATCATGCCGGTCTACGAGCGCACCTTCCGCCGCAAGGACGGCACGTTGTTACCCGGCGAAGTCAACGCGGCCCTGGTCACCGATTCGGAAGGAAATCCGCTGCATATTCAAAGTGTGGTGCGCGACGTGACCGAGCGCAAGCGAACCGAGGCCGAGCGCGAGACGATGATCCGGGAATTGGAGAGCTTTGCCCATACGGTCGCCCATGATCTCAAGAATCCGCTGGGGCTGATCATCGCCTACGCCAGCCTGCTGCGCGAGGACATCGGCGTCATGCCGGTGGAGACCACGCGCGACTATGCGGCCAAGATGTTCGACGGCGGCATCAAGATGCGCACCATCATCGAAGAACTGCTGCTGCTGTCGCAAACCCGCTATGGCGAAATCCAGCCCGTGCCCATCGACATGCAGCCGCTGGTCCTGGCGGCCCGCGAGCGCCTGCCGCTCCTCTACGCCACGGTGCAGCCCGACATCCGCCTGCCGGATCGGTGGCCCCGCGCGATGGGTTATGGCCCCTGGATCGAAGAGGTGTGGTTCAACTACCTCTCGAACGCCCTGAAATATGGCGGACAGCCGCCCGTGATCGAGTTGGGCGCGGATACGCTGCCCGGCGGGCAGGTGCGCTTCTGGGTCCGCGACAACGGCGCCGGTCTGGCCCCGGAGCAGATCAGCCGGTTGTTCGTCCCCTTCACCCAACTCGAACAGGCGAACAGCCAGGGCCACGGCCTGGGATTGTCCATCGTGCGCCACATCATCGAAAAGCTGGGTGGACAGGTCGGGGCCGAAAGCTGCCCCGGCCAGGGCAGCCGGTTCTACTTCACCCTGCCGCCGGTCGAAACGAACGGGGTATAATAGGGTCACCACACACATGCTCAAAATTACTGTTTTTGGCTTCTACGGCTCGGATCGCGTGCGGATGCTCCGGCCCGGCGACGACAATCACGTCTCGCCGGTGACGACCCAGGACTTTATGCGTCACGTCTGGGCAATGGAGCCGCCCGCCTTGCGGATCGGGACTGAGCCGGACGAGCCGCGAGTCGTCAAGCTGACCAAGCTCACCCGTCAGCCGGTGTACGTGCAGGCGGTGCACGATGGCATGGCGCGCGGCGCCGGGCTGATCGAGTGTGACGGCTACATCGTCATCATCGATGCGGTCAAGATTCTGGCCCCCAAGGCGATCTGTGTGGCCCTGCACCGGTTATACGCCAAGCACCCGTCGGCGGACGTGATCATCGCCGCCGCGCGCCAGAACGAGCCGGACGCGCTGTCGTCGGAGGAAATTCGCGCGCTCCTGGGGCTGAACCCGGACCTGCTGATCATGCCGTATGCGCTGGGCGAACCCAAAACCGTCCACCGCCTGATCGCCCGCATCGCGCGCTATATCGACAACCCGGATCGCGTCCCGCCGCCCATTTTCGCGGGCGATCCGCCGCCCAACGCTCCAGGGCCGCAAGCTGCCCCGGCGGCGCAAGTCCCCCCGGCACCGCGTGCCGTTCCGCCGCACATTCACGGTTTGAGTCATATCGCGATCACAGTGGGCGACCTGGATCGCGCGCTGGCCTTCTACCGGAGCGTGCTCGGCTTCCGGCTGCTGGGTCACCTGGATTTCCCGGACGATCCGCGCGGCTGCACCATCGCCTATCTGGATACCGGGCGCGGCCTGATCGAGCTGTTCAGCTTCAAGACGGCCCCGATCCGGCCTTCCGGCGGGGTGAGCGACGATGGGCAGGTCGGGCTGCGCCATTTTGCCCTGCGCGTCACCGGCCTGGACGCCATCGCCGACCGGCTGCGCGCGGCCCACGTTCCGGTTACCATACCGCCGCTGAACGCCAACGGCAGCGTGCGGATCGCCTTTTTCACCGATCCCGATGGCACCTTGATTGAGTTGATTGAAGGAGAACTCACCTACTCACGGCACTGACCTATGACATCCTACACGAACGGACATCTTCCACAGGACTACCACACCCACACGAATGTAAGCTGCGACTCACAGGCCACGATGGCCGACATGTGCCGCCGCGCCCTGGACTTCGGCCTGCGCGAGGTCGCGTTTACCGAACATTTCGATCCCATGCCGGGCGATATTTGCCACGATTTTTATAAACCGGCGGACTATTTCGAAAAACTGGCCACCGCCCGCCAGGAATTCGAGCCACAAGGGCTGCGCCTGCGCGCCGGGGTGGAGCTGGGCGAATACCATCGTTTTTCCGACGTCCAGCGGCCCGTGCTGGAAGCGTGGCCGTACGATGTCGTGCTGGGCAGCCTGCATTGGGTCGGAGAAGACCTGATCTTTGAGGATCGCTACTTTCGCGCACACCCGCCCCACGAAGTCGCCGAGGCGTACTTCACCGAACTGCTGGCGCTGGTGCGGTTTGGCGGCTTCGACATCCTGTCCCACGCCGACGTGCTCAAGCGCGTCGCTTTCGAGACGTACGGCAGGTTCGACATCGCCGACTGGGAAGACTTCGTGCGACCGGTGTGGCAGGCCTGCATCGACCAGGGCATCGGGATCGAGATCAACACCGCCGGGCTGCGGCTGGCGGTCAACGAAGTGCATCCCGGCCCCGCGTCATTGCGCTGGTATCGCGAGATGGGCGGCGAGATCCTGACCACCGGCAGCGACGGCCACCGGCCTGAGCATCTTGGCCTGGGACTGACGACGGCGCTGGACGTGGCGCGCGCCGCCGGGTTCACACGCCTGGCTACGTTCGAGCGGCGCCAGATCGTGGACTGGGTCGAGATCGGGTAGACATTGAGATCGGGGATTTTTCGTAGGGGTAGGGCAAGCCTTGCCCCTACACCGACGTTTCCCCCTCGCCACCGGGTGGAGAGGGGGCCGGGGGGTGAGGTAAAATCCGGCGAATTTTCGCCTGCCCAGTGCTGTTCCACTCCCAAAGGGCAGGCAATTCATGCATTGCCCCTACCAAACAACGACCCCGACTTCGTTTTTTATAACCTGTCCGTCTGGCAATCCCGCCATATGCGCTCACGGCAGGCCGAGGTGCGGCTCCACAATCTCGGCGACGCCGAGCGCCCACTGGACCGCCCCGTCATCGCGGATGCTGAGCGACCAGCTCGCGCTCAGGCAGGCGTAGGCATAAGTGAAGGCGAGCACGCGCGGCAGATCGATGGCGAGCGCATCTGCCAGGATCGCGGCGTTGGCCAGCAAACGCGGCTCCTCGTGGACGAGTCCGGTCATCGGATACGGGTTGCAGAGCGTGTTCGCGCAGTCGTAGGTGCGCTCGCCCACCAGCCCTTTGGGATCGAAGGCGAGCCAGCCGCGCGGCGACTGCCGGATATTCCGGTGATGGATGTCCCCGTGCAGCACACGCACGTCGCGCGGATCGGCCAGCAGCCGCTCGGCCAGCGCCGCCCCCCGGACGTAGATCGAGGCGATCCCCGCCTGCCGGTCCGCCGCCGCTTTCTGGAACAGCGCGCGGAACCAGCGATCCAGCGGGAATAATCCCTCGCGCGAGGCGTCCTGCGGGACGGCATGAAGCTGGTTGAGCACCTGCGCGATGATCCGCGTGGCGTGCTGATCCTCGCCGCGCTCGACCAGCGTCACGAGTTCATCCCCATTGGCATATTCCAACAAATGCGCGCCGTCGTCGTGGCGCAGCAACCGCACCGCCCCCTGCCCCCTGAAATAGCGCAGGGCCAGGGCGCCGGTCTGCTCCTCGGTTTCGGACAGCGCGAGCAGCTTGAGGATCACGGTGTCGCCCTCGTGCGTCACGGTGTAGATGTGGCTGGTGACCGTCTGAGTGAGAAACTGCGGATTCGAAAGATGCCAGGCGTCGAGATAGTGAGTAAGTCGGATGTGGTCATTCATGGGAGTGATTATAACGAGTGCGGTAAAATCGGAACATCAAGCCAAGACTTCAGGAGAGATGGCGATGTTCGAAGCCAGTGGCCTGCAATACAATATCACCAGCGGGTATATCCAGATCGTTTCCGGCGGGCACTATCTCCCCGCCTTCTGGTCGCACCCCGAACTGGGCGGACCCTTCCCCGGCGTGGTCATGCTGCATGACTACTGGGGATTGACGCCGCACGTCCGCAGCGAAGTACGCCGCTTTGCCGAACAGGGCTACTACGTGATCGCGCCGGACGTGTTCAACCGCCAGTTGGCCAGCTCGCCCGACGACGCGGAGGCCCTGGCGCGCCGCGCCGGTGAGACGGCGCTCCCCCACGTGCTGGCCGCCCTGCACGCGCTCAAGAGCCACCACAAATGTAACGGCAAGATCGGCGTGATGGGCTGGGGCCTGGGCGGACGGTTGGCGATCCAGGCCGCCCTCGCGCGTGACGATCTCTCGGCCCTGGTCACCTTCTACACGCTGCCGGACAACCTGAGCGCCGTGCGATCCCTGGACTGCCCGCTGCTGGCGCTCCTGGCCGGACAGGACCCCGACTGCACGCCGGAGAAGGTCGAGGCGCTGCGCCGCGCGTTCGAGGGCACGACCGTTGGTCACCAACTGGCCGTCTTTGCCGAGGTGGGCCGGGACTTCTTCGACGATTCGCGCCCGGCTTTCGATCCGACCGCTGCCGCTGCCGCCTGGACCCAGGCGCTGAGCTTCCTCAACGAGCACCTGGACGTGCCGCCGGTCAAGCCGCCAACGCCGGACGAGTTCAACCCGGGCCGGGTGTATTGAGCGCAGTCGCACGGACTTACAAATTGAGGCATAATTCCGGGAAACGGTATCCAACCATTGGGGAAGCAGCTATGCAACTTTGCCCTCATTGCGGAACAGAGAACATTGAAGGGGTGCTTTTTTGCCAGCAGTGCGGGATCGCGTTGGGGCTGGTCTCGCTCTCGACGCGGCAGTTGGCCTCGGACGACGGCCCCCATTCCGGGACCGATACCCTGGGGCCGGAGCGGGTGCTCATTTTGCAGTTCGAAGACGACGAAACGCCGATCATGGTGCAGATCCGCGAAGAAGTGATCCTGGGGCGCGTCACCGAGCAGTCTGAAGGCGGCACGTTCATCAATCTGTCGCCGTATGGAGCCGACGATGCCGGGGTTTCGCGGCGGCACGCCCGGCTGCTGCGCGAGAAGAATGCCGTCTATCTGATGGACCTCAACAGCACCAACGGCACCCGCCTGAACGGCGAACTGCTGGCGCGCGGCGTCGAAAAGCGCGTGCGCGACGGGGATGAGATTACGGTGGGGCGGCTCAAGTTGTTCATCTATTTCAAGCCTTGATCGGAACCACCATGCGTAAGGTTCGGCTGATCGCTCTGATCGCGCTGGCGCTGGTCGTGGCCGGGTGCGGCGGCACGGTGAATAACAACGATCCGGTGTTCGTCGTCGCGACGCCGGTCCCGCCGGATGCGGGCTTCGTCACCTTCCGCCACTCCTCCGGCGTGTTTTCGCTGCGCGTCCCGCCCACCTGGATCGCGGGCGAGCTGCCCGACCCGAACGGCGCGCGCGTCCAGTTCACCGATCTCGAAGGCGACCAGGCCGTCACCCGCTTGAGCATCTACGTCGTCAACACCGGGCAGCCCATGACCCCCGAACATTTCGCCGAGGCCGCCAACGCCTACCAGCCGCCCGCGGACGTGGCGGGCTACGGCTGGCAGGAATTGAGCCGCATCGACCAGCGCGACGGCAGCCGCCGCCTGACGGGCGTGCGCACCTATCCCATGCTCGGCCCGCGCAGCCTGAATATTTTCTTGCAGGGCGACGGCTCGTTGTTCAGCGCGCTCGAAGTCGATGTCACCGGCGCGGACGAGGCGTTGGTCCAAAAGCTGATGGTGGTGGTGAACACCTACCGGGTCAACCGCGACGCCGATCTGAACGTCGGCAAGATCGCCCAGGCCGCCGCCGGGGTGACGTCCTTCAGCGGCGTGATCGGCTTCCAGGGCTACCTGACCTGGACCGACAGCAGCGGCGTATTCCACATCACCGGCGAAGCGGTCAACACCACCTCGAACCCGCTCGAAGCGGTGCGGCTGTCGGGCGTGCTGTACGACATGCAGGATCGCCGCCTGGCCGAGCAGGACGACATTCTCTCGATGGACGTCCTCGGACCGGGCCAGGGTGCGCCGTTCGATCTGCGCTTCGAGGGCGGCAAGCCCCCGGCAGCGGTGCGCTACGAACTCAACGTAGCTGGACGCGCGGCGGATTATGCCCTCAAGACCTTCTACGGACCGGAGAATTTCACCGTGGCCAACGACCGGGCGGACTACAACGCCCAGGGCTATCTGGTCGTCCACGGCGATCTGGCCAACACCGGGTCGCAGATCGCCGAGCAGGTCAAAGTCGTCGTCGCGATCTGGGACTCCGCGGGGCATGTCGTCGCCGCCGAAACGGTCTTCATCTCCAAGCCGCAGTTAGTCCCCCAGGAAGCGGTCTCCTTCGAGGTCCCCTTCTACGCGTCGGGCGGATCGGCAGTCACCTATACGCTGACGGTGCTCGGCACCGTCGGAAGTTACTGAGGCTCGCCTAAAAAACTAAACTTTGGATGCCCACGGTTGACCTCACCC
>CAYRWY010000085.1:0-16803 GCA_964427955.1 uncultured Anaerolineaceae bacterium
GATCTGAAACCGGGTGTCTTCCTGGTCTTCACCACCGAGAAAAAACGCCTGCGCGAAGCCTTGATCCTGCGCGATATGGGGCACGGGCCGAATTACGTGCTGCTGCGCCCCTTCCACCTGTGCAGCATGGAAGTGCCGCTCTCGGTGGCGCAGGCCGTGCTGCAAGGCAAAGCCACGATGGCCCCGCTGGATCACCTGGTCGCGGAAGTGGTGGCGGTGGCCAAGACCGACCTGGTGCCGGGACGCGAGCTGGAACGCATCGGCGGGCATACGCACTACTGCATGACGGATCGCTACGAGCACGCGACGGCCATGCGCGCGCTGCCGGTCGGGATCGCCAAGGGCGCGATCCTCACCCGCCCGGTCAAGAAGGGTGAGGTCATCACCTATGATGACGTGCAATTGCCGGAAAACTCGGTGGTCGTGGCCCTACGGCGCCTGCAAGATGCCTGGATGGCCGGTCAGATCGCGGAAGACGAACTCCTCCGGCGCTTGAACCAGATGGCCGTGCAAAACACCTGACCACGGTGCTGAACCAGAACCAAAAACAGTAATCAAGGAGGTGGGAAGGAAGCAACCAACAGCGCAAAACAGGTATACACCCGCCGCGCCGCTTGTGGAAGCAAAAAGCAGCGGGTGTGCACCCTAGATGTCCGACTGGCAGACACCTAAATATATGGAAAGGATAACAAAAATGAAGCCGTTTCGCATTATTAGTACCCTCGCTCTGCTGACTGCCCTCCTGGCAGTGACCTTTGTCGCCCCGGTCCAGAAGGCTCAGCACGTGGCCAAGGCCGCCGACCTCAAAATCTGTTTCGCGTTCCAGGACCTGGAGACCGAATTCTGGGTCGCCGGGCACAAAGCCATCACCGAGACGCTGCGCGCGCAGGGCATCGAAGTGATCGAGGTCAACGGCAACCAGGACGCCAACAAGCAGTTGGAGCAGGTCAAGGACTGCATCGCGCAGGGTGTTGACGGTATCATCATCATCCCGCAGGATGGCGAGAGCGCCGTGACGATCATCGGCGAAGCCAACGATGCCGACGTCCCGATCGCGGTCTTCAACCGCCCGCCGTCGCCCGACAATCCGAACAATGCGCTGGTGATCGTGGCCGACAACGAGATCATCACCGACAAAGCGGTCGAATTCATGGCTCAGCGCGCCCTGCGTGAACTCGAACTGACGGGCAACAAGATGAAACCCCTCATCCTGGTGGGTGACCTGGGCGATCCCAATGCGGTAGGCCGTTACAATGGCTTCTACGACACCATCAAGCGCCACCCGGACCTGTTCGAAACCCCGGTCGAAGTCGCCACCAAGTGGGACTCCGCGACGGCGCTGGCCAACCTGGAAGCCGCCATGCAGGCCAACCCCGACATCAACTTCATCTTCACGTCCTCGGACTTCCTGTATCCCACCATCCGCTCGGTCCTGGAACCGATGGGCAAGTGGGTCCCCGCCGGGCAGCCGGGCCACGTGATCCTGGGTGGTCTGGACGGCGACGCGACGGCGTGCAAGCTGACCAAAGAAGGCTATGTGGATGCGACGGGCGTGCAAGACCTGTACGACGAAGCGAGCCTGACGATGGATGCGCTGCTGAAGGCCATCAATGACGGCGAGACGCAGCCCAACGAGATGATCCTGGACTCCGGCTTCGCCCTGACGGCGGGCAACCTCCCCTGGGAAGAAATGGACATGTGGGGCTGCAAGCTGCTGGCTGAGGGTTTCCTCGATAAATAAGTTCGTCTGTATTGTTACGTCTTTTGGGGACCTGCTGCGGCGGGTCCCTACTGACCCGCAAAGGGAATAAGAATGGCTACGTTACAAAAGCTTCCGAGCCTGAGCGCGCGGCCAGGGGCACTCAGCAGATTACCTGCGGTGGACAGTGGTCGTAAGTTCTTAAGACGCTTCCTGTTTTCAGAATACTTTGTGCTCTACATCAGCATCGCCTATTTTCTGATTTTGACGCCTTTCATCAAAACCCTGTACCAGCCCCGCAACATGACCAATATGTTGGAAAATGTGTGGCCGCTGCTGGCCATCGCTACCGGCCAGACCATCGTGCTGCTGATCGGCGGGATCGACCTGTCCCAGACCTCCATCATGGCGATCACCAGCGTGGCCGGGGGGGTGATCATGGCGGAGAAGGCCGATCCGGTGCTGTTTTCGAAGTGTCCGCTGTGGGGCACCATTCTCAGCGAAAACGGCGGGCTGCTGCACAGCTATGCCTACTCCTGGGTCGTGGCGGTGCTCGTCATGCTGGCGATTGGGTTGCTGATCGGGCTGCTGAACGGCATCGCGGTCTACAAATTCAACATGCCGCCGTTCATGGTGACGCTGGTCTCGATGTCCTTCTTCAGCGCGCTGGCGATCTACCTGGTCAAGTCGGAAAACATCCGCAATCTGCCAGAAGCGTACATCAACCTGGGCAAAGGCGACCTGATCTCGATCTACATCGGGGAAAAAGTTAAGGACATCAGCCGGCGTGACATTCTCTCGTTCGTCACCTACCCCATGCTGATCGCCGCCGCGCTGGCCTTCGCGATGAACCTGATCCTGTCCAAGACCGTTTTTGGGCGGCACGTGTACGCCGTGGGGACGAACCGCCGTACCGCCAACGTGTCGGGCGTGCCGACAGGCCGGACGGTGATCATGGTCTACATGTTCAGCGGGTTCTGCGCCGCGGTAGCGAGCGTGTTGTACTCGGCCCGGCTCGAAGGCGGGCGTCCCACGCTGGGCGACAACCTGCTGCTGAGCGTGGTGGGGGCGACCGTGATCGGCGGGACCAGTCTGTTCGGCGGCAAGGGTAAGGTGAAGTGGACCTTTTTCGGCGTGATCTTCTTCGTGCTGCTGGAAAACTCGCTCACCAAGATGAACCTGTCCGCCTTTTACATCGACGTGGTCAAAGGCTCGGTGATTTTGCTGGCGGCCCTGGTCGATGTCACGCGCACGCGCTTGATGGCGCGGGAGCGGTAGCCATGAATGACGTGCTGCTGGAATTCAAGAATATTAGCAAAGCGTTCTTTGGCGTCTATGCCCTGCGCGAGGTGAACCTGACCGTGCCGCGCGGCCACGTGATCGGCCTGATCGGCGAAAACGGGGCGGGCAAGAGCACCCTCATGAACATTCTCGGCGGAATCGTCCGCGCCGACAGCGGCGAAATGCTGCTCGACGGCCAGCCGTACCAGCCGCGCACCCCGTCCGATGCCACACGCGCCAGGATTGCGTTCATTCACCAGGAACTCAACCTGTTCACCAACCTGAGCATCGCGGAAAACATCTTCATCGACTCGTTCCCGCGCCGGGGGCGCTGGCCGGTCCTCAACCGGACGAACATTCGCAAGCAGGCCGCAGAGCTGCTCAACTCGATGGGGCTGGACCTCTCGCCGATGGTGCTGGTCGAAAAACTCTCGCCGGGAGAGCGCCAGATGGTCGAGATTTCGAAGGCGCTCAGCATCGACGCCGAGATCATCATCTTCGACGAGCCGACGACGTCCTTGACCGCCCGCGAAACGGAGCAGTTGTTCGGCATCATCGAACAACTGCGCCAGGCGGGCAAGACGATGATCTACATCTCCCACATCCTGCGCGACGTGATGGAAATCGCCGACGATATCGCCGTGCTGCGCGATGGCGAGCTGGTGAGCCAGGGTCCCAAAAGCAAGTTCGACATCAACCGCATGATCGCGCTGATGGTCGGGCGCAGCATCGAGCAGCTTTACCCCGCGCGCACGACCGAACCCGGCGAGCAGGTGAAGCTCGAAGTACAGGGTATCTCGCAGAGCGGGATCGTCGAAGACATCACCTTCGCCCTGCACCAGGGTGAAGTGTTGGGTGTCTTCGGCCTGATGGGATCGGGCCGGACCGAACTGGCGCGCATCCTGTTCGGGCTGGATGGCTACGAAGTCGGGCACGTCTTCGTGAACGGGCAGAACAGCCACCGCGTGACAGCGCGCGGCAGCATCAAGAACCAGATCGCGTTCGTGACCGAAAACCGCCGCGAAGAAGGCTTGTTGATGGAGATCTCGATTGCCGACAACATCGCCCTGGTCTCGCTGCCCAAGTTCGCCCAGGCGATCACCCAATTCGTCCGGCAGGAGGAGATGGCCGCCGCCGCGCACGACGTCGCCGCGTCGCTCCAGATCAAGAGCAGCGCCATCGACCGGCATCCTGCCAAAAGCCTGAGCGGGGGCAACCAGCAAAAAGTCGTCGTGGCGAAGTGGCTGATGTCGCGGCCCGAAATCTTCATCATGGACGAGCCGACCCGCGGGATCGACGTGGGCGCCAAATACGAAATCTACTCCATCATCAACACGCTCGCCGCTCAGGGCACCGGGGTGTTGTTCATCTCGTCGGAGCTGGAAGAGCTGATGGGGATGTGCGACCGCATCCTGGTCATGAGCCGGGGTGAAATTCGCGGCGAATTCACGCGCGAGCAGTTCGACGAAGAACACATTCTGCGCGCGGCCTTCCGAGAGGAGAACGGGGCATGAAAGCCAATATGCGTGAGCGAGTGGCGCTGCTGCTCCTGCAAAACACTACGCCGATTCTGTTTGTCGTCATCTTCCTCTTTTTCGGCACGCAGTCGTCGCGCTTTCTGGACCCGCAAAACATCCAGAACATCATCAAACAGGCGTCCTTCACCGGGGTGATCGCCGTGGGCATGACGTTCGTGCTGCTGACCGCGGGCGTCGATCTGTCGGTGGGATCGATCATGTACCTGGCCCCGATGGTGGCCGGGCTGCTGCTGCGCGACTATCACATCGGCATCCTGGCGGCGCTGGGCGTGTCGATCCTGGTGGGGGCGCTGTTCGGGCTGGTCAACGCCATCTGCGTGGTCAGGTTCCGCATCGCGCCTTTCCTGGCCACGATGGCGACCATGACCATCGGGCGCGGGCTGGGCATCTCGCTGACCAAGTCGCGCTCGCTCGACTTCCCTCAAAAAGTGCTGGATTTCGGCCAGTGGGAATTCCTGGAGAAAATCCCCCTCGCCACCATCGTCTTCGTGATCGTGGTGGTGATCGCCCACTTCATCCTGACCCGCACGCCGTTTGGCCGCCAGATCTACGCGGTGGGCAATGATCGCGAAGCCGCTCAGAAAGCCGGGTTGAATACCGCGCGCATCACGATGGGTGTCTACATCCTCAGCGGCATGTGCGCCGGGCTGGGCGGCTTTATCCTGGTCAGCCAGATCGGGCGGCTGGATGCCCCGTTTGGCAAAGGCAACGAATTCGACGCGATTGCGGCAGCCGTCCTGGGCGGTGCCAGCTTGTTTGGCGGCGTGGGCAATGCCTTCGGCGCGGTGATCGGCTCCGTGCTGGTGCAGATGGTGCAGAATGGCCTGGTGTTCACGCAGGTCGATCTGTACTTGCAGCCGATGATCGAAGCGGGGGTGATCTTCCTGGCGGTGTTCTTCGACAGCCTGCGCGGGATGCGTCTCGCCAAGCTGCGCCGCCGCTACATCCGCATCCCGACGCAGCAGCGGTCGGAAGCGGCGGGCAAGGGCCTGCTGCGCTCGCCGGGAGATTGAGCCATGCACCTGATCGGACTGGATATCGGCACGACCGGCTGCAAAGCCGCGTTGTTCAGCGATGACGGGACCCTGCTGGCCAGTGCCAGCCGCGAATATGCCGTGAGCATCCCCCATCCGCAGTGGGCGGAACAGGACGCCGAGCAGGTGTGGGAACTGGCGCAGCAGACCTTGCAGCAGGTGGTGAGCCGCGCCGGGGTCAAGACGGTGGCCGCCATTGGCCTGTCGGTGCAGGGTGAAGCGATCACGCCGGTTGATGACCACGGGCACGCCCTGCGCCCGATGATCCTGGGGATGGATACGCGCACCGGTCCGCAAAACGCCTGGCTGGTGGAACGCTGCGGCGCACGCGAGCTGTTCGAACATACCGGGATGCCCGTCCACACCATCAACACGATGCCGAAGCTGCTGTGGCTGAAAGAACACGAACCGGATCTGTGGCGGCAAGCCGCGCGTTTTCTGCTCTACGAAGATTTCATCATCCACAAGATGACCGGGCAGGCCGCCGTCAGCCACTGCCTGGCCTCGCGCACCCAGGTCTACGACCTGCGCCGGGGGCAGTGGTCCGCGTGGCTGCTTGAGGCGCTGGAACTCGATCCGTCCCGGTTGGCCACGGTACAGCCGTCCGGCAGCGTGATCGGCACCATGCACGCAGACCTGGCGGAACGCCTGGGGTTCGCCCAGCCGCCGCTGATCGTCACCGGGGGGCATGACCAGGCGTGCGGGGCGCTGGGGGTGGGACTCACCCGCCCCGGGCTGGCGGCGGTCTCGACCGGAACCGCCGAGGTGATGGAGATCTCGCTGGCCGAGCCGGTGCTCAACGACACGCTCTACACCGGGAATATCTCCGTGTACGCGCACGTCGTGCCGGGCCTGTACGTCGCCATGACGCTCAATCACAGCGGCGGACTGCTGCTGCGGTGGTTCCGCGACACCCTGGGCGGCGAAGAAGTCCAGCAAGCGCAGGCTGGCGGACAGGACCCCTACGACCTGATCTTGAAGCAGGCCGCGCCGGAGCCGACTTCCCTGTTGGTCCTGCCCCACTTCGCGGGCAGCGGCACGCCGACTTTCGATACGGCGTCCAAAGGGGCGATCCTGGGTCTGACCTTCGCGACCACCAAGACCGACCTGGCGAAAGCCGTGCTGGAGGGGCTGACGTTCGAGCTGCGCGTCAATTTCGATCTGCTGCGCGCGGGTGGGGTGCGGATTGACGAACTGCGGGCGATTGGCGGTGGCGCGCGTTCGGATCTGTGGGCGCAGCTCAAAGCCGACATCCTGGGTGTGCCGGTCAGCGTGCCGCGGGTCACGGACGCCGCCTGCTGGGGAGCCGCCCTGCTGGCCGGGGTCGGAGCGGGATGTTATGGGGACCTCGGCCAGGCGGTGGACAAGGCGCTGCGCTTCGACAAACATTTCACCCCGGACCCAGGGCGGCACCAGCAGTATGGCGCGCGCTTTGAACTGTACCGCGAGATATACCCGGCAGTTTCACCGATCCATCACCGGCTGTAACGCTCTTTATCGTGAAAGGACTTTTGAGGATGCAACCAGGCAAAATAACCTTAGGCGTAATCGTGGGCAATCGTGACTTTTTCCCGGACCGGCTGGTCACCGAGGGGCGGCAGGACATCCTGACGCTCTTCAAGGAATTCGACCTCGACGCCGTGATCCTGGATGAAAACGCGACCAAACTGGGCGGGGTCGAAACCTGGAAACATGCCAAGCAGTGCGCGGCACTGTTCCGCGAGCACCGGGATCGCATTGACGGCATCCTGGTGGTGCTGCCCAACTTCGGCGACGAAAAAGGGGTGGCGGACACGATCAAGCTCTCCGGGCTGAACGTGCCGATCCTGGTCCAGGCGTATCCGGACGATCTCCAGCAGTTCACGGTCGAGCGCCGCCGCGACGCCTTCTGTGGCAAAATCTCGGTCTGTAACAACCTGGTCCAGTACCATTACCCGTTTTCGCTGACGACCCTGCACACCGTGCATCCGACCTCCGCGTCGTTCAAGGCGGACCTGCGGCGGTTTGTCGCCGTCTGCCGCGTCGTCAAGGGCTTGAAGCAGGCCCGGCTGGGGGCGATTGGCGCGCGGCCCGGCAATTTCAACACCACCCGTTACAGCGAAAAGCTGCTCCAGACCGCCGGAATCAGCGTGACGACGATAGACATGTCGGAGGTGTTCGGCTGGGCGAACAAGCTGGCCGACGGCGATCCGAAGGTCAAGGCCAAGCTGGACTCGATTCATGGCTACATACGGACCGACGGCGTGCCCGCGCCCGCCGTGGTCAAGATGGCGAAGCTGGGGATCGTGATCGATGACTGGATGGCGCAGTACGACCTGCAAGCCTCGGCCCTGCAATGCTGGACCTCGCTGCAACAGAACTATGGCATCAATGTCTGCACCCTGATGAGCATGATGAGCGAGCAGTTGATGCCCAGCGCGTGCGAAGTGGACGTCACCGGCGTGACGTCGATGTTTGCGCTGCAACTGGCGACCGGCCAGCCCAGCGCGCTGGTCGACTGGAACAACAACTACGGCGATGATCCCAACAAGTGCGTGCTGTTCCACTGCGGCAACTGGGCCAAGAGCTTCTTCAGCGACATGAAGATGGCCAACGCCGAAATCCTGGCGACGACACTCGGCACAGACAAGACGTACGGCGCGGTCGCGGGACGCACCCCTGCCGGGCCGATGAGCTTCGCACGCCTCACGACCGACGATCAGCACGGCCAGATCCGCACTTACGTCGGCGACGGGCAGTTCGTGGACGATCCGCTCGACACCTTTGGCAGCCGGGCGGTGGTCGAAGTGCCCGACCTGCAAAAGCTGATGCGCCATATCTGCAAAAACGGCTACGAGCACCACGCCGCCATGAGCGCGGCGCCCTCCGCGGACATCCTGGCGGAAGCTTTCGAGACCTATTTCGGCTGGGAAGTGTATCACCACTGAACCGGCAAACAGCCAACACAAGACCCTGGGGACCGACTCCGCCCGCAGGGTCTTGTGTTTAGCACAAAGCCTGGCAGGTGGAGTTGGCCTAGACGACCAGGCGGTACTGGCCGGGGGGAACGCCTACGATACGCTTGAAATGCCGGGTGAGGTGGCTCTGATCCACAAACCCGGCCTCTAAGGCCACCTCGGCAATGGGCAGCCCGGCCAGCAGCAGTTTCTTGGCATATTCGACCCGGACCTGCGTCTGGAAGGCGTGCGGCGGCAGCCCGTAGCTTTTCCGGAACCCGCGCACCAGGTACGACCGGCTGAGACCCACCTGATCGGCCAGGGCTTGCAGCGATACATTCTCGTGGAGGTTGCCCGCCAGAAAATCACGCACCTGGCCCATCAACACCTGTTCGTGGGGAACCCGTCCGCGACCGGGCCGGTCGTCGGCGTGCCAGCGGATGAGATGAGCCAATGCCTGAACGAGCAGCGTTTCTCGTTCCAACTGCGACGTACAGGGATCTTCCAGCGCCGTATGCATCCGGCGGATCAGGTGAAACAGGATGTCATCGTAGAGGATCGGATACGAAAAAAACGGAATATCGACGGAACGGTCGAACAATTCGGACGCGACCGCTTGCAATACCGGCGCCTCCGGGTAAAACATGCGGTAGGTCCAGCCCAGCGCGGTCGTGGCCTGACCGATGTGCACTTCTCCCGGGTTGACCAGCGCGACGCAGCCTTCCGGCATCACCAGCCGGTTCCGCCCGTGATAGATGAAGGTCTGCGCGCCGCCTTCGATGATCCCAATGGCGAACCCCTCGTGCGCGTGTGGGGCGAACACATGGGTAATGTAGGTCGCGCGCAGCAGCTCAAGGTTATTGAGCGCCTTATCGTGCCAGAACTTCGCGTGTTCCTGGATCGGCATCTTGATTCAATGGGCCAACAACACCATCCGGCATCCCAGCCCGATCAGCACACTGCCCACCAGGTAGCTGATCAGCCGGTTCGACTTTGAGTTTAACAGCCATTCGCTCACCGCGCCTGAAAAATACCCCACCAGGCTGAACCAGGCAATCCCCAGCAGGGCCATCGACACGCCCAGAAAGACCACCTGGAGACTGCTCCCCCGGCCCGTGATGAACTGCGGGATGAACGCCAGGAAGGTGAGCATTGCCTTGGGGTTGAACAGGTTGGTGAACATGCCCTGCCGCACGATCTGGACCGCGCCCCGGTCGGGCGCACCAGCGAGCGGAGTGGTGGCCAGCACGCCGCTGCTCCTGAACGATTTCACGCCGAGCAAGACGAGATAGGCCGCGCCAAGGTATTTGATCACCTCAAACGCGAGGTCCGAAGTCAAGATCAGTGCCGTCACGCCCAACGCCGCCAGAGTGGTATGGGCCAGCAGCCCCAGGCTGATCCCGACGGCGGACAGCACGCCGCTCCAACGCCCGCGCGCGACCCCCTGGGTCATGACGTACACGAAGTCCGGGCCGGGGGCGATGATAAGCAGCGCCGCGCCCGCGTAAAACACGCCTAACGAGTTGATCCCATGCATGAGGCCCTGCTGTTCCTGGTAGATCGAATTTGAGTCTAGTATAGAGAGGCGCGGCAGAATCGTCTTGTATGTTATTGAACCGAACGAATGAGCTATAATTGACAACAGTTCGTGATACCCGTTGGATGAGCGAGCCTGCCATGCAGCTTCCCCTGTTTGAAGAACCGGTCTACTACGACGCCGACGCGCTGGCGCGCTGCCTCCGGGGCGCTGACGTCGCCATCGACATCGAAACGGAGACCCGCTGGCCCGGCTACGGCCCGCGCCTGGACTATGGGCTGAGCTATCCGGCAGACATCACCATCATCGCGCTGGCGTGGAGCGAGGGCGAACAACACCAGACCACCGTGCTCACCACCCCCTTCGACGAGCGAGTCCGCGATTTTCTGTGCGCCCTGTTCCGGCGCGAGACCCCCCTGGCGGCCCACAATGCGATCTTCGACCTGCGCCAGCTTAGCAAGTTGACCGGGGGACAAATTCCCGCCGCCGTGTGGGACACCTACGTCATGGCCCGTCTGCTGCATCCGGCGGTAAGCGCGAGTTATAACCTGGTGGCGGTCGCTACGACGCTGGGTATCCCTGTTCCCGCTGAACAACACGAACTCAAGCGCCAGCGTGGGCGGCTGCATACGCTCCCCCTGGAGCTGACCCTCGCATATGCCCAGAATGATGCCCGCCTGGCCCTTCAGATTTACCAGCGCCAGCGGGCGATCCCCTTCAGCGCCGAGTTGATCGACTGGGAATGCCGGGCCGTGCGCGAATACTGCCGGATGGCGGCGCGTGGCATCCGGCTGAACACGCCCTTTGTCGAACAACACGTCGGCGACCTGGAACGAGAACGGATCGATCTGGTCCGGCGGCTGAGCGAGGATGGCCTGACCACGCCGGGCAGTCCCAAGGCGCGCGCCCGCTACCTGTACGAGCGGAAGGGCATTCCGCTGCCCGCACGTGAGGCCGATTCGAGCTTTTTCACTCGCGAAGGGCGAAAGCGGCTGCGCGAACACCCGGACAGCGCCATGCGGTGGACCGATCTGAGCACTCGCTCGGACGTGATCGAAACCTACATGGAAGAAGACAGCCCCTACCGCGAGCGTCTCCAGGATCTGGCGCACTATCTGGAAACGGACTGGCTGATGTCCACGCTGACCGGGCTGCTCGAACATGCCGTCACGGATGGACGGCTGCACAGCCTGGTGACCATCGCTACCGATACCGGGCGGCGGGCGTCGAGCTACCCGCACATGCAGAACTGGAAAATGCCCGCGATGGCCGGGGTCGCGATAGGAGACGAGGGGTACACCCTGGTCGAGATCGACTACAGCAACGCCGAAAACGTGATGGCGGCCATGATTTCGGGCGACGATCACCTGTCCGCGGCCTGCGATGCGGAGGACTTCCACTCGATGATGGCGGCGCGCTATTTCGGCCAGACGTGGGCCGAGGCCGACGCGGCACAACGGAAGCAGTTGCGCGGGATGTCCAAAAAGATCTCCTATGGCACCGCCTACGGCATGGGCGCGGAACGGCTGGGGATCAGCCTGGAGATTTCGACAGCAGAGGCGCAGGCCCTCATGCGCGCCAAAGATGCCGCCTTCCCCAAAATGACCCGCCTGCGAGCCGCCGCCAAACAGCAGGCCGAGCGTACCGGATTTCTCGAACTGTGGACCGGGCGGCGCGTGGCCGTGCCGTCGGCGTTCGTGGCCTGGAACTACCTGTGCCAGGGAGGTGTCAGCGAGATGCTCAAGCGCGCCATCGTCCTGGTGAGCGAGACCTTTGCTGCGCGCGGGTGGCGGTCGCGCGTGGCGCTGGACGTGCACGACGCCCTGATCCTTGAGGTCGCGCACGACGAATGGGACGATGCGCTGCCGCTGGCCAGCGGGATCATGGCCTCCATCGCGCCCGATCCCCTGATACAACGTACCACCCCGCCGATTCGCTGGCGCGCGGCGCCGAACCTGGTCGAGAATCGCAAGAAATGGGGCGCGCAGCAGTGGCATCCCGACGCATAGGCACACTCGCCGAAAAATCGCTGCACGCGGCGCTCAAGACGTGGTATGCCCAACCGGGAGACTACCTCGAATGGGCCGTGGACGGAAAACACGTCGTCGATATTTTCCGCCCGGCGTCTGATGGCACGGCTGGGGAGTGCATCGAAATCCAGACGCGCCGCCTGGACCGGCTCAAGCCCAAGCTGGCCCGCCTGCTGGACCAGTGGCCGGTGCGGTTGGTTTATCCCATCGCCCAGGAGCGGTACATCGTGCGCCTGCGGGCGGACGGCGAGATCGTGAGCCGACGCAAATCGCCCAAGCGCGGCACCATCTTTCATCTGTTCCCGGAACTGGTCAGCCTGCCCGCCCTGGTGACTCACCCGAATTTCACGTTGGACGTGCCGTTGATCAAGGAAGAGGAATTCTGGATGGATGATGGGCAGGGGAGCTGGCGGCGGAAACATTGGAGCATCTATGACCGGCAATTGATCGAGGTTTATGAGACGATCTCGCTCCGCACCCCCGCCGATTTTGCGGCCCTGCTTCCTGCGGATCTGCTCGGCCTCTTCGATACTCAGGCGTTAGCGGAGGCCCTGGGGCTGCCGCGCGCGCTGGCGCAGAAAATGGTCTACTGCCTGCGCGAAATGGCGGTGTTGGAGATCGCCGGTCGCCAGGGCCGCTCCCGACAGTACCGGCGCAGCGGTGAGGCGCCGCCGGGATGATCCCGACCCCACATGGGCGACTTTCCCCCTGAAAACAACGGACCGGATGGCGTTCATCCGGTCCGGCAAATCCATTTCAAGCGAGACTGTGCTGCTTAGGCCCCGTGGGTGGCTACAGCGTGCTCGTGGGCCAGATCGCTGCGGTGAATCTGGTAGGGCACGCTGGTCACCACGACCCGTTCCATCCGGCTCAGGGCCAGGTTGAACATCACCGCGCTGTTCTGGTGCAGCGCCTGCTCCCAGAAGGTATCCATCGCCAGGTGGCCCATGATGACGTGCACGAAGCTGCCGGGAGTCTTGGCTTGCAGATCCTCGATGTATTGCTGAAGCGGTTCGGCCAGCAGGCGGTAGGGAGAAGGGATCATCACCAACTCGCCTTCGCCGATTCGCTTTTCCCATTTCGCGCGGATCACGTCCGCTTTGTTGGGATTGACGGCGATATGCACGGCGTGCCAGGGGTGATCCAGCGATTTGGCGAAGTTCACCAGCCGCACCGTCTCGGCGTGCACGTCGTCCACCAAGATCAGGGTTTGCACCGGGCGTTTCTCCACGTCCATCGGCACCCCTTCGAGGCTGAGCAGGCGCGCCACGTCACGGTAGTGGTAGTGGATGCGGAAGAAGATGAAGACCAGCACCGGGATCAACAGCACCACGAACCAGGCGCCGCTGGTGAACTTGGTCACGGCAAAGATGATCATCACCATACCAGTGCACACCGCGCCAAACCCGCTGACGAACATCTTCAGCCGCCAGTGGGGATCGTAGCGCATGACGGTTTCGCGTCCGGGCACTTCTTCGCCGGGCTTCAACCTGCCGATCTTGCGCATTCGGACCACCATGCCGGTCTGGGACATGGTGAAGCTCAGGAATACGCCGATGGCATACAGCGGGATCAAGGCGGTCACCCGCGCCTGAGAGACGATGACCAGCAGCGAGGCGCAGAGCGCCAGCCCCATGATGCCCCACGAGAAGACCAGGCGGCTGCCACGATAGGTCAACTGGCGCGGCAGGAAGCCGTCCCCGGCGTGCAGGGCCGCCAGCCGCGGGAAGTCCGCATAGCTGGTATTGGCCGCCATTAACAGGATCAGGGCGGTGCCCACCAGGATCATGAGGTAGAAGAGACTGCCGTCGCCGTAAATCGTGCGGCCCAACTGGGAAATGACCGTTTCCCGCTCGCTCGGCATCGCGTGAATCTGGTGCGCGATGAAAGTGATCCCCAGGAACATGACGATCAGCAGGCTGCTCATCCAGACCAGGGTGATGGCCGCATTCCGGCTGCGCGGTTCCTTGAAGGCCGTGATCCCGTTCGAAATGGCCTCGATGCCCGTCAGCGCGGCACAGCCGCTGGAGAAGGCGCGCAGGATCAAGAACAAGGTCAGGGCCTGCCCACCCTCCTGAATGGCTTCGACATCGACCACGGTGGGCAGATCGCCGAGGACATACCGGATGAAACCGACTGCCAGGGTCAGGAGCATGGCCCCCAGGAAGAAGAAGGTCGGGATGGCGAAAATACGCCCGCTTTCCTTGACCCCCCGCAGGTTGACCAGCGTCATGAGCGCGATCACGCCCACCGCCATTTCCACCCGGTAGGGATACAGGAAATGAAAGCCGGAGGTAATCTGCGCGATACCGGAGGAAACGCTGACCGCCACCGTCAGGATATAGTCGGTCAGCAGCGCGGCCCCCGCGATCTGGGCGGGCAGCTCACCCAGGTTGTCGCGCGCCACAATGTATGCGCCACCACCGTTCGGGTAGGCGTAGATGGTTTGGCGATAGGAGATGGTCACGATGATCATCAAGAGCGCAATCGCCAACGCGATGGGCAGTGATATTCCCAGGGTGGCAGCACCCGTTCCGGCCAGCGCCAGAATGATCAGGATTTCTTCGGTGGCATACGCCGTGGACGACAGCGCATCCGACGCGAACACCGCCAGCCCCACCGGTTTGCTAACCACCTGGTGCGGGAGTGCTTTAGTCTCCAACGGCTTACCGATCAGCCAATGAGACAGTTTGAACCGAGATTTAGGGGTGTCGGGGGATGCCGTGATAGTAGACATCGTTTGACCTCTTTGACTTACCTGCATCAAAAAGCCCGATCCAATCGGGCTGATATGCCTGTCAAGATTCAGGTTGGGAAAGATCGCCCAGCCAAAATGTGCACATGTATTAGGTTGTTATTATCCTACATGACGGATCAAAATAGTCTCAAGAACACCCCCCAAGGTGTCAAGAACTTATCAAGATGGTCATTCTGACGACAAGTATTAGCAGTGATGCTGCTGCAAGCTCTTAGCCGACAAAGTCTGCGATTTGAGGGTCTGAATACCGTTGATCGCGGCTTGAGCGGCGCTGAGCGTAGTCAAGATCGGAACCCCGTAGCGCACTGCCGCGGTGCGAATGTGCATCCCGTCACTGTGGGCGACCGATCCCAGCGGCGTATTGATGATCAGGTCGATCTCGCCGGTGCGGAGCAAATCCACCACATTCGGGCTGCCCTCGCTGACCTTGTGCACCGGGATCACGTTCAACCCGGCATGGGCGCAGAATTCCGCCGTGCCGCGCGTGGCCAACAGCCGGAAACCCATGCGCTGTAGATCGCGCGCCAGCTTGAGGGCGGCGCTTTTGTCGTAGTCGTTCACGCTGAGAAAAACGGTGCCTTCCAGCGGCAGACGATCCCCGGCGGCGATCTGCGCCTTGGCGAAGGCGTGCCCGAACCGGGCGGCATGACCCATCACTTCGCCGGTGCTGCGCATCTCCGGTCCCAACAGCGCATCCACACCCAGGAATTTTTTGAAGGGCAGCACAGCCTCCTTGACGAAAAAGCCGCGCACTTCCGGCTCTTCGACCAGCCCCAGGTCCGTCAGAGAACGCCCGGTAAGAATCTGCGCGGCACGCCGGGCCAGCGGGACGCCCGTCGCTTTGCTGACATAGGGGATGGTCCGGCTGGCGCGGGGATTGACTTCCAGCACGTAGACGATGTCATCCCGGATGGCGTACTGGACGTTCATCAGGCCGCGCACGCCCAGGGCCAGGCCCAGCCGTTCGGTGTATTCGCGCAGGTGGGCCATGTGAAAGGCGGAAATCTTGTAGGGCGGGATCACGCAGGCCGAGTCGCCGCTGTGCACCCCGGCCTCTTCGATGTGCTGCATGATCGCGCCGATCACCACCTGGGTGTCGTCAGCGATGGCATCCACATCTACCTCGTAAGCATCTTCCAGGTAATGGTCGATCAGGACCGGCTGGCCCGGTGCGGCGGCGAAGGCGGATTGCAGGGTGTCGTCCAGCGCGCTTTCGCCGTAGACAATCGCCATCGCGCGCCCGCCCAACACATACGAGGGCCGCACCAGGACCGGGTAGCCGATGGCGCGGGCGACCTGTCGGGCTTCGTCCGCCGAATTCGCCATGCCGTGCGCGGGGGCGGGAATCTCCAAGTCGTCCAGCAGCGCGCCGAACTGGCCGCGATCCTCGGCGGCGGCAATCGAGTCCGGCGCCGTGCCCAGGATCGACACGCCGTGTGCCACCAGCTTCGCCGTCAGGTTGAGGGGCGTCTGCCCGCCGAACTGGACGACCACGCCCTTGAGCGGCTGCTCGCGAGCCACGATATTGAGCACGTGTTCCAGCGTGAGCGGCTCGAAATACAACCGGTCCGAGGTGTCGTAATCGGTGCTGACCGTCTCCGGGTTGCAGTTGACCATCACGGCTTCGTAGCCCGCATCGCGCACCGCACGTGCCGCGTGGACACAGCAGTAATCGAACTCGATCCCCTGCCCGATGCGGTTCGGTCCACTGCCCAGGATGATGATCTTCTCACGCGGGGTGGGCGCCGCTTCGCTCTCGGACTCGTAGGCGCTGTACAGGTACGGCGTATAGGACTCGAACTCCGCCGCGCAGGTGTCCACGACGTGAAAGGTCGGCAAAATGCCGTCCGCCAGCCGCCGGGCACGCACGTCCGCTTCGGAGACACTGTCCACCGCATCCAACAGCCAGGCGATGTGCTGGTCGGCAAATCCCGCCCGCTTGGCGGTGCGCAGCAGGTCGGCAGAAAGATCGTCCAGGCGCGCACACCCG
>CAYRWY010000086.1:0-16637 GCA_964427955.1 uncultured Anaerolineaceae bacterium
GCTCCCCAATGACCGTCGCATCCAGCGGCAGCGCATAGGACGTGTCGCGCCAGCCCTGGGAGCGGGCCGTCAGCCGGAATTTGGGCGTGCGGCGGAACTCGCGCTGGATCGCGGATGAATGCAGCCCGTACAAAACGCCGCGGGTGTTGTTGAGCACGATGGCCGCCCCTACCAGCACCTGCACCGGAATGCTGAGCAGGCGCCGCGGCCAGTCGCGATGCAGCTCAACCTGGCCGAGCACGATGAACAGCGGCGCGATGCTCCCGGTGAAGCCGGTGAAGCGCAGCCCGCTGAGGTGGGGAAACACATTGCCCAGGATCAACACGGGGGTCAGCAAAAACATCAAGAGGATCAACGGCTGGACGGCGTAGGAACACAGGTGCATCAGTCCCAACCAGCGTTTGCCCGGCGGCAGCGTGGGCGCGCGCAGCACCGTCCCGCCGTACCGGAGCAGGCACTCAGTAAACCCGGTGGCCCAACGCGCCTGCTGGACCTTGTACGCCTGCACCTGGGGCGGCAGTTCGCTGTCCACCACGACATCGACCAGGTACACGAACTGCCAGCCGTCGAGCAGGGCGCGATAGGATAAATCCAGATCCTCGGTGATGGTCGCCGACGACCACCCGCCCGCGCTGCGCAGCGCCGCCGTCCGCCAGATGCCGCCCGTACCGTTCATCGACATCGGCAGGTGCCCCCGGCTGCGCGCCACCTGCTCGATGGCGAAATGGCCGTCGAGCGAAAGCGCCTGGGCGCGGGTGAGCCAGTTGGTGTTCGTGTTGAGATGTCCCCAACGGGTCTGGACCAGGCCCACGTGCGGATCGCCGTTGAAGTACGGCATGGTGCGGCGCAGAAAATCGGCGGGCGGCAGCGAATCCGCATCAAAGACGGCGACGCAGTCCGTGTCCGTCTGCGCCAGGCCATAGGCCAACGCGCCCGCCTTGTAGCCGCGCCGTTCCGGTCGCCGGATCAGCGCCAGGTGCGAAACGCCCTGCGCCTGCCAATAGCGCACCCGCCGTTCGATCAGGGCGGTGGTCTGGTCGGTGGAATCGTCCAAAAACTGGACGCGCAGCTTGCCTGGGGGGTAATCCAGCCGGGCGCAGGCATCGACCAGGCGCTCCACCACCAGCGCCTCGTTGTAGATCGGGACCTGGACCGTCACCGACAGGAGATCGTCTTCGGACACGCTGGGCAGCGGCGGCGGCGTACCGCGCTGGCGGGCGTAGATCACGAGCAGCACCGCAAAGCTGACCATGAAGACGGTCAGAAACAGGGCGGAAAAAACGTACAGTCCAGCGGCGATTCCCAGCGCCAGATCGACGATCACGTAACCTCCAAAGCAAAAATCTGTACGAACGCCCCAGTATGCCGAAAACCTGAAGCCTGCGCAACGATCCGTGCGCCAACCGGCGAGAAAAAGTCAGCATAGATGCTCGCCTGGTGGTATCATTATTCGGGTGCGCTTCCGATCCAGTGCACGTGAAGGGTCCCACCATGAACCGAGCCAAGTGGAACACGCTGCTGTTCCTTGCCGCTGCCGGGCTGCTGACGCTGCTGCTGGCGATGAGCCTGTCCTCGCTTAGCCTATCCGAAGGAAAAGCGTTCTCGCTGAGTAAAACGGACGTCACGCTGCCAGGAGTCGGTAGCTCGATTCCCGGCGGCGAGGCGCTGCTCTGGGTGCTCCGCGGACTCATGTCCCTGAGCGTGATCTGCTTCTCGGTCTACGCCCTCTATTCATTGTTCAGCGCCCAGGGACGGCGGCGGTTGGCGGTGAACCTGATCGCCGTCGCGCTGCTGCTCTGGATCGTGGATTATCTCGACCACACTTCTCTAGGCGATGGCCCCGATTCAGAGGGCATCAACACCAGCAGCTCTACCATCGAAGTCGTGACCGATGATGATTCGTCGGAGGCGGCGCTGTCAGCGGGTGAAGCGCCGGGCTGGCTGGCCCCGGTCGTCATTCTGGTTGCGTCCGCCCTGGCCGCGGGACTGCTGGGCGCCAGTATCTGGTTCTTCCGGCAGCGCCCGACACCCACCCCGCTGTCGCTGAAACCGCTCGCCGACGCCGCCCAGGATACCCTGGCGCTGCTGCAAGCCGGGGGAGACTTCAGGACGGCCATCGTCCAGTGCTACCGCGAAATGAACCGGGTGGCCCACGAGGAGCGAGGACTGGACCGTCACAGTGCCATGACACCCCGCGAGTTCGAGACGTACCTCGTCAGCCAGGGCTTTCCACGCGGGGCACTGGAGACCCTGACCCGCCTGTTCGAGGGCGTCCGCTACGGCAACCTGCCGCCCAGCGCCAACGACGAAGCCCAGGCGCTCGCGTGCCTGACCGAGATTGTGGCGACCTGCCAGGGACGGCCATGACGAATCACAAGCTGCTCCTGCTCTGGGCCTTTGCCCTGTTCGTGCTGATCTTCAGCGTGCTGACGATCCTGTTTTGGTCGTTCGTGAGCGATACGATCCTGGTCCCGATTTACTACTGTCTGTGGGTGTGCGGCCTGACGATCAACAGCGTTCCCCAGGGAGTCTACCTGACCCTACTCGCGATCTTGAGCATCGTCCTGGGCGCAAAGACCCTGCGGGGGCCGCGCCGCCCCCGGAAACTCTCGCAGGCCGTGCCACGCCAGGGCAACCCCGGCACGCGCTATCTGCACTGGTCCCTACTGTGTGACCAGGCTCAGCGTAACTGGTTTTCAAAGGGCCAGTTAGCCCTCGAAGCCCGCCACCTGATCCTGTCCATCCTGGCCTTCGAACGCGGCGTAGACCTTCTCGAAGCCGAGAGCATGGTGCGCGAGGGCGTGCTGGAGCTTCCCGAAATGCTCCGCGAGGTGGTCGAGAGGAAGCGCATTCCGGATACGTCCACCCGCCGGATCGCCAACGTGCTGTCCTGGCTGCGACGCCCTCACCGAGGGTTGGCTGCCAGCAGTGATCCCCAGGTCGATCAATTTTTGAACGAACTTATCCGCTTTGCTGAAAAACATTTGGAGATAAACACCTATGCCGGAAACGAATCCTGAACCTTCCGTCGCCGCTTTCAGCCAGGCCATCATCAACGAAGTGGGCCAAGCCGTCGTCGGCAAGCACGAGGTGCTCTACCAGATGCTCGCGGCGTTTCTCTCCAATGGGCACATTCTGCTCGAAGATTACCCCGGCCTGGCCAAAACGCTGATCGCCAACAGCTTCGCGACGGTGCTGGGGTTGTCCTTCCGCCGCATCCAGTTCACACCCGATCTGCTGCCCGGCGACATCACGGGCGGGTACGTCTACGATCGGGCAGAAAACCGGTTCGTGCTGAGGCCGGGACCGATCTTTGCCCAGATCGTCCTGGCCGACGAGATCAACCGCGCTTCGCCGCGCACCCAATCGGCCCTGCTGGAAGCGATGCAAGAGCGCCAGGTGACCATCGAAGGGGAGACGATGGCGCTGCCCGCACCGTTCATGGTCATCGCCACTCAAGACCCCATCGAATATGAAGGGACTTTCCCCCTCCCCGAAGCGCAGGTGGATCGCTTTCTGCTCAAGCTGTCGATTGGTTATCCCAGCCCGGAAGAGGAAAAAGAGATCATCCACCGGCGGCGGGTGCGCAAACAGGAAGATCAACCGCTGCGGGTGATCGCCGATGCCGGGCAGTTGATCGCGATGCAGCGCCAGATCGAAGAGGTCTTCGTGGACGAGGACCTGGAACGCTACCTGGTCAATCTCACGGCGCGCACGCGTACGCATCACCAGGTCGCGGTAGGCGCCAGCCCCCGGGGCACGCTTGCGCTCTTGAAATTGAGCCGCGCCTGGGCTGCCATCCAGGGCCGCGCGTTCGTGCTGCCGGACGACGTCAAACGCTTCGTCAAACCGGCTCTGAATCACCGCCTGATTCTGCATCCTGATCTATGGTCAACGCCCCACGCCACCGATCATGTGCTTACCGAGGTGCTGCAATCGGTGCCGGTCCCAGTCCTGGAAGCGCCGATGCCGTGACCACTGCGCTGCGCCTCCTCCTCGGCCTGATTTTCGCGTTTCTGGTGGTGGGCCTGATGACCCACAGCAGCGGCGTCATCGTCCTGACCATTCCGCTCATCGTCTACCTGGCGGCGGCGGTCGCCCTGCGGCCAGAGGCGGTGTCGGTCACCATGACCCGCACCTTCACACCCGATCACGCGCCGCAGAATGCGCCGATTACGGTGAAGATCAGCCTGCTCAACATTGGACCCACCATCGACGAACTGGCCGTACAGGACATCCTGCCCGGCGGCGCGACCATACTCGACGGAGAAGCCGCCACCACCGTTTTTATGGCTGAGAACGCTTCGCTCGAACTGGAATACACCATCGCCGTGCGGCGCGGCGAATACACGGACCATGAAACGACGCTGCGGGCCAGAGACGCGCTCGGCGTGTTCGAGCAGACGCATGGATACCGGACGACCGCCCGCCTGGTCGTTCACCCCCGCTATCCCAAGCTCGAACGGATCAGAATCCGCCCCCCACAAACGCGCGGCTTCGCGGGTCCCATCGCGGCCCGGCAGGCGGGCAGCGGGATCGATTTTTGGGCGGTCCGGGAATACCAGGCCAATGATCCCCAGGGCCAGATCAACTGGCGGCTCAGCGCGCGGTCGGAGCGCGATCTTTTTACCAACGTGTTCGAACAGGAGCGGGTGGCCGATGTCGGCCTCATTCTGGATGCCCGCGAGCGCACCAACGTCCACCTGGGGGCCGAGGCATTGTTCGAACATTCCGTGCACGCCGCCGCCGCGCTGGCCGAGAACTTCTTGAACGATGGCAACCGGGTGAGCCTGCTCGTCTACGGACCGGGGATCACGCGCGTCTTTCCGGGCTATGGCCGGGTCCAGCGCAACCGCATCTTGCAGGAACTCTCGCGGGCCGAGACGGGGATCAATTACGCCCTCGAAAGCCTGCACCACCTGCCGACCTCGCTGTTTCCGGCCAAGTCGCAGCTCGTCGTGATCAGCCCACTCCTGCCGGAAGATATCCCCACGCTGGTCCGGATGCGCGCGCACGGTTATGCGGTCCTGGTCGTCAGCCCCGATCCGATCTCTTTCGAATCATCGCACGCGGGGGATACCGCCAGCCTCGCCTACCGCGTGGCCTACGCCGAACGGAGTCTGATGCTGCGCCAGATGCGCCAGTGTGGCGCCCAACTCGTCAACTGGCCGATCGATCAGCCCCTGGAAATCGCCATCCGCGAAACGCTGGCCAGCCAACCGCTCGCCGTTCATCACCTGAACAGGATGTAACCATGAACCCGAAACCCATATGGGGCGGTTTAGTGCTGACCACGGCGGCGCTGTTCGCAATCGCTTTCGCAGCACAGGGCGCGGTTGTGCTGGCCGTCGTGGCGGGTGGACTGGGGATGCTGTGGCTCGCCGCGAACGCCAACGAACTGGGCACCCTGTTCTTCGTGGGATTTACCCTGCTGGCCATGATCGCCGCGCTCGATGGCACCTGGCTCCCGCTGACTCTGCTGGGGATGTGCGCCAACCTGGCCGCGTGGGATCTCGCGCGGTTTCGGGTGCGGCTCGCCGGACAGAAAGAACAGGCGCTCCTGAAAGCGCGACATCTGCGCCTCCTGGCAGTCGTCACCGGCGCGGGATTTTTGACGGCGCTGGTGCCCGTGCTCGTGCACGTAACGATCCCGTTTGTCATGCTCAGCGGGATCGTGCTGCTCACCCTCCTGATGTTGTACCTGTCCACGCAGAGCCTATGGGGCGACTTGAAATAGCGCACGACGGAGTCTGGGGGGGAGTCAAACCCCCGGCCCGGTCTCCGGCTATTCGCTGGCCACCGGAATAGTGAAGCGCACCGTGGTCCCCTGGCCAGGCAGGCTTTCGATCAGCAGTTCGCCGCCGTGCAGCTCGACCAGCCGTTTGGCGATGATCAGGCCCATTCCCACCCCCTGCTGCTCCTGCCGCTTGCGATCAAACTGCATATAGGCGCCCACCTGAGCAACCTGTTCCAGGGTCATGCCACAGCCCTGATCGCGCACCTCCACGAGATAACGATCCTCGGTCCGGATCGCGAACACACTCACCGGGGTTCCGACCTTCGAGAACTTGAAAGCGTTATCGACTAACTCTTCGACCACCTTTTTGAGATAATCGCCAAACATGCCTACCGGCGGCGTATCCCCTAGCTCCAGCGACAAATCCTGCTCTCGTTCGCGGTTCTGCGCGATGGCACGCGCGGAGGCCAGGATCACGCTGCGCGGATCGGGCATCCATCCGCGCCGCAGACGCTCCATCCTGGCGGGGTCCTGGCCGACGACTTCGATCTGCACATAGACCAAGTAGTTCTCGATCAGGCGGTGAAGCCGCGCGGCATTGCGATAAATATCCTGTCCCAGGTGAACGATTTCGTCAGCGGCCAGCGTGGTGCCGCCGGTGCTGAGCAGGCTGGCATAGCCCAGGATTCCGGACAACGGCGTACGAAGCTCGTGCGGCAAAGCGGTGAGAATCCGCTCGCGCAGGACTTCGAGATCGCGTCTGGCTGACTGAGTGCGGGCCTCTCGTTTTTCAAGCTGCGTGCGGATCGCAGCCAGCAGCTCCCCCTGGGTGAAAGGCTTGGTGAGGTAATCCTCGGCCCCCAGTTCCATCCCCGTGCGCTGATCCGTCTTCGCAGCGCGTGCCGTCAGGAAGATGAAAGGGATCTCAGCCGTAGCGGGCTGGCGTCGCAGTTCCAACAAGACGCTGTAACCGTCCAATTCGGGCATGATCACATCGCAGAGGATCAGGTCGGGCAGGTATTCCAGCGCTAACTGAAGTCCAATCCGGCCATTGGGAGCGCCCACCGCTTCATAATCTTCAAAACGCAGGATATCCAGTACATTCTCGCGAAGCGCCGTCTCATCTTCGATCACCAATATTCTGGCCATGATGTCCCTTCTGATCACCACCGTATATAACGATCGGATTTACCTTTTTTCAACTATAACTTACTTATGCTCAGCATATGAACCCTTTTTTCTTAGAAAAACTTTACGTATCTGGCAAAACTCAAACCTTGAACAAACTTATATTCCATTCTCCTTTAATTCAGCAGCAGTACAGTAAGATAAATCGAAGAAAAAAGGAAGAAACCACAATTCTGTTTTTCGAAGTGCGTGATTTTATCAAACAACTGGAGAACGCGGCATGTTCTCTTTGAGGTTACCTGTAACCTCCTCTAAGTGGCGTCGTAGGTTGCCTGTGCTGATTGCAGTACTGGCAATGTTGTGTTTGGGCGGGACAGGCACCGTCCTGTCTTTGAGCGTGAGTGGCGGGGGCAGCTATAACGATACCATCACCATCAGCACGACGGTCCGCGCCGACACCAAAGTCAACAACAGCAACTTCTATTTTGAAGTTCGCGCCCCGGACGGCACGGTCGTAGACACCCATTCCCACGATCTCCCGTCGTTGGATGGCGGCGAAACGTATTCCTACAGTTGGACCTCCAACAATGGGAGCTATCCGACGCAGGGCAACTACAGCGTTTACATGTGCTGGAGCAATGGCCAGGGGCAAAGCTGCGTCAATGGGGAGTCGACCACGACCTTCTACTCGGTCCCCACGATGGGCACAGTCCTGGCGGGCGTCGCCCTGGTGCTGCTGGCGATCTGGCTGTGGTCCGTGCGGCATAAGGTGTTCGCCGCGCGAGGAGCCGCCCAATGACCTGGCCGCTCTTGCAGTTCAGCACCGGAGTCTATCTGGCAGGATTGTTGTGGACGCGCCAGCAGCAGTGGCGGCTGTTCCAGTACGTGTGGGGCGCTTTTGGCTTTGCCTTTGTGTTCATCCATCTCAGCCTGATGCAGGGCTGGGACGTCCAGCTTTCCGCCGTGGAAGTGAAGCATGTGCAGGCGCTGATGGCTCCCTTGAGCATCCATTTGCAGTACGTCGATAAGACGACCCTGCTGATTCCGGATTCGACCGGGTGGTCCGGCCTGCGCGTGGGCGTGGAGTGCTCCACCCTGATCGAGCTGTCGGTGTTAGCCGGATTGGTGTTGTTTTACCCGCGCCTGGCACTCAACCAACGCTGGAACTACCTGACGATCGGGTTGGCAGGGACCTATCTGCTGAACCTGCTGCGGATCATCGTGATCGTGCTGCTCATCTGGTTTTGGGGAAAACCCATCGTCCCCTTCGCGCACGCGATCATCGGACGGCTGTTGTATTTCGTCGGGGTCGTTGCCCTGTACTGGTTTTTGCTGACACGACCGACCTTGAAGCTGGTCCACCGTTCGATTGAAGTCTCAGGCCGGGCGGTGCGCTGATGAGTAACAGCGGGCTGCTCTTCATCCTGTTTTTCTGGGGAACCTGGCTGCTCATTCCGGTCGTGACGGATGGGCTGACGACGCTCTGGTATCTGATCGTCGCCGTGTGGGCGCTGTATCGTCCCCAGCCGGCCCCCCTGCCTGCCGAGCACCTGCCCAAAGTCTCGATCATCATCCCGGCCTATAACGAGCAGCTCAATATCAACTACTGTTTGATGAGTCTGAAAGCCCAAACCTACCCGCACCACCTGATCGAGATCATCGTGATCGACGACGGGTCAAGCGACCAGACCAGCAACGTGGTGTTGGGGCATATGGGCAAAAATAACGGGAACCGCACCTACCTGCGCACCAGCAGCTTCACCATCGCCCCCCCCTACTTTGGCGGCGTATTGAATCTGGTCCGGCGCAAACGCGACGGCGTGACCCGGCACGGCAAACCGGCGGCAGTCAATGCCGGGCTGGCCCTGGCCACCGGGGAAATCGTGTTTTCCATCGACAGCGACGTGGTCCTGGGACCCACCGCCGTGGAACAGGCCGTGCGCGCCTTCATGGCGGATCCCAAACTGCTGGCCGCGACCGGACACCTGATCATCGACCCTTATCTCGTCGTCGAAACGGACGACACCGGGCGGGCGCGTGTCGATAAGCACGGGCTGCCCCTCACCAAGCCCCTGTCGGCCAGCGAAGAGATGCTCACGGCCTGCCAGTTTTTGGAATACGCGACGGCCTTTCACCTGGGACGGCGGTCAGAAAGCCTGCTCGACAGCCTGTTCACCCTGTCCGGGGCGTGCGGCGTCTTCCGGCGTGAAGCCCTGATGACCACCGGGGGCTACCGGGGACGGACGGTCTCCGAGGATACCGACCTCACCATGACCTTGCAGCGCCTGCCGGGAAAACATATCGGCTACCTGCCCCAGGTTCAGGTCCATCTGGCCCCCACCCTGACCTGGTCCGCGCTGTATGCCCAGCGGACCCGCTGGCAGCGCGGCGCCCTGGAAGTGAGCGCCGTCCACATGATGGCGAAATATAGCCAGCACGTGAAACGGGCCTATTGGAACATCGTGCTGCCGCTGCGCCTCCAGGTCAACCATACCCTGGCCCTGCCGCGCCTGATGTGGACCTTCTTGATTTTTATGCTGCCGTTTTTTGGCTATACTTGGGCGTTGGTAGGTCAGGCGATGGGGCTGCTGTTCGTCTTTTATTTGCTGACCAACATTCTGCGCATCTTGCTGGCCTATGTGTTCAGCACCCCGCCGGAGAAAGTCTTCATCCGCAAGTACCTGGGCTATCTCTGCTTAATGCCTCTTTACAATATGTTTCTGTTCTGGACGCATGTCAGTGCGGACGTCCGCACCCTTACGGAAGAGGCAACATGGACCGTGCACAATCCCTGGTTGGAAAAATTAGAAACAGCCGATTTGCGACAGGCAGCGATACACGTCGTACTGCTCTTGCGCAGCTACTTCTAATTGCTCCTCTGCTGGCGGTATTGATGGGCACCCTGGCGGTCCTGGCCCCCGTATGGAAGCCGGGGTATCCCTGGGGCAGCGACACCTGGGGCCATCTTCAACGCGCCGCCTTTATGGGACGATTGATGCGCGAGCAGGGGGCGTTCCAGGGCTTTGCCGCCAGCGCCTGGATGCCCGATTGGTACATGGGCGATCCAGCGCTGGTCTACTATCCGCCGCTGACGATGTGGTTGCTCGGTCCGCTCACCGCCCTGTTCGGGGACGTGTTCGTCGTCTACCGCCTGCTGGTGACGGCTATTTTCCTGACACTGGGGCTAAGCATCTATTTCATCGGCATCCGCTGGGGAGGCCATCGCTGGCTGGCCGCTGCCGGGGCGCTCGTGGCGGTCACCGCGCCCTATACGGTGCGGACCGTCTTCGTCGAAGGCAACTTCCCGCGCGGCCTGGCGCTGCTGTGTTTGCCCTGGATTATCTGGTACAGCGAGCAGATCCTCGTCAAGAAGCGAGTCAACTGGACCCTGGCACGGCTGGCGATCCTGTGGGCGCTGGTGATCCTGGCCCACGTGATGCAAGCCGCCATCTTCGCGGTAGCGCTGGCCCTCTACGTGGTCTTTCGCATTTTGAGCAACGTCTACATTCCCTTGCGCCGGGGCATCCTGGTCATGGTGCCCGTGCTGCTGGGCGGAGGGTTGGCGGCGCTCTACCTGTTCCCCGCGTACAGCCACCGCGAGCTGGCGAATGTGCCGTCGCTGGCAGCGGCTAAGATAGACATCTTCTCGATTTCGACGTCGGCGGTGCTTCCCAACCAGGCCAACATCGAGGCGATCAGCCTGGGGATCGCGAGTGTCGCCGTCGCGCTGGTGTTCACCTTCCGCACCACGAAAGAACACCACCGGGCGCTGCTGGCGACCGGCCTGGTGTGCCTGGTCCTCGCCTTTGGTCCCAGCGGAGGTATTTACCGGCTGCTGCCCCTGCACGAACAACTGCTGCCGGAACGTTTTCTCAACGTCAGTGCGCTGTGTTTTCCGCTCATCATCGCGACGACACCCCGCGGGGTCTGGAAGTGGCGCTGGGTCGTGCTGCTGGTCGCAGTGGTGTTGATCGTCGATAGCAGGCCAGCGCGACGGGCGATCTTCGTGCGTCCGATGCCGCCGGACGAACGGGCTATCGCCGGGGAACTGGCCCAGCAGTCTTCAGCGGGGCGAGTGGCCAACCTGACGTTTCCGAACCCGGATGCCTCGCAGCTCTATCTCAACAGCGAGGTAGGGAAACGCGCCAATGTGTTCGGCTGGGCGCTGGAAAACACCCCTCATGCCAACGCCGTCCGGCGGCTGCTCATCGGCCTGGAAGAAGCGCCGGAGTACCTTCAGCGCGTGCTCTCGTTGTGGAACACCGACTACCTAGTCACCCGGCTGGTGTCCGATGCGACGGTCGATCCCGCACAGCCGCTCGCCGGTTTCGATCTGGTCGCCGAGGACGACGGCCTGACACTCTGGGAGCGCGAACAACCGTCCGCGCTGGTCCAGGTCCTGCCGAGCAACCGGATGTTGATCATCGGCGATAACCCGACCGATTGGGCCTTCACCTTCCCGTTTGCCACCGAGGGGCAATACGCCAACCCTGCCGACTACGAGCCGGACTATTTCGAGCGCTTCTCGGTGATCGGGCTGACGCGCCTGCCGGGAAATGCGGTCATCCAGCCCACCCTGACCGATTGGGTCAATCAGGGCCACACGCTGATCGTCGATCTCAGCGGCCTGGGACAAATCTACGACGAAGGGTACACCCTGTTTGGGGTGCACGCGCTCCCCATGTCTATCAGCGGTGATTGCACAGCCCACTGGCCCGCAGAACTCGGCGACCTGCCGGGGACGCTGTCGTTCTCCACGCTGGGAGGAAGCTGGGTCGGCGCGACGTATTACAGCCTGGATACTACGGTGGTCAGCCTGACGTGCGGGGAGAAAGAATACCCGCTGCTGGGATATCGGGACGTGGGGGAAGGCCGGGTGTGGTTTGTGGGCTTCAACCTGTTCTACTTCCTGAGACAAACCGCAGCGAATCCCGTCAGCGCCGAACTGGTCGATTATTTGCTGGCCGGGACGGGCGTGGACCGCGCGCTGACGCTGCCCGCCCTCACTACGGAACTGCTACGGAATGACTCCACGGCGGTGACCTTTCGCTATACCAGCCCGACCGCCGTGAGCGCCGTGGTGAGCATGACCTATTTTCCACGCTGGCAGGCACGGATCGAGGGAAAGCGCATCGCCATCCAGGATCACGAGCATCTCATGCTGCTGGAGCTGCCCGCCGGAACCCATACGGTGGAGTTGACCTACCACGCCCTGGGGACCACGGCACCCCGGTTAGGATATGTCCTCTCAGGACTCAGCCTGGTAGTCACGCTGTTCGCGGCGTACCGGCTGAGACGCCATCCCCCGCTGGCGGTCGAAGATCGGGTGGACCTGTTCCAGGACCGCCTGCCCCAGACGAATCCCCTGGACAGCACGGAATATGCCGTTTGCCCCAATTGCAGCTTCAGGCTGGCTAAAAGCGGTCCGCCGAACGAAAAGAGCTATCCGTTCGCGGCCCTCGACTGCCCGATCTGCGGCTTCTCGCTGGGCGATACCAACTTCATCCCGGGCGCCGCGCTGAGGGAGGAGACCAGGCGAACGCTGGCCACGCTGTGGCTGCGACGCTCCAGCATTTCCGACCAGCAGTTACAGGAGCAGTTCGGGCTGACCCCGGACGAACTGTTTGTGCCCGAAGGGACGATCATCGGCGAGCCGATCCCCGACACAGACACCGGCGACGCTCAGCCGCCCCTGCCTGACGACTGGACGCCGGGAGGAGCAGCCCGTCCCGAATTATAAGGGGATGCTAGCCAGCGCGTCCGATGTGGCCCTCCCCCCTGGCCCCTCTCCCATAGAAAACGATGGGAGAGGGGTGAGATCAGGGATTACTCATGACTGGCAATGCGTCTCGCTATGACCGGATTTGCCCGGCGAGCGCAAAGGCGGTCGGCCCAAACGACACGTTGACGGCGCCCTCAATCGTGAGCCGATCCCCGGCGAAATGGCAGGGGATCGTGTAGATGAAGGGGGTCTCGTAGAAGCGGAGGGTGATCGTAAAAGTCTGCTCGTCCGACCAGACGCCGCTGGCCGCCACGCACGAGCTGGGCGGCTGCAAGCTCACCGTCCCCTCGCGCCAGGCACCGCCCCCGCATCCGAAGCGCTGCTGGCCGCGCGCCGTGCGCAGGGTGACCACGGCTTCGGGCTTCGAAAAGTCGAACGACATGGTTTTGATCTTCAGGACGTTCGGTTCCATCACGAAGATCTTTTTCGAGACGCGGGCGGCGGTGGGCGACGACGCGGCCCCTTGCGGCGCGGCTAACGCCAGGTGATCCAACTTCTGGGTCAACTGCTGGTGCGCTGCCGCGTGGGCAGGCAGCGGCGATTTTCGGCCCAGCGCCGGGAGCACCTGCTGCCAGACGAGATTCAAGACCGCCTGCATGTCGCCGAGACCGCCCGTTATAGCGAGCACGGCGTCCTGATCCGGCATGACCACGCAGTACTGTCCGAACGCGCCGTCCCCGCGGTAAGCGTTATGGCGGCAGCGCCAGAACTGGTAGCCATAGCCCTGCTGCCAGTCGCTAGTTTCATCGCTGCCATTGCTCACCTGGCGCGAAGAAGCTTCCTTGATCCACGCTTCAGGCACCAACTGCTGGCCGTTCCACTGCCCTTTTTGGAGATACATCTGGCCGAAGCAGGCGATGTCTTCCGTGGTGATGCTCAACCCATAGCCGCCGGTATTGATCCCCTGGGGGGACACTTCCCAGGCGGGATGCTGGATGCCCAGCGGGCCGAACAGCCGGGGCTGCAAATAATCCAGCAGCATCTGGCCGGTCAGCTTTTGGATGATCGCCGACAGCATGTAGGTCGCGCCGGTGTTGTACAGAAAAAACGTCCCCGGCTTGTGCTGCACCGGGCGCGCCAGAAAAGCCTTGATCCAGTTGCCATCGCGGCGCTTGTGCAGGTACAGGGTGGTGTCTTCGGCGTGTCCGGTTGACATCGACAGCAGGTGCCGCACCTGCATGGCATCCAGATTCCGGCTGACGTGCGCAGGAGCATCATCCGGGAAAAAGGACAACACGCGATCCGCGACGGACAGGCGGCCTTCCGCCACGGCCAGTCCAATGGCGGTGGAGGTAAAACTCTTGCTGAGCGAAAACAACATATGAGGGCGCGCGGGAGCATAGGGCGACCACCAGCCCTCGGCAACCACTGCACCATGATGCAGCAGCATAAACGAATGTAATTCGTTGATCTGTTGCTCTGCCGCCGCCACGAATTCGTGGATGGCAGACGACGCGATGCCCTGCTCTTCCGGCGCGCAGCGCGGCAGACGACGCTCGATAGCCATAAACATTCTCTCCTGGTGGGAACAAAAAACTAAGGCTACGACCGCCATCCATTATGCGCCCTGTCAGCCATTCTGGCGAGGCCGCCAGCTAGGGTGCGGGCTTCGGGCGAATGAAACCGCGATAGACTCCCACCCCGGCGAGCACCACTCCGACGATCAAGCCCAGGATCTGCCCGACGCCGAATCCTTCCGTGCCAATGCCCACCGCATCGACCAGGAGTGAGGCCAGGGCCAGCACCACACCGGCCACAATCAAGCCGTAGACAATCTGCTTTTCGGACATCAACCTACCCTCCTTTAGAAAAGGGACTTTGTATACAGCGTAGCACATTTCCTGGCACGCGGCTGGACCGGTGTATAATTGCTGCGGACTATCCAGGCTCAACGTCGATTGAAGGAGAGATGCCCATGCATTTTGACGACCTCAAAGGAAAAATCGTGCTGGTCACCGGCGCCAGCCGCCGCCAGGGGATTGGCGCGGGGATCTGCCGGGCCTTCGCGGCGCAGGGTGCCAACATCTTTTTTACCTCCTGGCGCAGCTATGATCAGGCCCAACCGCATACCCAGGACCCGGAGGGGCCGGAGCGGCTCATCGAAGAACTGCGCGCGCACCCCATCCGCGCCGAAGGCATGGAACTCGACCTCGCCCAGCCCGATGCACCCTTGCGCTTGCTGGATGCCGTAACCGAGCGGCTGGGCCAGCCTTCGATCCTGATCAACAACGCCGCCCATTCGACCCGCGACGGCTACCGGCTGCTGGACGCCGCGATATTGGACGCGCATTACGCGGTGAACGTGCGGGCGATGGCCCTGCTGTCGGTCGAATTCGCGCGGCGGCACCCGGCGGGCACTCCCGGACGCATCATCAACCTGTCGTCCGGGCAGGGGGTGGGACCGATGCCCGGCGAACTGGCCTACGTCGCGTCCAAGGGGGCCATCGAAGCCTTCACATGCACGTTGGCGGCGGAAGTGGCCGCGCTGGGTATTACCGTGAACGCCATCGATCCGGGCATTACCGACACCGGCTGGATGACGCCGGAGATCGAAAAAACTTTTCTGCCGGGCATGGCGTTGGGCCGGTTCGGACTGCCGGACGACGCGGCCCGTCTCGTCGTGTTCCTCGCCAGCCAGGCGGGTGGGTGGATCACCGGCCAGACGATCCATTCGCGCGGCGGCGCTTGATCTTACTTTTGCCTACACTCTTGCTCAGGTGAAAAAAATGAAGCCCTTGGATTTTTCGCACATCAATACTTATCCCCTGGCCCAGCGCAAGAACCTGGTCCACTTGAACAACCTGTACGATCTGGCAACACCACCACCCCCGTTCGACAGCCCGGAATTTGACGAGGTCATCGCGCGGATCGTCGCCGCGCGGCGGGCGGGCAGCCCTGTGATCTGGATGATGGGGGCGCACGTGATCAAATGCGGCCTCTCGCGCCTGATCATCGACCTGATCCAGCGCGGCATCGTGACCCACGTCGCCGGAAACGGCGCGGTGTCCATTCACGATTTCGAACTGGCACTCATCGGCGAAACCAGCGAGGACGTAGCCACCAGCCTCGAAGACGGCACCTTCGGCATGGCCGACGAAACCGGTCGCTTGATGAACCACGCCATCCAGATCGGCGCGCGCGACCAGTTGGGCTATGGGGCGTCCATTGGCCGGTTCATCGCCGACCATGCGGCGCAGTTCCCGCACCGTGATTTGAGCGTGCTGTACCAGGCGTACCGGCAAGGGATACCGGCCACGATCCACATCACGATTGGCACCGACATCATCCACCAGCATCCCAGCGCCGACTTTGGGGCCCTGGGCGCGGCGAGCGGCACCGATTTTCGCCTGTTCGCCTCCTCGGTCAGCCAACTGGAAGGCGGAGTTTTTCTCAACTTCGGCTCGGCGGTGACCGGCCCGGAGGTCTTCCTCAAGGCGCTGACCATCGTGCGCAACCTGGGGCATACCGTGTCCCATATCACCACCGCCAATTTCGACCTGCTGTCGCTGGGCGATGATTATCATGGCCGGGTCGGGCAGGAAGTGCAGGTCTACTACTACCGCCCGCGCAAGAACATCGTGAACCGGCCCACGTCACTGGGCGGCAAGGGCTTCCACATCACCGGCAATCACACCGACACCATCCCCAACCTGTACCACCGCGTCGTCCAAGAGCTGGACCGCGTGGGCAGTCCCACGCCTACCCCGTCTGAGGCTCGATCCAGCCAGGTATTATCCACCGCCCGCCTGAACGACATCTTAGCCAGGGCGCCCCACCTGCGGATCGGCGTGATCGGCGACGTGGCGCTGGACGCCTACTGGTACGCCGACATGGCCCGTTCCGAGCTTTCGAGGGAAACGCCGCGCTTTCCACACCCGGTCACGCGCGAAGCCTACTCGTTGGGCGCGGGTGCGAACGTGGCCAGCAATCTCAAGGCGTTGGGTACCGGGGAAGTCATCGTCTTCTCGATCCTGGGCGACGATTGGCGCG
>CAYRWY010000087.1:0-16522 GCA_964427955.1 uncultured Anaerolineaceae bacterium
TGGTCCCCACGTTCACGTGAGTTTTCGTTCGGTCAAACTTACCCTTCGCCATACTTTGTCTAGTTCCTCCAGAATATCGGTCAGGGATAATTGCTTGTTGTCAAGCGAGTTCAGATAAGAAAATCTGAGCCTACAATGAGACTTGAACTCATGACCTCTCCCTTACCAAGGGAGTGCTCTACCGACTGAGCTATGTAGGCGCAAACCACAAGCACGAAGCTTGCTAGTGGGCCGGGTAGGACTCGAACCTACGAAGGGCGTCACCCAACGGATTTACAGTCCGTCCCCTTTGCCGCTCGGGACACCGACCCATATCAAGTTGGTAATGCGAAAGCCGACGATGGGACTTGAACCCATAACCTAACGCTTACAAGGCGCTTGCTCTGCCAAGTTGAGCTACGTCGGCGTAGTTTTGCATTGTACCACGCTCGGACCGTTGTCTCAAGGGTTTGTCCCTCACCGTCAGGCCGGAATTGTAGCGGAGGGAGATCGGTTTGTCAATGGTCGGTCACCGAGGTTATTTCAGTTTTTCGACGAATCGTCAGGCGGCAGCCAGGCTGTATACCGTTTGCCATTGGTCGAAGTTTCCAGCGAGGGGATAGGGGGGGGCGCCGGGGAGATGGGTTGCGCCGCCGTCTGCGACTCCGCGTTGGATGAGGGCGGATTGTCGGCCATTCGCAGGGTCTCGCCAACGACGCGCTGTGGTGCTGCCGTAATCTCGCGCACGTTCTGGCTCAACTCGACCATCGTATTGACTACTTCCTGCGTGCCCGGCACCTCTTTCTCAAGCTCAAGCATTGCCTGACGCCAGAGTTCCCGCGCTTTGCGCACTGTGCGGCCCAGTTCCCGCGCCCATTTCACTGTGTTGGTCGGCCCGCCGATGATGAACAACACCAGCGCGATGATCAGCAGTTCCGCGAACCCGATCCCGAAGATTCCATCCATGATCTTGACCTCGTCCTTACGCGGTTTCACCCGCAGGTTCCGGTGCGGGACCGGCCTGGCTCTGGCTGGCCACGCCAATGCCGAGCAGGATCAACGCGGCCCCGGCCAGTTGCAGGACCACGGGCAGTTCGTGCAAAAAGATGATCGCCAGCACGCCGCTGCCAATCGGCTCGCCGAGCGCCGCCAGGCTGACGAAGGCGGCGGGGAGGAAGCCCAACGCATAATTGAAGGAGGAATGCCCGATCAACTGCGGGATCAGGCCCATCAGCACCATCCACAGGTAGGCCTCGGCGGACAGCCCGGTCACCTGTTTTCCGGTAACCAGCACGGCAACGGTCAGGATCAGGGCGGCGGTGCCGTAGACCAGCCAGACGTACAACACGGCACTGAGCCTGGCCCGCAGTTTCCGGCCAATGACGAAGTAGATCGCCCCGGCCAGTGCGCCGACCAACGCCAGGCTGTTCCCCAGCCAGGGCGCGTGACGGGTCACCGGCTCTCCGGATTCCCCGCTGAGACTGACCAGCACTCCGCCGCCGAGCGCCAGCACCAACCCGATTGCCGCCCACCGGTTCAGCCTTTCGCCCAGGAAGGTCGCGGCGATGAGGGCTACCCAGAGCGGATAGGTCGTGACCAGGACCACGCTGTTCATGACGGCGGTGTATTCCAGCGACGTGATCCAGGACGCAAAATGCACGCCCAGCACCAGGCCGGAGATGAGCGCCCATTTGAAGTCGCCGACATGCAGTTGGCGGAGTTCCTGGCGGTGGCGGCGCAGCGTGACCGGCGTGAGTACCAGGGTCGCAACCCACAGCCGGGCCGCCGCCAGGACCAGCGACGGCGCGTGCTCCTCCTGGGCGAGCCGGATAAAGATCGACGCGAAAGACACGGCGATCACACCGGCGATCAGGGCCGCATAGGGTCTCCAACGCGGGGCGATGGTGTGCATCGGGTACACCGCCTAGAGCACTTTGAGCGTATGCAGCCAGTTATTTCCGCGCGCCGTGTTGGCTTTTTCGATAGCCTCCTGCGATCCGAGGACCACGACCGCGCCTTGCGTGTTCACCTGGGCCAGGATGTCGGCGAAGCGGCTGAAGTCTGCCGGGGTGGTGGCCAGGATTTCCTCGCGCATCTGCTGGCGGAGTTCGTCGCTGTCATGCGTCAGGTAGCGCAGTAGCGACGTGTAGCCTTTGGCGTCGGGAAGCTGGTAGGCGTCGATCAGGCCAATCGCGCCGATGATCGACTTGACCAGTTCGTCTTCGCTCAGCTTCAGGTCGCGCAAGAACTGCCCCGATTGGTCGTAGTTCTCCAGTGTCTCCAGCAGGTTAGGGTCGCGGTAGGAAATATAGGCGAATGTGCCCGACCGGCGGTCGAAGACCGCGAAGCCCCCGTAAGCGCCGCCGTGCACGCGCACGCGTTCCCACAGCCAGGTGTTTTGCAGATAATTTACCACCGGAATCACCGAGCCATGCGCGCGATAGCCCAGCTTGTACAGGTTGGCTCCCTTTCCGACAAAGTTGACTTGGGCGGGGATGATCAGCCCTTCGTTGGCGCCGTCCAGCGGGCGCGTCCACTGGTGTAGGGCAGGCGGCTGAGCGGGCAGCGTCGCCAGGAAGTCGGCCAGCAGCGGTTGGACCGCCGTCCAGTTCTGGTGATCCAGGGTGACGTTGCAGAGCATCGCCCGCCGGTTGATCAACAGCCGCCGGATAGTTTCGAGCTTGTCCAGCACCGCGGGCCAGTCTTTGTCCACGGTGTCGGCCAACTGGCGCAGGAAGAACAGGTAGTGGATGCCCCCGATCTGTTCTCCCGCCCAATCCGCCTCGCTGAAATGAGCGCGCAGGCGCGACGCGACGACCCCATGCCCGCTGGGGACGAGGTCCGATTCCTGGGAGGCTTTTTCTTCCAGCACGATCTGGCGGAAGCGTTCCTGGTTGTCCAGCTTGGCGGTGAGCAGTACATCGTGCAGGATCGCCAGCAGGTCCGCCATTTGGGCCGTCGTCGCCTTGCTGCGCAGGAGGCCCCACACGGCGGCCTGGTCGCTGTCCAGCACGGCGGTGGTCAGCACGGAGGGCCAGATGCCGCCCGTCTTGCGCCCGATCCGCTGGGAGAGCTTGACGAAATCTTCCGTCTCGGTTCCCTGTTCGAGCAGCGCGCGGTAGAACAGCGTGACGTAGGGCAGGTAGTCCTGCGGCAGCGCATGGAGATCGAAACCCAGGTCGAGGTAAACGATCCCGTTCGTGAACAGATCATGGTAGAGCACCGGCGCTCCCTGCACGTCCAGCACGGCGAGGGGGATCAATTTGTTCTCTTTTTCGAGATCGGTGAGCTTCAGCCGGGGAATGGTTGCCAGCGCCTCCGGCGAGTCCGGGATCTCCTGTTTGAGCTTCAGTTGGCGCGTTTCGTCCAGCACGGTCTGTAGATCCGCCGCGCTCATGGCCGCTCGAAGCTGGGCCAGGCGCGCCTGGCCCTCCGCTTCCACGCGCTGCTGCACTTCGGCGTCGGGCTTGAGCAGCACGGTCGTGCGGTGGGGATTGTCGAGCAGATACGTCCGGATCAGCGCTTCGAAGACCCGTTCGTCGCGCGCCAGCCGCTGCTTGATCGCGCTCAGCGGCATTTCATAGGCCAGGGGGGCCAGCGGATCGCCGCCGTACAGCCAGGTCCGCAGCGCGCGGATCATCAGCATCAGCCCACGTGGGAAGGACCCGGTGTTGTTCTCGCGCAGCGCGAATTCGATGGTATTCGTCGCCGCTTCGATCATGTCGGGATCGATGCCGTGTTCGGCCAGGCCGGCCAGGGTGTTCAACACCAGCGTTTCGACCGCGCTGCTGTCTTCGACGTCGATCCCCCGCAGCCCGGTCGAGAATACTGCCTCGCGCAGATCCTGCTCCAGTTCGAGGCCCGCCAGGTCTTCGCCCAATCCCGAATCGATCAGGGCTTTGCGGAGCGGCGAGGCCGGAGTCCCGACCAGAATGTGATTCAGCATGGCGAGCGCCAGCGACGTCTCCGGATCGTTTCCTTCGCGGAGCAGCCAGTTGATCGTGACGATCCCGCGCTTGCTGTCGCCGTCCTCTTCGTTGGCGGCATACGCGTGAGTAAAACGTCGCGCCGCCGCGAAGCGGGGCTGCAAGGGAATCGTGGCCGGTACGTCGATGCGGTCGAAGTCTTTCAGATATTCATTCACCAGGCGTAGATTATCGTCGGTCGGGGCATCCCCATAGAAGAAAATGCGCGCGTTCGACGGGTGATAGTAGGTCTCGTGGAACTGCTTGAACTGCTCATACGTCAGGGTCGGGATCTCCGCCGGATTTCCGCCCGAGTCGACGCCGTAGGCATTATCAGGGAACAACGACTGCTTGATATAGTAGCTGTTCAGGTCGTCGGGGTCGGAGTAGGCCCCTTTCATTTCGTTGAAGACCACGCCTTTGAAGGTCAGCGGGCTGTCCAGATCGTCCAGTTCATAGTGCCAGCCTTCTTGCTTGAGGGTGAAGGGGGTGATGTTCGGATAGAAGACCGCATCCAGGTACACATCGACCAGGTTATGAAAGTCCTGCAAATTCTGGCTGGCCACCGGGTAGCCGGTTTTGTCCGGGAAGGTCCAGGCGTTGACGAAGGTGTGCAGCGATCCCTTGAGCAGTTCGACGAACGGCTCTTTCACGGGATATTTGCGCGAGCCGCACAGCACCGAGTGTTCCATGATGTGGGGCAGCCCATTGGAGGTTGTGGGTGGGGTGAAAAAGGTGATCCCGAACACCTTGTTTTCGTCGTCATTTTCCAATGAGAGCAGCTCCGCGCCAGTCCGGAGGTGGCGGTACAGACGCGCCCGCGTATTGAGTTCGGCAATCATCTGCTCTCGTACCAGTTCGAAGCCATGTATCGTCATGAGAACCCATCTCTTTCTTTACCATCGCTGTGAGGATAGGCGTTGGCGGCGCGTGTATAACTCCGCAGAGATTTTAGCATCGACCGCCTGACCCTCAAAGCGTTTGGAGCGGGCGGGTGATCTACGCTAGGCGGGCCTATGAAGTTATGGTACACTTCGACCCGCCGCACAGACGGATTTCGACAGGCAATCTAGGAAAGGAGTTGGGCGGATTCCGCCGCTGATACCCACCGGCGGGGTTTTCGCTGCAAGTCGATGGAGAATATCATCCACTTCGATATCCAGGAATTCATCGCGACGATTGGCTACATTGGCATCTTCGCCATCGTGTTCGCCGAATCAGGGCTGTTGATCGGGTTCTTTCTGCCCGGTGACAGCTTGCTGTTCACGGCGGGGGCGATTGCAGGCAGCAGTGTGTTGCAGGACAAGCTGAATATCAGCCTCAGTTACCCGGTCCTGGCCATTGGGTGTTTCATCGCGGCGGTCGCAGGCGACACCGTCGGGTATTGGTTTGGGCACCGGGTGGGTCGCCAACTGTTCAAGCGCGAAGACTCGATGTTCTTCAAGAAGAAATATCTGCTTCGCGCCCAGGGGTTGTACGATACGCATGGCGGAAAAATCATCGTGATCGCTCGCTTCATCCCGATCGTGCGCACCTTCGCGCCGATTGTGGCGGGGATCGGCACGATGCACTATGGCCGCTTCCTCTCCTACAATGTCTTCGGCGGGTTGGGTTGGGCCGTGGGGGTAGTCAGCGCGGGATATTTCCTGGGCGAAGCCGCCGAAGGTTACCTCACGCCGATCATCGTGGCGATCATCCTCGTCTCGGTCGCCCCGATGGCCATCCACATTCTCAGAGAATACCTCGCCCAGCGGCGCGAGAAGCAGCTTTCCGTCTCCGAGCCGGACTCCAACTAATCTGACCGTCCTCGGAAGTTCCTGAAATTGACTCTCTGCCACAAGGTGAGTATAGTCCAGTGGCAGAGAGCTAGTATCAGGAAAAAAGGAATGAGACGCATGTCCTTTTTTGGGGGGCGCAAACAACAATCGCAAAAACAGACCGGCAGTTTTCCACCTCCGTCAGTCGCTTCTACTCCCCGCCAGCCTGTCGGCTTCGAGACCGTGTTAGGAGCCAATTCGACGCTGAAAGGCGATCTCAAATGCCAGGGCAATCTGCGGCTGGATGGCACCTTCGAGGGCACTTTACAGATCGAAGGTAACGTGCTGATCGGCGAGACGGCCAAGATCACCGCCGACGTCAGCGCCAAGAACGTGTCGGTGGCGGGGGCGGTGCGTGGCAATGTGAGCGGCAAGAAGGTTCAGCTTCTACGCACGGCGCGCGTCTGGGGCGACATCAGCGCGACGGCGATTTCCACCGAAGAGGGAGCGTTCATCGACGGCAAAATCACGATGATCACCCATGAGGCGGCACAGTCCTTTGAAGCGGCGGTTCAAACGCCGGAAGAAGATGAAAATATTTTGTCCGACAGTAAGCACGACAGCGAGGATGCGGCAGAAAACAAGGTTTCTGATGCCGGGTCCTGACTTTGCCGGGCGTCTGAGGTTAATGTTATAATCGCTTTAGTTGTTGACCCTCAACCTGGCTGATCTCGTGCGGAAGACTGGGAAAATAACCCATGATTAAGGTGTTGATAGATAGTATTCGTGTGAGTCTCATGTCGCAGCTTCGGGTCGTGATCTTGAAAGACCCGACCAGCGGCAAGTATCTACCAATCTTCATCGGTCCCTGCGAAGCAGAAGCCATTGCGGTGAAGTTGCAGGGCATGAATGTGGAACGCCCCCTGACGCATGACCTGCTCAAATCCGTCATCACGGAGTTGGGCGGGCGGGTTCAGCACATTGTGGTGAATGATCTCCGGCAAGATACGTTCTACGCCCAGATCGTGATCGAGCAGAATGGTCAAACGCGGGCGATTGACTCGCGTCCCAGCGATGCTATTGCCCTCTCGGTGCGGCTGGATGTGCCGGTGTACGTGGAAGAGTCGGTGATGGAGCGTGCCTCGATCATGCCGGACGAAGAAGTCGAGAATGAGATACCGCCAGCAGCTCCGACACCACCCGCGCCCCGCGCCGCCGAGGATCGCCTGAGCATTTTTGAAGACTTTGTCGAGTCGCTCGACCTGGACGATCTCGATACGGACGACGAAGAAGACAACGACTAGGCCAGCGTATCTCTGTATATTCGCATCAAGGAAGCGGGGCGGCTCGTCATAGGGAGCAGCCCCGCTTTTAGGCCAATTCTAGAGAACAACTGTTTTAAATCCAACTTCAAACCAAAGGTTGACGATGAGTCAGGACTTTTCCCCTGTTCGCCCTGATCATATGGCTCCTCACAGCGTCGAAGCTGAAGAAGCCGTGCTCGGTTCGGTGTTGATCAATCCCGATGCCCTGTTTGAAGTCGCCTCTTTTTTGCAGGAAGACGATTTTTTCATCGTCAAAAATGGGTGGATCTGGGAAGCCCTGCTGCGTATCCAGCTTCGTAACGAGCAGATCGACTATGTGACGGTCGTGGAGGAACTGCGCCAACTGGGGCGTCTGGACGAAATCGGGGGACCGGCGTACATCACCAAGCTGATGAACCACACCCCCTCGTCGATCTACGCGGAGACCTACGGGCGGATCGTCGAACGCGCTGCCGTCCGCCGCCGGATGCTGAATGCGGCCAGCCGGATCGCGCAGTTGGCGCACGAAGAGGACGCCGACATCAATGCGGTCATCGACCGTTCGGAAGCGGCCCTGTTCGAGGTGACCGAGCGGCGGCTCCGCAAGGAACTGGTGCCGCTGCGTATCGCCGTCGGCCAATACTACGACCGGATCGAGTTTCTCTACAGCCAGCAGGCCGAATCGCTCGGCGTGCCAACCGGTTTCACCGACCTGGACCAGTTGTTGGGCGGTTTGCAGCGCTCGGATCTGCTGATCGTGGCCGGTCGTCCCGGCATGGGCAAGACCTCCTGGCTGCTCAGCGCGGCGTTGAACGCGGGGCTGTCCGGCGCGCGCGCGGCGATCTTCAGCATGGAGATGAGCAACGAACAGCTCGTGCAGCGCCTCGTCTCGACCGAAACCGGGATCAACACGCACAGCCTGCGATTGGGTCGCCTGGATGATCGCGAATGGGCGCTCTTCGTCGAGGCCACCGACCGATTGAGCAAGCTGCATATCTACCTGGACGACACCCCGGCCCTGTCGCCGCTGCAACTGCGCTCCAAGTGCCGCCGCTTGAGCAGTGAGCACGGTCTGGATCTGGTGATCGTGGACTATTTGCAGTTGATGTCGGCGGAAACGGGCCACAGTGACAACCGGGTCCAGGAGATCAGCTTCATCTCGCGCAACCTCAAGCAGCTAGCCCGCGAGCTGCACGTCCCAGTGTTGGCAGCGGCCCAGCTCTCGCGCGCCGTCGAGCAGCGCCAGGACAAGCGCCCGCAGTTGTCGGATCTGCGTGAGTCGGGTTGCCTGGCTGGCGATACCCTGATCTATTTGCCGGAGACTGGGCGTTATAGTCCAATTCGAGAACTGGCAGGGCAGGACGGTTTTCAGGTGACCAGTCTGAACACTGAGACCTGGAAATCAGAGCGGGGCACGGTCACTCATGCCTTTTGCACGGGCACCAAGCCGGTCTATCGTTTGACGACGCAGCTAGGGCGCAGTATTCGGGCGACCGCCAATCACCGCTTCCTCACTTTCCAGGGCTGGAAACGGCTGGATGAACTGACCGAAGGAGAGTCCATTGCCACGCCTCGTATCCTGTCCAATTCGACAGAACAGACGATGCTCTACAAACAGAACATCAGCCGAGAAAGAGCCACGAGGTTGGCTCAAGTGATCGGCTCAGACACAATTGGTGCGCTTGCCGAAAGTGATGTCTACTGGGATAAGATTGTCTCGATTGAGCCGGACGGCGAAAGCGACGTCTACGACCTCACTGTTCCGGGCTTGAGCAATTTCGTTGCCAACAACCTCGTGGTCCACAACAGCATCGAGCAGGACGCCGACATCGTCATGTTCATCTACCGGGACGAGGTCTACAACGAAAATACGGAACGTCCCAACGAAGCGGACATCATTGTGGCAAAGCACCGCAATGGCCCGACCGGGACGGTGGCGCTGTATTTCTTGAAGGAACAGACCAAGTTTGGCAATCTGCGCAAGGGTTCGGTGGACCTGGCCGCGTATTAGCGGAAGTGGGCTAACGATCATGGTTCAGACTTTTAACGGCTTCCCGCCGGGCAAGACCCGCACCACGAAAGTGCCGAATGCGTTTTTCAGCGAACTGCTGCCTGCCATCGACGACCTCGTGGAGCTGAAACTCACGCTGTACTGCTTCTGGGCGCTCCAGCAGCAGGAAGACGAATTTCGCTATGTCTTGGGGCGCGAAGTCTGCCAGGACCAGCTCTTTCTGAGCGGCATCGACCGCGATCCGGAGCGAGCCGCTGCCCTGGTCAAAACGGCGTTCGAGCAGGCCGTCGCCCGGGCGACGCTGCTGCACGTGGTGGTCGAGGGAACGACCGGGCCGGAAGACTTGTATTTCATGAACACCGCGCATGGGCGCAACGCCGTCCGGGCGATCCAGGCCGGGCAGTTCCAGCCCGGCGGCCATGACTGCCCGGTGGCGCTGGTGATCGAGCGTCCTAACATTTTCTCGCTGTATGAGCAGAATATCGGCCCCCTGACGCCCATGATCAGCGAGCAGTTGCAGGATGCCGAGCGCGACTATTCCGCCGCATGGATCGAAGAGGCGCTGCGGTTGGCCGTGGAGCGCAACAAGCGCAACTGGCGGTATGTGCTGGGAATTCTCAAGCGGTGGGAGACCGAGGGGAAAGACGATGGATTCACTCGACAACCAACTCAAACGGATCGCTACAAATATATCCAGGGTGAACTCTCCGACTTCATCGACTACTGATCCCAAGTCCCCGCCCGCCGACGTCTGTCCGATCTGCGGCGGTATCGGGCGCATCACCCGTGACGTGCCGGTCGGCCATCCGGATTTTGGCAAATCGTTTCCCTGCGTGTGCCAGCGCGACGTGATCGATGCCCGGCGCGTGGACCGGCTGCGCGCGTTGAGCAACCTGGATGTGGTCGCCGACAAGACGTTCGAGTCCTTCCGGCTGAATCAAGACAATCTGAGCGAAGAACAGCTCACCAATCTGCGGTCCAGCTACAAACTCGCGCGGGATTACGCCGAGAATCCAGAAGGGTGGCTGCTTTTTCAAGGGAGCTACGGCAGCGGCAAGACTCATCTGGCGGTGGCTATCGCCAACTACCGGTTGGCGCAGGGCGACAGCGTGTTGTTCATGACCGTGCCCGACCTGCTTGATCATCTGCGCTCGGCCTATGCCCCCTCGTCCGAGATCGAATACGACGAGTTGTTTGACCGGGTGCGCAACACGCCACTGCTGGTGCTGGACGATCTGGGGGCCGAAAGCGCGACGTCCTGGGCACAGGAAAAACTGTTTCAGCTCATCAACCACCGGTACCTGCACCGGCTGGCCACCGTCGTGACGACGAATGTTGAACTGGACAAGATCGATCCGCGCATTCGCAGCCGGTTGGTCGATCAGCAGTTGGCCCGCAGTGTCAACATGCAGCTTCCCGATTTTCGGCGTCCGGGCGGCCAGGTGGACGAGAGCATTTTGTCCAACCTGGGCCTATATGGGCAGATGGTGTTCGAAAACTTCGACTTCCGGCAGAGCAGCCTGCCGGAGAAAGAACGCCGCAACCTGCGTGAGGCCTACGATATTGCGCTGGATTATGCCGGGCATCCACACGGTTGGCTGGCCTTCTTTGGACAGCATGGCTGCGGCAAGACCCACCTGGCCGCGTCGATTGCCAACTATCGCAAGAGGTTAGGGGAGCAGGTCATTCTCGTCACCGCGCCCGATCTGCTGGACTATCTGCGGGCGACCTTTCACCCCTCGGCAGGGGCCACCTTCTCCAAGCGGTTCTACGAGATTCGTTCGGTTCCCCTGTTGATCATCGACCATCTTGACCTGACGAATGCGACGCCCTGGTCCCTGGAGAAGATTCGCCAGATCGCGGATTATCGCTATCTGGCCAGCCTGCCGACCATATTCACGACGACCCAGGCCCTGGAGAATATCGATCCCTTCCTGCAAAGCCGACTGCTCGATGCTCGCCAGTGTGTCAGTTTCGCCATTCTGGCCAGCGCCTATCGCGGGGGAGGTGCGTCCCCGCGCCGTCTGCGCCGGTTAGGGGAAGAGTGAACAAACTAAGACGCCCGGTTTTTCCGGGCGTTTTGATCTGACAGGGGTTGGGGGGGTAGGGTATCAGGCGCGTTCGCCCAGGCGGCGTTCTTTGCCCTTGATCAGGTTGATCATGTTCGTGCGATGCCGTACGAAGATCATCCAGAAGACCAGCATATAGACGGTATAGACCGGCTCAAGCACACCCAGACCGACCAGGATCACGAATGACACCAGGGCGACTGCCGTCCCGGTCAAGACGCCCAGCGAAACGTAGCGGGTCAACAGCACGATAATCGCCCCCAGGGCCAGCACGAACGCCACCAGCAGGGTCGGGGCCAGCAGGACGAACGTACCCATCGCGGTAGCCGCGCCTTTGCCGCCGCGAATGCTGCCTGTGAGCACCGTCGCCAGGACCGACCAGTTATGGCCCGCGACCGCCGACAGTGCGGCCAGCACCCCGGCCAGAGTAGACTGATCGTGGGGCATGATCCAGCGCGCCAGCAGCACGGCAATGATGCCCTTCGTTCCATCCAGGAGCCACACCAGCACCCCGTAGCGCAATCCAAGCGCCCGCGCCGTATTGGCCGCTCCCATGTTGCCGCTGCCGACCTTGAAGATGTCAACACCGCGGGCACGGGCGACGATATAGGCGGTTGGGAATGAGCCAATGATGTAACCTAGCGCGATGACGAGCACGATATAAGCGGGTTGCATGATGTTTTTCCTTATCTGGACTAGAACGAGGATCGCTCATCCTCTACTAGAAACACCTGGATTGCCGACACGATACGCCTTCGTTGAGAAATTCATGCGGTTCCGAAAACTTGCCGAGAGCGCCAAGCCTGGGTAAAAATATAATAGCATATTCTCCTCATGATCCTCGAGTTTTTGGCCTTATCACTTATCGGACCTTTTACTTGGAGTATATGTCCACCAAACACGAGGTACAACAGTGAGTGGAGATCATCCTGCACCAAGAGTCGTTGTCGTAGATGACGATCTGGAATTACTCAAGCTGATCGCGATGCTTCTGCGCCGTATCGGGGCCGAGTCACAGACGTTCATGGATGGTCGAGAAGCCTTGTCATATCTTGCGAACGAGATTCCGGATTTGATTATTTTAGATATGATGCTTCCCGATCTCGATGGCCTTGAAGTACTACGCCAGATTCGTGCCCAGGCCCAGCTCGACCGGGTGCCGGTGCTCATTCTGTCGGCTCGGGCCGATCCTTCGACGATACGGAAGGGCCTGGACGGGGGGGCCGATTCGTATGTCACGAAACCGTATATCGCCAACAGCCTGATCGACCGGGTGCGCCTGCTGCTCAGCACCGGACGGCACAGCCGGCCCCGTCCTGAGTCGTCACAGCCGCCGGAGACGAATTCGTAACATTCCCTGCTTGCCCGCTTGCAGCCCGCCGGAGTTTATGGCGGGTTATTTTTTGGTAGACACAACGTCCTGTTGTGCAGAACCCTGAATGCTGCTAATCTGGACAAAGTTTGAGAGCTGGAGGTGGGACCGATGGACAAACGCTTATGCCGGAGCCTGTGCTGGATCGTGCTGGCCCTGGTTCCGCTTTTGGCGGCGTGCGATGACGTGACAGAAACCCCAACCCCATCCGCCAACCAGGGACCGGTCGCGGCTGTGCCTACCCGGACGCTGGGGCCGATTGTCTCGTTCACGCCGCGTTTCACCGCTACCCCGATCCCCAGTGCGACGTTCACCCCGTCGATGACTCCGACGCCCACGATTACCACCGTGCCCCCGACGCGCACCCTCACCCCCACGCCGACCGCGACGCCCACCGTCGAGGGGCGGGTGAGTTCGGGCGAAAACGTGAACTTGCGCGAAGGGCCGGGCACGGATTACGCCATTGTGGCGAGCGTGCCGCCGGGGACCACGTTGGGGGTGCTGGGGCTTCAGGCGGACACCCACGGGCGGGAGTGGTTCAAGGTTGCCTATACCGACAACGACGGTGAAGTGCTGTTGGCCTGGATTGCATCCAGCCTGGTAACCACCGATTTCAAGGAAGTCGTGGTGCTGAACGTCTCGACGCCGGTTCCCAGCGCTTCCACACCCATTCCTGGTGCTGCTACGCCCGTTCCGGGTCCCACCGCGTTGAACGCGCCGACGCCTGAGGCCAATCGGGTCGAAATTCTGGCCTATTGCAGCCAGAAGGGCGTAACGCCCAAGCGACCGACGACCAGTGACAATGTCTATATCGAGTGGAGCTGGTACGTCTCGCGTCCCGAATTGATGGAGGAGCACCTCCAGAACGCGCATTATGAGGTTCGGCTGGACGGTAGGGCGCTCGAAAACTGGACCCGGTACGCGACCGCCATGCGCGAAGAAGATGGCGTCTGGATCGTCTACTGGTATTTCCCCGCCGGTAAGCTGCGTGCCGGTGAGCACCAGATCGAATACCGGCTGACCTGGGAGAAAGCCATTAGTGACGGGTACGCGCAGTTCGGTCCTGGCACGGCGCACGTAGACAACACGGGAGACTGTACCTTTACGGTCGTAGCATCCTGACGCTGCCCGCCCTCTCCCTCGGGACATGGGTTGAATAGGCTGGTGATGATGCCCGCTAACCTGGGCTTTCCCAGGATGGAGACTTGGCGTATCATTGTGGCAGTCTAATTCAGCCCATGCGAGGTTCTTCGATGAGCAATCCGAATTGGGATGCCCTGACCGAGCAGTTACGAGATGATCCTGACGCGAACGTGCGGCGCAAAGCCTGCCAGCAGCTTATGGCGACCCGCGATCCGGCAGTCATTCCATTTCTGAGAAACGCTTATCTGCAAGATGAAGATGAAAAGGTGCGTGCGGCGGCTCACGAGGCGTTGGCTACCTTCAAAGCCATCCAGGAAGGCCGGACCGTTCGTCAGTTTCCGATCAGCAATCGCGTTCTGACGATCCTCTGCGGCGGCCTGGCGGGGTTGTTCGTGCTCTCGCTGATCCTGCACGCCGTGGGGGCGATCTTGGGGGGCGACGACGATCAGCCCGCCAGTACCCCGCTGTTCCAGGCCGGAGCAATACCGACCGACCGCAATACGCTGACCACGACTCTTCAGGATAAGCTCGCCCGGGTCCAGCAGCTTTCTACCAGTCTGCGGGGCGAGATCACCGGCTACGGCACGTCGGGGCAGGTTAAATGTCCTCTCTCGTATGCCATGCCTGAATCGGCTCTGCTGTCGGGCATTGACAATTACACCTATCCTGATCTCAAACTGGTGGCTGAAAATCTCGATGTTGCGTCGCTCGGCCTCCAACGGGCGCTGCTCTCGTTGAACGGCGCGTGCGCCGACCCCGCGGCCCAGACAGAACGCGTTTTGCAGGCGTCGGGAGCATTGGATTCGGCGGATGCCCAGATTGCCAAGTCGGCGGATATGCTCCAGCGAGCGATCACGAATCCTGCGCCTACCGTAGGACCGACGGTGACGCCGCTGCCCACCTGGACCTTTACGCCTTCTCCGACCGCCACCGAGACGCCGATCACGCCGACAGCCATTCCCAGCGCGACGCTGCCCGCCACCGAAACCGCCATGCCCAGCGTGACTCCGACGCCGTCGATCACGCCGTCCTTCACGCCGACGCCGGTCCCGACTCTGCCGTTCCCAAGCTTCGACTATGCGGCGATTGAGCGCGAGCTTGCGAACCGCTACCGGACCGTGTTAGGGGATCTGAAGAACACCTATGGGACGGGGATGCTCGACCAGTGGCAGAAGATTCTCGACGGTACGCCCCAGCAGTCAACCGGCTCGTGCGGCTCGTTGCAGGAATGGCCGCAGGCGTTCGCGCTGACCGACGACCAACTGGCGCAGCTTCATGGCGGACAGGTGGCCGATCCCGATCTGGAAGAGGCCGTCCGGCTTCAGCAGGAAGGGTTGGCTTATGCCGTCCAGGCTCGCGCCCTGTTCGAACGCGATTGCAGCGCCTTTGCTCTAGCCAACTCGGCCCAAGAAGGCGTGGCGTTAGCCCAGCAGGCGTACGATGCGCTGACTCAGTCCCAGTATCTGTACGATCAAATTCGTGCCAGGCCCAAGCCATGATCAACCGGGCGTATCGTGGGGTGATCGGTTTGCTGCTCGTCGGTCTGATCCTGGTCGCACGTCCCGCCGCCGCTCAGGAGGGCGGGACGACCATGCCGGTCGCCGGGGGCGTCACGATCCATGTGGTCCAGCGCGATGAGACGCTGTTCGGGATCGCGCTGGAGTATGGGACGACGGTTGACGCCATTGCCGAAGCAAACGGGATCACCGACCCACGCTACATCACGGTGGGGCAGCGGCTGCTCATCCCCAATCCCAACCTGTCGTTGTCCGGCATGAGGGCGGTTTACCAGGTGCAGCCGGGCGACAGCCTGCCTGCGCTGGCCCAGGTCTATCACACTACGGTCGAGGCGCTGGCCACGGCCAACCATGTCACGAATCCCGATCATCTTTACGTGGGGCAGGAGTTGACGATCAGCCAGGACGAGGGCGAGACAGCCTCGTCCACCCCTCGCGCGCTGCACCATGTCCAGGCTGGCGAAAATTGGGCGCGGATTGCGCTGCTCTATCAAGTCACGCTGAGCGACTTGCTGCGCGCCAACGACCAGACCGGGCTGACTCCGCTGTTTCCCGGCCAGCGCCTTTGGATACCGGGCGGCGATGCTCAAACCAGTCTGACCGACCTTCCGTTGCCTTTCGCCGGGTGTACGATCACCCCCAGTCCCGGAATACAGGGCCAGACGGTCAGCTTCCATTTCACGACCGTGGGGGCAGCCGTGATCACCGGGACCTTTCTGGGGTATCCCGTCCAGGTGGTGACGCAGGATGCGACCCAGCACTTCGCGTTGTTTGGCATCCATCCCTTCACGGTGGCGGGAGTCTACCCCCTCTACCTGATGGCGACCGAGCCGGACGGCCAGGAGACGCCGCTGACGCTGTATGTCGAGGTCGTCGATGGAGGCTACGGGTCAGAGGAGATTTCGCTCGATACGCAGCAGCAGGATTTGCTCAACCCGCAGGTCACCGAGCCGGAATGGGACAAAATCGCCCGGATCATGAGCACCTTTACGTCCCAACGTTATTTTGACGGGCTGATGGGCCTGCCCTCGACCGGCGCGATCACGTCGCAGTTTGGCACGCGCCGCACCTATAACGGCGGGGTGCTCAACACCTTTCACAGTGGGACGGATTTTGGCGGCGCGTCGGGATCGCCCATCGTGGCTCCGGCGGCGGGCGTGGTGGTCATGGCGGAAAATCTGCCAGTACGCGGCAACGCCACCATCATCGATCATGGCTGGGGCGTGTTGACCGGCTACTGGCACCAGAGCGAGATCTATGTATCCGTCGGCGACGTCGTCAGTGCCGGACAGGTGATCGGAGCGGTGGGATCGACGGGACGCGCGACCGGCCCGCACCTCCATTGGGAAATGTGGGTGGGCAGCGTGCAGGTCGATCCCATGCAGTGGGTTCAGCAGAGTTTTCC
>CAYRWY010000088.1:0-16494 GCA_964427955.1 uncultured Anaerolineaceae bacterium
TCCAACACCACGCGGCGCACGCCTTCGAGATCGCGCCCGGCGTTGAGTTCGGTGTTGGGCAGCTCGTACTGGGTGCTGACGTTCTCGCAGCCGCCGCCTTTCAACAGCAGGCGGACTTCGATCCCTTCCTCTTCCCATTCGTGAAAATGCATGGTCGGAAAATCGACGCCGGTATTGTCGCCGCTGTTTTTGCCGGTCAGACCATCGACGGCATTCGGGCGCAGGTAGCCGCGCTGGGTGGCGACGGCGCACGCCCGGCGGATCTGGTCGGCGAGTTGGCGCGTCGAGACGCCTAACGGGTAACTGATCTCGAAAATGGGGGTGCCGGTATCCTGGCAGATAGGGGAGGAGCTGCCGCGGGACATTTCGACGTTTTGCAGGATGGTATCGAGCGCACCCTGCGCGGCGGAGCCGGATTCTTCCTTCTCGCGCGCCTGGCGGAGCGCCTTTTCCATGTCGGCGGGGAGCAGCGTCGAGGTCCGGCGAATCAATTCGACAAACGCATCAGTGAGGTCTGGCATCTAGTTTGATCCTTCCACTCTAAGTAAAAGTAATTTATTGAGGTGATCGTATTTTACACGCTCTACGCCAATTGGGCAGGCAGGTGGCGCGATGAAATCCAGGCCCGCATGAACACCAGGCTGATGGCCGGCAGGAGGATCATGGTGTTCAGCGCGAGGAGGAGAAAAAAGTAGAGGAAGTTTCTTCCATCCAGGTACAGCGTGATCAGGTAAAGAAGAGGCGCCATACCTTCAATGATCACGGCTATCGCGAGACCCTTCGCCCGTGGGTTGAGCGCTGGCAGCACACCCACGCCTAGAACGACCAGCCCGGCGCTGCTGGCCAGGATTCCCCCGTCTCTGAGAAGGAACCCCAAGCCCTCCGCCCCATTGGACGCCTTGAGCAGCGTTGGAACCGTGGCCCAGGTATCGCCGACGAGATCCAAGATCGCGGCGCCGACCAGATTGGCCAGCAGCCCGCCCAAGACGATTTTTTTCGCGGCGTGGTGGCCGACCACCAACCGCCCCATGACGAGCACGACGTAGAACGTCAGGAGCGTCGTCAAGGCGTGATCCGCCGCGTAGAAAATCGAACCGCCCGCCCCATCCGGCATCAGGAACCGCTGGGGGAGATCGAAATTTTCAAGGAGCAGCAGCAGACACGCCAGCGCCGCTACAAGGTAATGATGGGGGCTGTGGTGCACGCCGTTGAAACCGCGTGCCACCGCCTGCGGATCGCCCAGCGCGGCCAACGCGCGCTGCTGAGCCGTGGCGGGCGGGATGCCTTGTTCGAGGAGATCAGCGGTGGTGTCTTCGAAATGGGCGGTCAATTCCGCGCGGATCGAGTCGACCCGCCGTCGTGGGACACCCCGCGTCGCCTGGTCGAGCCAGCGATCCAGATTCGCGTAGGGCGTAGAGCCGGTCACGAGGCACCTCCTAACAGCAGGTTCACGGCGTGCGAAAAGCGCTGCCACTCGGCGGTTTGGCGGGCGAGTTCACGCTGTCCGCTCTCGGTCAGACGGTAGCAGCGCCGCAGCCGCCCATTGACGGTTTCTTCAAACGCCTCGATCAGCCCCCGCTGCTCCAGATCGTGGAGGATGGGATAGAGCGTGCCCTCGGAGGCCCTCAACACGCCTTCCGAACCCTGTTGGATGTCCTTGAGGATGGTATAGCCATGCCTGGGGCCGGTCGAGAGCACGTGAAGGATCAGAAGTGGGAGATTGCCTTTGATGTTCATGTCGATACCTCGGATAACAATACATCGGAAACAAAGGTATTATACCCTAGTATCCGATGTATGTCAATGAATCAAGAGGGGGTTTTAGGGTGCGGCTAGCCGGGCAGGCTGGACTGGGAGGTGATGCCACCGCCGGTCATGGCGCGAGCGTCGAGCGCGGCGCGGGCGTCGGCCTCGGTCATATAGCCGAGTTCGACCACGACTTCCAGGATCGAGCGGTTGGACACCATCGCTTTTTTGGCGACTTCGGCCCCTTTCAGGTAGCCGATGATCGGATTCAGGGCGGTGACCAGGATCGCGTTTTTGGCGAGCCAGGCGGCGGCTTTCTCACGGTTGGCGGTGAGGCCGGTCACGCACCTGTCGGTGAAGGCTTTGACCGCGCCGATAGTGACGTGCATCATCTCGAACAGGTTGTGCGCGATGATCGGCATCATCACGTTGAGTTCAAGCTGTCCGGCCTGGGCGGCCAGGGTGACGGTCAGATCGTTCCCTAAAACGTGGAACATCGCCATGTCCAGCATCTCGGCCAGCACCGGGTTGACCTTACCGGGCATGATGCTCGATCCCGGCTGGACGGCGGGCAGGCGCAGCTCATCCAGGCCGGTGGCGGGACCGCTGCTCAGCAGGCGGAAGTCGTTGGCGATGCGGATCAAATCCTGGGCCAGCGCCCGGATCGCGCCGGAGAAAAAGACGGCATCCTGCATGGACTGCATCGACTCGAACAGGTTGTCGCTCTCGTACAGCTCCAGGCCGGTGAGATCGGACAGGGTGCGGATCATGCGGCGGTGATAGTCGGGATGGGCGTTCAGGCCGGTGCCGGTGGCGGTGCCGCCGATGCCGAGCCGCCGCAAGCCTTGCGCGGCAACCGTGATCTTTTCGATGTCGCGCTCGACGGCTTTGGCGTAAGCGCCGAATTCCTGGCCGAGCCGGACGGGCACGGCGTCCTGCAAATGGGTGCGGCCACTTTTCACCACGTCGTCGAATTCGGCGGCTTTGGCTTCCAGGGCGCGCTGGAGACCGGTGAGCGCCGCGATCAACTCGTCCAGACGCCACAAACAGCCCAGCCGGATGGCGGTCGGGATGGTGTCGTTGGTGGACTGGGCCAGGTTGACGTGATCGTTGGGATGGACGGGTTTTTCGGGATCGGTGATGGCAAAGCCCAACATCTGGTTGGCCCGGTTGGCGATCACCTCGTTGGCGTTCATGTTGTGACTGGTACCCGCGCCCGCCTGGAACGGCTCGACCACAAAATGATCGTTCCACCGGCCCGCCAGGACTTCGTCGGCAGCGGCCATGATGGCCTGGGCGATCTGCGCCCCGGTCGTGCCGCGCACGTCCTGGAACTGGCCGAGATCGAGATTGACCTGGGCGGCGGCACGCTTGATCATGGTCTGCGCCCAGATGAAGGCCGGATAGGGGCGCATCCCGCTGATCGGGAAATTCTGGACGGCGCGCTGAGTCTGGGCGCCCCACAGCGCGTCGGAGGGGACTTGCATGGCGCCCAGCGAGTCTTTTTCGGTGCGGTAGGTGGTCATGGTCGTGGATTCTCCCAGGAAGAGCGAAAGAGTTTCACCGGGATTTTAAGGGGAAGTGGGGGAGGGTGCCAAGCGGTGATAGGGGGTTGTACCTGATATGACTATGCGAAGGTTAAGGTTGCTGAATCAAAATGAATTCCGCCACGTGCTGACCGATCATCTGATCACACTCGCCCACTCGCAGCGATACCGGCCCATCGAACGGATCGCGGGCGAGCACCTGAATCTGTACACCCACCACCAAGCCTTTTTGCGACAGGTAGCGCAGCATGTCCGGCGACTGGTCGCGCACGCTGGCGACGAGGCCGGGGTGATCCAGCGGCCATTCGGAGAGAGGTGTCAGGTCACGCGGGTAGACGTCGCCTTCGGGGCTGGGGATCGGATCGCCGTGCGGATCGTAGCGCGGATTGCCCAGGAATTCGGCCATGCGAGTCGCCAACCGCTCGGAGATGGCGTGCTCCAGCCGCTCGGCTTCCTCGTGCACCTCGTCCCAGGTGTAGTCCAGGGCGCGCACCAGGAACAACTCGACCAGGCGGTGATGGCGGATGATCTCCAATGCGATGCGCTCGCCCGCCGGAGTCAGGCGCATCCCGTGATACGGCTCGTGCTCGATCAGGCGCGCTTTGGCGAGCTTCTTCGCCATCTCCGTGGTAGAAGGGGCGCTGATCCTCAGCGTGTCGGCCAGGGTCGAGGTCTGGACGCGAGCCTGTTCCTGCTGGAGCAGGTAGACCGCTTTGAGAAAATCCTCGATGGCTTCGCTAAATCCTTCGCCCACAGTCATGCTCGATTCTCATAGCCCTCACCCTCGGTCCCTCTCCCATAAAGAACGATGGGAGAGGGAAGGCGGTTCTCCCTGAAAGTAGATGCTGTTGGCGAACTACGTGCCAGAGCCTACCTCACCCCCCGGCCCCCCTCTCCGAGGGCGGAGAGGGGGAGATTGCCACGCCGGAAAAGTCCCCTCGCCAACTCGGTTGGAGAGGGGATTTAGGGGTGAGGCCGTTTTTCCCCTATGACACGAGATCAGATGCTTAACTTGACGTCCATTGGGCAATTTATGAACTGCCCCTGCCAGATTGGACTTATCGACGGGCCTGGCGGACGAGTTGTTCGGCGTCGTTGACCATCGCCTCGATCTCGCCGAGACCTTCCTGCCAGAAGTGCGGATCGGTCAGGTCCACGCCCATCGGCGCGAGGGTCTTTTCCGGCCAGTCGGAACCGCCCGCGCGCAGCACGTCCAGGTAGCGCGGGGCGAAGGTGCTGCCTTCCTTGCGGTAGCGCGCAAAGAGCGCCATAACCAGCAGCTCGCCAAACGAATAGGCGTAGACGTAGCCGGGCACGTTCAGGAAGTGGGGGATGTAGCTCCACCACAGGCCGTAATTGTCGGTGAGATCGACACTGCCGACGAACATGGCGCGCTGGGTTTCCAGCCAGATCTGGCTGAGGCGCGCGCTGCTCAGTTCGCCTTCTTCACGGCGGGCGGTGTGCATCCCGTGCTCGAACCGGTTCATCGAAATCTGGCGGAAGACGGTGGCGAAGGTGTCTTCGATCTTGTGCGCCAGCATGGCCAGCCGCACTTTAGGATCGGATTCTTTAGCCATGAAATCGCTGAAGACCAACATCTCGCCGAAAGTCGAGGCCATTTCCGCTGTGGTCAGCGGCGTGTGGGCCTGCAACATGCCCTGCTCGCGCGAAAGGTACTGGTGCACGCCGTGGCCCAATTCGTGGGCGAGCGTCATCACGTCGCGGGCGCTGCCGGTGTAGTTCATGAAGACGTAAGGATGCGCCGACGGCACGGTCGAGGCGCTGTAGGCCCCGCTGCGCTTGCCCATCTTGGGCGGCGCATCGATCCAGGCGCGCTCGAAGAATTCGGTCGCGATCTCGGCCATGCGGGGATGGAAGCGATCATAGGCGCTCAGGACCATCTCGCGGGCCTGATCCCACCGGTAGCTGCCTTCGGCGGCGGGCAGGGGGGCGTAGCGGTCGTAATCGTAGAGCTTGTCCACGCCGAGCAGTTGGCGCTTGAGGTTGTAATAACGCGCCACGATGTCATAACGCGACGTGACGGCGTTCACCAGCGCCTCGACCACCTCATCGCTGACTTCGTTAGCCAGGTTGCGCGACGAGACCCAGGTGGGGTAGTGGCGCAGACGATCCTCCGAGGCTTTTTCGGCGGCCAGGGTGTTGTAGACGTAGGTCAGGACCGACGACTGCTGGCGCAGCACCTGGGTGAACGCTTCGGCGGCGCGCTGGCGCATGGTCCGATCAGGATCGTAGAGCTTGGCGAGAATGCCCGCCTGGGTGAGATCCTGACCCTCGAAGGGGTAGCGGGTGTTGCCCATGAATTCGGAGAAGAAGCGGACCCAGGCATCCCGCCCGGTGACGGACTTCTCCGCCAGGATTTTCTCTTCAGCCTCGCTCAGGCGGTGCGGCTGGTAGCGGCGGGTGGCTTCGAGCCAGTGGTGGTAATGCGCCAGGACGGGGTGAGCGATCATGCCCTCGGCAAAAGCGTCCGGCGCGTTGACCCATTCCAGGTCGAAGAACACCAGCGTCTGCTGCAAGCGCGAGGTCCATTCGGTGAGCTTCTGGACGAGCGCGCCGTACTTGGGATTGCCCGAATCGGTGGTCCAGATCAGGTGGGCGTAGGCTTCGAGCTTGCTGGCCGCTTCGACGATGCCTTCGTACTCGACCACGGCTTCGTATAACTCTTCGGAGTCCAGACTGGCGACCTTGCCGCGATAAGTCGTCGCGAACTGCCCGGCCCGATCATCGGTGAGGCGGATATCACGGTCAATCGCCGGATCGTCCACCCCGGCATAAAGATCGCTCAAATCCCAAAGAACTTCTTCTGCTCCGGTTTGCTGCTCTTTCACTTCAGCGACCATGCGACTCTGCAACCTTTCTAAAAAACTGTGTAATACGCGATATTTCCGGCTGGCGCTGCCCCTTTGTCCGCGTGGGTGCTCCATACGAGGCGCGATGAGATTTTATCACAACCCCGCGGCTTATACCCCTTTTATTGTCCCTCCCACAAAACGGATTAGAATGAAGGGGGAAGGTTTGATTCGCCCGCTGCTCCATAGACGCTTTCAGCACACCGCAGGAGGACATGATCATGCACTACCGTGAATTTGGCCGCACTGGTTGGCAGGTTTCCGAGGTCAGTTTTGGAGCCTGGGCGATTGGCGGATCGTGGGGCAAGGTCGATGATCACGAATCGGTCGCGGCCCTGCACCGGGCTATCGAACTGGGCGTCAACCTGATCGATACCGCCGACGTGTACGGCGACGGGCACAGCGAGCAGTTGATCGCGCGCGCGCTCAAAGACCACCGCGAGCCGGTCCACGTCATTACCAAGGCCGGACGCCGTCTCGATCCGCACGTGGCGAGCGGCTACAACGCCGCCAACCTGACCGCTTTCGTCGAGCGCAGCCTGCGCAACCTCGACACCGACTGCCTGGAACTGGTGCAGCTCCACTGCCCACCCACCGACGTCTACTACCGGCCTGAGGTGTTCGGCGCGCTGGACGACCTGGTGAAGGCCGGGAAGATCCGCTACTACGGCGTGAGCGTGGAAAAAGTCGAAGAGGCGCTCAAGGCCATCGAATACCCCAACGTGCAGAGCGTGCAGATCATTTTCAACATGTTCCGCCACCGTCCCGCCGAGCTGTTCTTCCAGGAAGCCAAGCGGCGTAAGGTCGGGATTCTGGCGCGGGTACCACTGGCGAGCGGGCTGCTCACCGGCAAGCTGACCCGCCAAAGCTCCTTCGAGGCGGACGACCACCGCCACTTCAACCGGCACGGCGAGGCATTCGACCAGGGCGAGACGTTCTCCGGCGTGGATTTCGAGACGGGCTTGCAGGCGGTCGAAGAACTGCGGGCGCTGGTGCCCGCCGGGACGACGCTGGCGCAGTTCGCGCTGCGCTGGATTTTGATGTTCGACGCAGTGTCGTGCGTGATCCCCGGCGCAAAACGTCCCGCGCAGGCGGAAGACAACATCCGAGCGGCGGATCTGCCCGCGCCGAGCGATGCGGCAATGGCGCAGGTGCGCGCGATCTACGACCGGTCGATCCGGGCGCAGGTGCATCACCGCTGGTAGGGCGAGGGGGAAGCAAAAATTTCCCTCCGGACGCGAAAAGACCTACAATTAAGGTAAGCACGGTGCTGCGAAAATACTTTTAGGAGCGAGGAAACATGAACATCACCGAACGGGAACAAAATGGGATCACGATTTTCGCGATGGAAGGCCGCGTAGACAGTGAAGGCGCGGTAGATATGGACCTGGCGCTGCAAACGGCCACTTCGGAGGGGAAGACCAAGATCGTGCTCGACATGTCGCAGGTTCGCTATATCAACAGCGCCGGGCTGCGCACGTTGGCCGATATCCTGACGCAGAACAAAAAAAGCGGCGGCGATCTCAGACTCGTCAACCTGCATCCCAAGGTCCAACGCGTGTTCCAGATCATCGGATTCGACAAGTTCTTCACCGTCTGCGGGACGGTGGAAGAAGCCCTGGTCGGCTTTTAGTCCGTGAAAGCTGGTGCGGCAGCCCCCATCGTTGACGCGGGGCTGTTTTTTTGAGAGGTTGAAGTATGGCATTTCTCGGCGAACTGCGGGTTCCGGCCCAGCGTGAAAATCTGCGTGTGATCTCTCATTTCATTCATGGGATCGGCCACCGGCTCTTATTGTCCGACAAGACGGTTTTCGACCTGGAACTGGCTGCCGAAGAAGCGGCGACCAACGTCATCAACCACGCGTACCCCAGCACCCAGAAGGGCGACATTCTGCTGACCGCGAGCGAAGCCGGGGATTTCGTGCAGATCACCATCACCGATTGGGGCGTCCCGCTCAATCCCGCCGACGTCAAGCCGTTCGACATGAATGCCCCGGTAGAAACGCGCATCAAGGGCGGGATGGGGCTGCACTTCATCAACAAGCTGATGGATTCGGTCGAGCGCGAGACGGCGCCCACACCCGGCCAGCCCAACCGGCTCAAGCTGGTCAAGCTGATCGAGCACGCCCAACCCGGCCAGCGCCCGCCCAGCACCGTGCAGGAATTGAACGCCATGCGCACGGTGAGCGAGGTCATGACCTCGAATATCAACCTGGACGATCTGCTCAGCCTGATCATCAACAAGCTGATCACGACCATCAACGCCGACCGGGGCACACTCTTTCTGGTGGACGAGGAACGCGGCGAATTGTGGTCGCGCGTGCTGCTGGAAGATGTCGGCCCGCTGTCGGAAATTCGCCTCAAGATCGGCGAGGGGATTTCAGGCGTGGTGGCGGCCACGGGGCAGGTTTTGAACATTCCCGACGCCTACGCCGATCCCCGGTTCAATCCGGGCTTCGACCAGGTGACCGGCTACCGCACCCGTTCAATCCTGACCGCGCCCATGTTCAACCCCCAGCAGAAGATCATCGGCGTGGTGCAGTTGCTGAACAAGCAGGACGGCCCGTTCACCTTCCGCGACGAGCGGCTGCTGACGGCGATGGCCTCCCAGGCGGCGATCAGCATCGAAAACGCCCGCCTGTACCAGCAGGAGATGCAGCAGCAGTTGGTCAAGCGCGAACTGGAAACCGCGCACGCCATCCAGGCCAGCTTTCTGCCGGATACCATTCCCCACTATGACGGCTGGGACATCGGGGCGCTGTGGTGCCCGATCCGCAACGTGGCGGGCGACTTCTACGACTTCTACCAACTGTCGGATGGACGCCTGGCGGTCATGATCGCGGACGTGTCCGGCAAGGGCATCCCGGCGGCGCTGTTCATGGCGCTCAGCGTGACGGTGCTGCGCTTCGGCATGACCATCAACCTCCCGCCCGAAGAAGTAACCCGCCGCGCCAACGAGATGATCATTTCCGAGCAGCGGTCGCGCATGTTCGCTACCACGTTCGTGACCTACGTCGATCTCAAGACCGGGGAAATGACCTATTCGTCCGGCGGACACAACCCCGCGCTGCTCTACCACGCCGAGTCGCGCCAATGCGATTACGTGACGGCGCCGGGCGTGGCGGTGGGCATCTTCCGTGAGGCGGAATTCGTGCCGCAGGTGACGCGCCTGGACGCGGGCGACATCCTGGTGCTGTATACGGATGGCATCACCGAAGTGATCAACGACGACGAAGAAGAATTCGGCGAAGAACGCCTGGAACAGTTGATCATCGAAAACGCGCACCTCTCGGCCCAGGAAATCGCCGACTTAATTCTCGATCGGGTGAATGAGTTCGCCGAAAACCAGAGTTTGTTCGACGACGCGACGGTCGTGGTGCTCAAGCGCCTCGCGGCGTAGCAGGTCGGTGGGGTAGGGGAAGGGAAGAGAGCCGTATGGCGACTGAACTCCAACCGGTACTGGATCGCACAGTGCAGGCCGCGCTAGGCTTCGGCTGGACCGAAGCCGTGTTGTTTTTGGCCGAGGGAACGCGCGCGTATCCCGCCGCCGCCGCGGCGCCCGCCCCGGCCCGGCGCGACCTGCTGCTCGCTGATCCGCCCGCCCGGTACGATCCGGCGAGCTGGTACCAGGAGCCGTTTCAGATCGGCCAGTCGTACCTGGCCGGGGACGTGCTGGCCGTGCCGCTCGATCACGCCCTGGGCTGGCTGTGCCTGGGCGATCCGGTGGACCGCCAGCGTCTGACCCCGGAGCAGCTTCGCCTGTTGGAGCTTTTCGTCGGGCAGGCCTCGCTCACCGTGCGCCAGGTCGTGCTCAATGCCATCGCGCGCACCATCAGCCAAAACCTGGAACTGGCCGAATTGTTCGCGGCGGTCAACGTGCAGCTTCAGCAGATGGCCTTCGTGGGCCGGTCCAGCATCACGCTGCGCGAAGGCCAGCGCCCGCACGCCCGCATTTTCGTCCAGGAGGCCGCCGAGACGGAGGTCCCGCAGACGCCCGGCCCGCTGGAAGACCTGGCGTTTGCCGAGACGGTCCAGCGCGGCCACGTCTACCGGCTGTGCCCCGACCTGGCCGAAGCCGCGGCGCTGCCGGAAGAACGTGCGTTGTTGGTGGCAGGCTTCCGGTCGTACATCTGCCTGCCGCTGACGGTGTGGGGACAGGTGATCGGCGCCTTCAGCCTGGCAGCCCATCAACCCGGCTACTTCCGCGAGGAAGACAGCGGCTTTCTGACGCAGATCGCCGATCACGTCGGGACCGGCGTCTGGAACGCCCTGCTGTACGAGCTGGAGCAGAAGCGCCGCCGCACCGCCAGTACGTTGGCCGACCTGGCGAAGCTGGTCAATTCCACGCTGGAACTCGACCAGGTACTCGGCACGGCCTTACAGCAGCTTTCCGGCCTGATTCCCTACGATACCGCCTCGATCCTGCTGGTCGAGGGCGAAAACCTGGTAATCACGGCGTGCAGCGGGTTCGAGAACCCCCAGGCGCTGCTGGGCGCGACCTTTCGGGTGGACGAGGGCAACATTTCCCACCGGGTGATGCGTTCCAAGCAGGTCCGGGTCGTCGAAGACGTGCAGGTCCTCCCGGAATGGGGCCACGACCGCTCCGACGTCGAAGGCTACCAGCAGATTCACGCCTGGATCGGCGCGCCGATCATCGTGCGCGATCAGAGCATCGGGCTGCTGGTGCTCGACAAATTCAAGATCGGCTTTTTCACCGACGAGGACGGCGAGACGGCGGCGGCCTTCGCCACCCAGATCGCCACGGCGATCAACAACGCCCGGCTCTACCATGCCACGCTGGCGCAGCGCGACCGGCTGTCGTCCATCCTGAACGACACCACCGACGCGATCATCGTGCTGGATACCGCCAACCAGGTCTGGATGCTGAACCCTGCCGCCGCGCGCAACCTGAAACTCAATCACGATGCCGTGATCGGGCAGCCGGTCGGCGTCCTGAGCCTGCCGGAACTGGAGTCCGCCCTGGAAAAAGTCCGGCGCAGCCGCAAGCCCACCCGCGTCGAGATCACCCGCCCCAACCGTTCATTCAATGCCAGCATTGCCCCGGTGCGCGATGCCGGGTGGGTGATCGTCATGCAGGATATTACCCCGCTCAAGGAACTGGACCGGCTGCGGACCGAGTGGGTCGCCGCCGTGTCGCATGACCTCAAGAACCCGATCCAGGTCATCCAGTTGGGCGCGGCGCTGCTCGAAATGGACGGCCCGCTGAACGAGCTTCAGTTGGAGCGGGTGATGATCATTTTGCGCGGCGCGGAACAGCTCCGCAGCCTGGTGACCAACGTGCTGGACCTGGCGCGGCTGGAAGCCGGTCCCGCCATCCGCCTGGCCGACCTCAACCTGGCCGACGTGATCCAGGCGGCTTTCGCCGAGGTCGAGCACCTGGCGCAGAAACAGCAGCAGGTCCTGATCAACGGCACGCCGCCCGATCTGCCGCTGCTGCGCGGGGATGCGACCCTGTTACAGCGCGCCCTGGCGAACCTGTTGAGCAACGCCATCAAATACACCCCGGTCGGGGGCACGATTCGCCTGCACACCGCCGTGAACAAAAAGACGGTAGCCATCGACGTGATCGACGATGGGCCGGGCATTCCTGCCGACGCCCTGCCGCACCTGTTCGACCGTTTCTACCGCGTGCCCGGCACGCTGGCCGAGGGGACCGGGCTGGGGCTGAGCATCGTCAAGAGCATCGTGGAGAAGCATCACGGCAGCACGCACGTCAAAAGCACCGAAGGCGCGGGCAGCACCTTCACCATCCTGCTGCCTCTACCCGGTTGACGCTGGAGAAATCATTCATGCACGCGAAACGCCAGAGTACCCGTTTCACTGCCGCCACCCTCGGCGCGCTGATCTGGACCATGCTGATCCTGGGGCTGTATTACTGGGTCCACAAGCCGATCACACCTCCCCTGGCCCGCGCGGCAGGCGGCGCGCTGCTGGACATGGCCGTCGCGGCAGTCTTCGCGCTGGCGGCGGGCGGGTTGGGGCGGCGTTTGCTCCGGCGGCTGGACCTGACCTTCCTGAACACCCCCGAACGGCTGGCGACCACCGGCTTGATCGGCCTCGGCACGCTCTCGCTGCTGATCTTCGCCGTCGGCGCGATCTCGTTGTCTCCCCTGAGCATGATCGCGCTGCTCGCCGCGATCCTGGCGCTGACGCTGCGCGACTGGATCGCCTGGGCGCGCGAGGGGATCGGCTGGCTGCGCGGCGGACTCCCGGCGGATCGCTGGCAGCGGTTCCTGGCGCTGACCACGCTGATCATCCTGCTGATCGCGCTGATCCTGGCCACGCTGCCGCCCACCAAGTGGGACGCCCTGACCTATCACCTGACCGGGCCGCAGCAGTACGTCGAGCATGGCCGCTTTTATGCCGTCGAGCACAACCATTTCCTCGGCTTCCCGCAGTTGGTCGATACGCTGTACGCGGGGCAGTTGGCGCTGACCGGGCGGCTGATGGGCAGCGCGCTGATCCATTGGGTGATCGGCGTGCTGGTCCTGCTGGCAGTGGGGGGCTATGCCGCGCGGCGCAGCGGGGCGGCGGCAGGGTGGGTGGCGGTGAACATCATCCTGGCGGCGGGCACCTTCTGGATGGAGATGACCTTCGCCTATTCCGACCTGATCGCGATGGGACTGGTGATCCTGGCGCTGATCTTCGCCGAACGCTGGGCCGAAATGATCCCCCCTGCTTCAAATGGGGTAGGATCGCTCTGGTCGAGCGCCAAACCCGGACTCGGCTACCTGCTGATCGTCGGCTTGAGCGCGGGCTTCGGCATGAGCACCAAGTACACCGTGATCTGGCTGGGCGTGGTGCTGGGCCTGCTGATCCTGTGGCTGGGACGGCGCGCGGGCTGGCGGATGAGCCTGGTGTACGGCGTGATCTACGGCGTCACGGCGGCGGCGGTCGTCATCCCCTGGCTGGTGCGCGACGCGATCTGGTATCACAACCCGGTCTATCCGATGGCTTTCCAGTCGGCGGAGATGGATACCATCCGCCAGGACTGGTACAGCCAGCCCAAATCCGGCCTAATCTACGGCTCCGGGGCGTGGCAGATTCCGGTCCTGCCGATCACGGCGACATTTCTCGGCGTGGAAGGGGCCGCCAACTACAGCGCGGACATCGGCCCGCTGTTCCTGATCCTGACGCCGCTGGCGCTGCTGGCCTGGGCCTATCTGTCGCGCGAAGAGAAGATCACCGCGCGCCGGGCGCTGCTGGTGGCAGGCGTCCTGATCCTGATCTGGATCGTCTCGGCGGCGTTCGGCTCGTACATCAACCAGCGCACGCGCTTCGTGCTCTATTCGTTCAGCCCGCTGGCGGTCGTGGGCGGGATCACGCTGGAGGCACTGCGCCGCCTGCCCAAAAAGCCGTTCGATCTCGGCTTCATCATGCGGGCGCTGGTTGCGCTGACCCTGGTGTTCATGGTGATCAGCGGGGTGCGCTATTTCGCCGACAGCGGCGCGCAGTTGTATTTTTCCGGCGAGGACGATTACGAAAAAGCCTACCTCGAACATTCCCTCGACTGGTACTACGTCACGATGGAGCAGATCAACGAGCTGCCCGAAGGCACGACCGTGCGCTTCCTGTGGGAGCCGCGCTACCTCTACTGCGACGACCAGCGGCTGAACTGCTACACCGATTCGCTGATGGACGCCTGGTACTACGCGCGCCGCACGGTGGGCGATGGCAGTCCCGCCGCGATTGCCGCCCGCTGGCAGTCGGAGCAGATCGATTACCTGCTGGTGGCCGAGGCCGGGCGCAAATTCGAGTGCGGCCCGCGCTGCGACAGCGAGGACGAGGGCTATACGGGGAACAAGCTCTATGATGCCGCCGACTGGGAGGCGTGGGACGCTTTCGTCCAGGAGTATCTCGTCGAGGAATGGCACAACGGCAGCGACGACGTGCAGTACATTTTGTACGGCTGGCGGGACTAATTTTGTGGGGGCGCGGCACGACTGCGCCTTTTTTTTTCAATAAGGTTTGATGACTAATCCGGCTGGGAGTACCGCCACGAAATCCTTGACGTTCTGCGTGTACAGGGGAACCTGCAAACGGTGTGCCGCCGAGGCGATCAGGCTATCTTTGAAGCTGAGGCCGCGACTTAGCCTGTATTTGAGCAGTTGAGCCATAGCCCACTGCTGGTCGGCGTGAGTCAACATTGTAATCTCGAAAGACTTATGACTGCTCAGGCTCGCCCTGAAAATCGGAGATAGGCGTCTGCAAAAACACCGCTCTTGAGTATCAGACGACAAGCAGCTAAATGTCGAATTCCGACAAAGCAAACTCCCAAAGCCTAACAAGGGAACTGCCAGCCCCGACCAGCAGATATTTCCCATTAGGCGATACATCTACACTGTAGATAAATGAGTTAAAAGTAAACTCACATAGCGTTGCCGCAGACGCAATGCTCCAAAACCGAATAATCTTGTCGTCACCACCAGTTATGAGTATTCGACTATCTGGCGTTACTGCGAGTGCCCTGATAAGTCCACTACGAGTTCTATACTCCCGCTGTATTGCGCCTGTTGAAGCATCGCGCTGCCAAACAATAGTACCAGATGTAAAGATGTTATTCCCATCTGGCGAGTAGCCAATTGCACCACCATTTTCAGAAAACGAGCCGAGTATACGTCTATTTTCAATATCCCAAAGCTTGACCCCATTACCGCGACCCCAAGAGAGCAACGTCTGCCCATTGGGAGAAAGAGCGAGTTTGCTGACCTGTTCTTCGTGCCCGTCTAATCTGAAAAGCTCTCTGCCGCTCTCTACGTTCCAAAACCTGATGGCTTTTCCACTTGCAGTTGCTATGCATTGCCCATCAGGAGTAAAAAATGCATCTTCTACACCCGCACGATGGTTGAACCGCTTTAGTCCTTGACCGGTCCGTACATCCCACAGTTGGGCGGTATGGTCGGAACTTGCAGTAACCACGGTGCTGCCATCAGGAGAAAATCCAACACCATTGACTTCCGCAACATGTCCACTTAATACATGAATGGCCCCCTCTTCAATGCTCCATAGTCGGGCCGTACCATCGATACTGCCCGTAATAAATTGCGCGCCAGTAGGAGCAAACCGAACAGAGAAGACTGCATCTTTGTGTCCGTCAAAGATGTGGTACTTTGACGATTTTTCTTCGTACACTTTCGTCCAGGCAGTTCTATCGGAACGTTTCATCGACAAATAGAGCGTTGGAGGAGTATATTTCTTATCTCCTGATCCCTGGATATTCTCCCGTGAGGTTTTTGTCTCTTCCAGCAATTTCTTTATTTTATTTCCCACGGAAGCACGTAGCTCATCACGCTTCAACAAAGTAGAAAGCAAGGTGATAGCGTCCTCGGTGGTAGCTTCGTCTTGTAGGAGGTCTTCCAATTCGTACACGAGAAGTTTTTGCTTGTTGGGAGGGAGGTATTCGGCATTAACTCTATCATTCAAACCGGTTACACCTGAACGCGGCACTTCAGGCTCGGGTGGGAGTGGATTTGGCAGAGGCCCAGGAGATTCTAATTCGTTCAGTGTCCGACTGATCGCTATAATCTCAGGACGGCTGGATGGCTGATAGTCCAGTATCTGCGATTCCCGTATTGTTGTTGGAAGAAGGGATACCTTTACCTGTGCTATTTGGAGCGTTAAGACGTGTCTTCGGAGAGCCGCCGCGTAAGATCGCTCTTTTCTGCAAGCATCTGAGTTTAAGGTTTCGGGCGAGAGTGTGGAGATGAACACATCAGAACGTCGAATATTCGTGAGAATATCAGGCCACCACAGGCGCGAACCGATTAATTTGCGATCGTACCACACAGAATGCCCTAACTTCTCGAGATCGGAAACTAACGCCTCGATTGTATCTCGATTTCTACTGCTGTAGCTGACAAAGATGTTCCATCCACTCATCTAAAGCTCTCTCCAAAGGGTGACGCCTCGTGGGTGACCACCGGCTTTCGTGAATGGTTACGCCCTCTCAACCTATCTATGAAAACTCCACTACAAGTCTAATCGCTTACAGATTTGACATGATTCCCAAAGCGTTTGTCAGCCATTTTCCGCCATCATGGCTGAGCTATTACAAAGGCTTCATGATCTACTGGCACCGGCCTACCTTGCTTTACTGTCTGTGCCTTTTTATGAACTCAAACCAAGTGAGGAACGTGACGGCCAGATTGACGTGTGCCGCTATCTAGGCCGTTGCCGCCAAGATCATCCAGCCAAATCGTGGACTGTCGCCGCATTCGGTGGACGTACTCTCCGGCGTCTTCGTCGTCTTTCAAATCACCCCAGGGGACTTCGGGCGGGTGAGTTTCCAGCCAGGCCGCCAATTCCTGGAAG
>CAYRWY010000089.1:0-16446 GCA_964427955.1 uncultured Anaerolineaceae bacterium
GCACGAGCGCGATGGCCGCCGCCTTATGCCCGCCGAGCTGGAAATCGCGCCGGACGTGCACGAGACGATCCCGCCGACCGAGGAAGAGGTCCGGCTGCTGCGCGAGGAGATCGATCCGCTGGGCGTGCGCCGGTTAGAGACACTGGCAGGCACGGCCCGCCGCGATCACCTGCGGCAGATTCTCATTCAAGAAGGGGTGCTGGACCCTGACGAACTCCAGTAGGACTTTCGGCAAAAACGAAGGGGCGAGATGATACCTCGCCCCTTTTTTGTTTAGAATGACCGCTCTCACGCTTTGGGAGCCGTCACCGGCAGCAGCACCTTGAAGGCACTGCCAGGGAGAGTCTGCTCGCTGTAGCCTGAACTCTCCACCCACACCATGCCGCCGTGGGCCTCGACCGCCCCCTTGACCAGGGCCAGTCCCAGCCCGGGGCCGCCGCCTTTGAAAGACGTCTTGCCCGACGAATGCAGCGCGACCTCGCCGATCTGGTAGAACTTTTCGAAGATAGCTTTATGGTGTTTGGGTTCGATGCCGATGCCGGTATCCTGGACGACGACGGCCACCGACGGTCCCATGTCTTCGACGTCGGTCAGCCAGTATGTCACCGTGATGGTGCCACCGTCCGGGGTATATTTGATGGCGTTCGTGTAAAGCTGATAGAAGATCTTGTAGATCAGATTGGGATCGCCTTCGATGTACGGCACTTCCCCGATCTGCCGGATATACAGGGTCAGCTTGCGCTCGGCCAGCACCGCGGCAAACTGGTTGCGAAGCTCCGCCAGCACACTTTGGAGCAGGACCGGCACGCGCGAGACTTGCAGAGCCTCGGTGTCGATCTTGGAGATATCCAGCATCCCGTTCACCACCTCGTGCAGACGGGTCGCACCGTGCATGATACCTTCGACGATTTCGCTCAGAGTCCCATCCGTCTTGATGTGCGGGTTGTTGCGCAGCACATCCGCGTAACCCTGAATCACGGTGAGCGGCGTGCGCAGTTCGTGGGCGGCGATGCTGATGAAATCCAGCTTCGTTTTGTCGAGCCGGGCCAGAGTCTGGTAGGCTTCACGCAGGTCGTCCAGGGCGGTCTGGTCATTGGAGCGCAGCCGGTCGAAGGTGGTGCGAACCATGCGCCAGGCCAGGTTGGGACTATGGGCCATGAGATGCTCGAACACGTCCCGATCAAATTCGAGCACGGTGGTTTCCCGGACGGCCCGCACGTTCGCCGAGCGCGGCGCGTCCTGGATCAGGGCCATCTCGCCGAAGAAATCGCCGATCAAGCTGTGCCGCAGCACGCGCTCTTCGTCCCCATGCAGGTGCTTGGTGATCGCGACCTCACCCTGGACGATCAGGTAAAACACGTACTCGTAGGCCCCCTCCTTGCAGATCAGGGTGCCAACCGGGTAAGTCTTGACCCGCACCAGCCCGACGAGTTCCTGCAAAGCCGTCGCATCGACGTCGGGAAAAGCCTCGCGCAGTTTGCCCAATACGTCTACATCCATGCGCGCCTCCTCAAGGTGACTGATATGCTCACGCAGTGTAGCACACTTGGCCAATCTCACCTAGCCAACCGATTCCTTACCCCAATATAAGACAGGGCCAACCTTGAGTTGACCCTGACCTTAATCTGTCACTTCCAAACGAACCGTCTAGGCCCGTCCCAGCAGGGCTAACGCGTGCCGCACCATGTGTTCAGGAGTCAGGCCAAACTGCTGGTAGATCTGCTGGTAAGGCGCCGATGCACCAAAGTGATCGATGCCCATCACCACGCCCTGCGAGCCGACCCATTTCTGCCAGCCGGTGGTCACCCCGGCTTCGATGGCGATGCGCGCCGTCACGCTGGGCGGCAGTACGCTGTCCTGATAGGCCTGCGGCTGCTGCGCGAAGCGTTCCCACGAGGGCATACTGACGATGCGCGCCGACACGCCCTGCGCGGCCAGGAGCTTCTGCGCTTCCAGGGCAATGGCGACTTCGGACCCGGTGCCGATCAGAATGAGATCGACTTTGTTTTCGGGAGCGCACGCCACCACGTAGGCTCCGCGCTCCACGCCTTCGGCCACGCCGCACGCCGGATCGATCACCGGCACGTTCTGGCGGGTCAGCAGCAGCACGGTGGGACGCTGGCGATTGTGGATGGCGCAGCGCCACGCTGCCGCGGTCTCGTTGGGGTCCGCCGGGCGGAAGACTTCCAGATTCGGGATCAGGCGCAGCGACATGATGTGCTCGATGGGCTGATGGGTCGGGCCATCTTCGCCCAGGCCAATGCTGTCATGCGAGAAGATGAAGACCGTCGGATAGTGGCTGAGCGCCGCCAGCCGGATCGATCCGCGCATGTAGTCTGAAAAGACAAGGAAGGTCGCGCAGTAGGGCATCAGACCGCCGTGCACGGCCATGCCGTTCACGATCCCGCCCATGCCGTGCTCGCGCACGCCGAAATGGTAGTTGCGACCATCGCGCTCCCCGGCCTGGAAATAAGGTGCATTCTTGAGCGCGGTCTTGTTCGACGGTTCGAGGTCCGCCGATCCCCCTACCAGGCCCGGCAGGTACGGCGCGATCTTGTTCAGCACTTCGCCTGACACGTTGCGCGTGGCCGCGGGCTTGTCTTTGTAGACCGGAATATCGCGATCCCAGCCCTGCGGCAGTTCGCCCGACACCATCTGTTTCCAGTTATCAGCCGGGCCGGGGTTCGCCGCCGCCCAGCGATTCCAGCGCGCCTGCCACTCCGCCTGGGCAGCCTGGCCGCGCTGCACCGCCTGGCGGAAGAAGGCCAGCACGTCGTCGGGCACGTAGAATTTCGGTTCCTGGGGCCAGCCAAGGTTTTCTTTGGTCAGGCGGACTTCTTCTTCACCCAGCGGCTCGCCGTGCGCTTTGGACGTCCCGGCTTTGTTCGGGCTGCCGTAGCCGATGGTGGTCGTCACCATGATCAGCGACGGGTGCACGGTGTCGGCCTGGGCCTGGCGGATAGCAGCATCAATCGCGTCCAGGTCGTTGCCGTCGGTCACGCGGAGCACCTGCCAGCCGTAGGCTTCGAAGCGCTTGCCGACGTCTTCGGTGAAGGCGATGCTGGTGCTGCCTTCAATCGAAATACCGTTGTTGTCGTACAGGTAGATCAGCTTGCCGAGCTTGAGATGTCCGGCCAGGGAGGCGGCTTCGGAAGCCACGCCTTCCATCAGGTCCCCATCGCTGACGATGGCATAAGTGTAGTGATTGACGATCTGATCAGACGACGTGTTGAACAGCGAGGCGAGATACTGTTCGGCAATCGCCATACCCACGCCGTTGGTAAAGCCCTGCCCCAGCGGGCCGGTCGTGACCTCGACGCCGGGCGTCAGGCCGTATTCCGGATGGCCAGGGGTCAGGCTGCCCCACTGCCGGAACTGCTGAAGCTGTTCCAGCGGCAGATCGTACCCATGCAAATACAGCAAGGCGTAGAGCAGCATCGACCCGTGCCCCGCCGACAGGACAAACCGGTCGCGGTCCATCCATTGAGGATCGCGGGGATTGAACTTCAGGAAACGAGTCCATACCACGTAGGCCATCGGCGCCGCCCCCAGGGGCAGGCCAGGATGTCCCGAATTAGCCTTCTGCACGCCATCGACGGCCAGCATCCGGATTGTGTTGATGCACTTCTGCTCGAATTCAGTCATAAGTTCCTTCCAGCCTGGTAAAAGAGATCGCGCACAAATCGCGTTGATGTGTTAAGCTATCCACCAGATGGATAACCCTAACGACAGAACAACCGGTTTAACCCTATGAGTGACGAACTAGACCAACTGCACGACGAACATGAAGGGGACGACGATCCCATCGAAGCGTACTGCATGACCTGCAAGCAGACCACGACGATGGAGAACCCCGAACCGATCTGGACCCGGCGCGGCGCGCCCGGCACACGCGGTACCTGCTCGGTATGCGGCACCGTTGTCTTTCGCATGGGCCACACGCCCGCCCACGCGGCCTTGAAGCGCCCCGAACCCGTCAAGATGATCGAGACGCCTCACGGCAAAGTCAGCCGCAAAGTGCCTTCAGCCGTCACGTACATCAATTATAGCGTGCCGGACGCCGAGTTCGCTGAAATCCTGGCCGAAGATCTGAATCGGATCGGAATCCAGACCTGGCTCACCAGCAGCGAAGTCGATAATGTGAACTGGGCCACCGGCGTACACCCGGCCCTGGTCGAGTGCAAGAACATGATCGTGGTCCTGACGCCGCTCGCCATCCGGGCGACCAACGTACTCGAGGCGCTCAAGTTCTTCATCGACCACCGCAAGCCGATTATCGTAGCCGAGCTGCACCCGACCGATCTGCCCGACGATCTGCGCCGCAAGCCGCGTTTCGACTTTTCGGGCGACGACTACAAACAAAAATTCCGCGAACTGGTGCAGGCCCTCAACGGCTGAACTTATCCAAACAGGTCTGTAGGGGCGATTCATGAATCGCCCCTACGGGAAACTTAGTAAGCCCGCTGGACCAGAAAGGCCGCAAACTGCCGGATAGCAGCCTGAGTCTCGTTGTTGATCCCGGTCGCAGCCAGGTGCCGCAGTGCTGTGTCGTAATATTCCCGCGCGATCTGGTCGGTTTGTGACGCGGCGCCGACGCGATCCAGGATGGCCAGCACCGCCTGAATATCGTCCTCGGACAGCACCGCCTGCGCATACAGACGGCGCAGGGTGGCGCGGTCGGCTTCCCCGGCAAGCTCAAATCCGGCCAGGATGGGATACGCCTTCTTCTTCTCCCGAATATCACTGGTCGCCGATTTGCCGGTCGTCGCTTCGTCGCCCCACACTCCCAGATAGTCGTCGCGAATCTGGAAGGCCACGCCCAGGTGGCGGGCAAACTGGGCATAGCCCTGAATCACTGCCTCGTCGTCGGTACTCAGCACCGCGCCGATGAAAGCAGCGGCCTCGATCAGCGTGCCCGACTTGTGACTGACCATCGTCACGTACTCCGCGGTCGTGACCGTCTCGCGAGTCTCGAAATCGATGTCGAGAATCTGCCCCTCGGCGGTCCACAAGCAAGCTTGCGACAGGGACTCAAATACGCGCGCGACTTTATCCGGCGGAGTGCCAGCCTTCAGCAGCCGGACGCTGGCCAGATTGCCCAGCGCAAACAGCGCATCCCCCGCATTGATCGCCTGCACCGTTCCCCAGTGCGTCCAGACCGCGGGACGGTGGCGCCGTTCGACTGACTGGTCCATCACGTCGTCATGAACCAGGGTGAAGTTGTGAATGAATTCCAGCGCCGCCCCGGCAGGAAGCGTCTGGCGGTAGCTCCCGCTGATGGCCTGAGCCACCAACGCCATCAACACCGGGCGGATTTTTTTGCCGGACACTTTTTTGCTCAGAGCCGCCTGATCCGGCCCCAAGTCCCAGCCAAACTGGTAATCTACGATCTCCCATAGAATCGGAGCAACTCCGCGCTGCTCGCGCCGCGCCGCCCGCATTTCGGACTCAATCTCCGTCCCGATCGTTCCCAAAAGAGTCTCAAACAACGCCATCTCGCTCTGTTTCTCCTGCCACAAACCACTAAGCTGAACATTCTAACACGCGACTCCCAGCTATGCACCTGTTTACGGCATACAAAAAACCAGGCCGGGAACTGGGTAGTAGGGCAGCGGTGCAGCAGAACTTTTGGCAGTAGTACCGGAACACTGTCAGAACAGCCGCACCGGGCAGTACACACCGTGCAAGAACGCAAAAACATAACGCTAATCACTGCCTTTCAGCACTTGGTCGGCTGAGCGAGGAACCCTATACTGAAAATTATACCGGTATCACACGACACACCAGGGGGCACGATGTCTGTAGATAATCTCGTGGGGCAGATGTTAGGTCAGTACGAACTGCGCGAACTTCTCGGCGCGGGTGGCATGGGGGCCGTCTATAAAGCCTATCAGGCCAATCTCAAACGGTACGTAGCAGTCAAGGTTCTGGCCCCACACCTGGTCAACCAGGCGGGGGCGCTGGAACGGTTCAACCGCGAGGCGCAGACTTCGGCGGCGCTGGAACATCCCAACATCATCCCCATCTACGACTACGGCACCCAGCGCGGCATCAGCTACCTGGTGCTGAAACTGCTCACCGGCAGCTCGCTGGCCGAGCGGCTGGAACAAAACAAGGAGAATCTCCCCTCGTTGGGTGAGATCGCCGCCCTGCTCAAAGCGTTGGGGAGCGCCCTGGACTATGCCCATAGTCAAGGCGTGATCCACCGCGACATCAAACCAAGTAACGTGATGTTCGACAACCACGGCCAACCCTACCTGGTGGATTTCGGCATCGCCAAGTTGGTCGAGGGCACCGCCGGAGGGCTGACGGCGTCCGGCATGGTGATCGGCACCTGGGGGTATATGGCTCCCGAACAGTGGCGCGCCGAAGAACTGAGCGGGGCCGCCGACCAGTACGCGCTGGGGGTCATGACTTACGCGCTGCTCACCGGGCGAATGCCGTTCGAGGCCCCTACCCCTGCCGGAATCATGCACCAACACCTGGTCGAAATGCCCACGCCTGCGCACGGCCTGCGCGCCAACCTCCCTGAAGCGGTCACCCTGGTGATCGAGCGGGCGATGGCAAAGGCCCCCCGCCAACGTTTCCCGACTTGTACCGCGTTGGCCCAGGCTTTTGACAGCGCGATTCAGGGCAACACCGGCGAGGCGACGCAATTCTTTACCATGCCGATCCAACCGCAAAAACTGCCCGCGACCGGCATCAGCCAGCCCTCGCGCGTTTTCTCCGAACCCGTGACGGTCACCCAACCGTTTTACAAGAGCCGGGCGGCCTGGATCATGATCGCGGTGATGGTCGCGCTGATCGCGGTGGTAATCGGCCTGCTGGTTACGAACGGTCAGGATGGGAGCGACAACGCCACGCCGGAGCCGACACAAGCGGCGGTCGTGCCGACCCAGACCGAGCCACCCCTGGTAACGATTGACATCCGCGCGGCAGCCGAAGCCACCCGCAGCGCGGAGTTAACCCAAACCGCCACCCAATGGACCCCGGCACCTACTGCCACCCTGACCGCCACGCCGGATATGCAAGCCTCCATACAGGCGGAAATGACGTGGTTGTTTTTCGAAGATCAGACCCTCACGGCCACGTCATGGACCAAAACTTCCACGCTGACCCCAACTTCGACCCTCACCCTCACCCCCACGCCCACGGCGACGGCGACCTCCACACCGACCGCGACAAGAACTTCCACACCCACTGCCACACTGACGGCGACCGCGACGAAGACTTCCACGCCTACTGCTACGCTGACGCCGACCGCGACCCGGACACCTACTCGGACGAGCACGCCCACCGCGACCCGGACGGCGACTTTGCGGCCCACCATTACCCCTACGCCGTTTCCCATGAGTTTATCTTTGTATGGGCAGACTAGTTTCTATCCGCAGGGTTTCCAGAACATGATCTCGGATGCATCCTGGTCGCCGGATGGGAAGCGGATCGCGGCGGGCGGACATACGGAGGCCGTTACGGTGTGGAATGCTGCCGGGAGTACATTGCTGCTGACCCTGGATGGTCACCCGGAATCCATTGGCGGGATTGACTGGTCGCCCGATGGCCGCCGGTTGATCAGCGTGGACTGGTCCGGCGATGCCAGGGTATGGAATGCTGATACGGGGCAATTGCTGGTGAATTTTTCCATCGGGGCCTACTACGATAACCGCGACGTCGAATGGTCGCCGGACGGCACCCTGGTCGCCCTGAGTGGTTGCGTCGACGATAATACGGCCTGGTTAGGCGCATGGGACCCCGACGATGGCCGTGCCGTGTGGCACACCACCTTTCCCAAGTCCGGCTGCATGTACTACCTCGTTTTCGGCATGTCGCCTAGTTTCTCCAGCGACAGCCGCCTGGTCCTTCAACCAGGAAATGGTACCGGGTGCTCGGCCTTTGACGCGACAACCGGTGCGCCAGTGCGAATTACAACCGACTATCCCTGTGGCTACTGGTCGCCGGATGGCACCCACGTCGCCAACAACACCGGCATCTGGGATGCAACATCAGGCCGGTTGATTTACGCTTTGGAAGCCGACCAGATGTTTCGGACCTGGTCTCCCGATGGATACTTTTTCGTGACCCAGCAGGGCTATGCCCCATCCATCGTGCATGTCCACAGCGTAAAAAACGGGCAGACCGTAGCGACCTTCGAGGGGCAGGCGGATATTATGGTGGATGTGGAGTGGACTCAGGATGGCACCGTGCTGTCGACGGCGGGCTGGGATGGCAGCGTGGTGATCTGGCACGTGAGGTACCAACCCTAAATCGGGGCCGATAAAAGAAGAAACCGGCGTCCGGACGCCGGTTTCACGCTTGATACCCCCAGCAGGACTCGAACCTGCGCCTCTGCCTCCGGAGGGCAACGCTCTATCCTCTGAGCTATGGGGGCACGTCACCGTATCGTTATTGTACCAGCAATAGAACGTGCGTCAAGGCTCTGGCCGAGGCGGAAGTTCGTCTTCCAGCATGGGCGCCAGTTCGGCCTCACTGATCCGCAGCAGTTCGGCACTCGTCAGCTTGAGCAGGGCGTCGATGCCCCCGCCCCCGGCGTAGATCGTCTCGTACGCGCGGACTGCCGGGTCCATAAAGGTCGCCATCCGGGTCTTCAGACCGATGGGCGGCACGGTCCCTTTGCCATAGCCCGTGATCTCCAACACCTGGTCGGGATTGGCCAGCTTGATCCGCTGCACGTTGATATTGAGCCGCTGCGCCAGCTTACGGAAATCCACCCGCCGGGTTCCACAGCCGAAGACGAGAAAGGGCCGATCATCGACCAGCAGGACCACGGACTTCACGATCTGGTTCACGTCAACACCCAGCGCCGCGGCGGCGGCGGGTACGGTCGGCGTGGGCTTACCGGGGAACACGATCTCGGCGGCAACCTGGTGCTGATCCAGGTAGGCCTGCAACGTCTGAGGGGTGAGAGGTTTGGCAGATCGCGGCTCGACCTCTTCGACAAACATTACCTCGACGTCCGATCCGGCCAGGCTGATCAGGTCCTTCCCTGCTATCACGCCCTCCGGCGCATTGAGCGCCGCGTCCAACGCCGGAAAGTCGTCAAAATACACCTCGACCACCTGGCGATAGGCCACGCTGCCGCCGGGTCCTCCCAGAACGCGACCCTCGATGATCCTCTTCACGCCGGGCATCTTTTTCAACAGCCCCAGGTTGGCCCCATAGCGCCGCTCGATATCGCCGCTGTCCAGCGCGATCCGGAATAACAACACCAGCTTGACCATGCGAACCTCAATCTCGTTGACGGAAACTGCGGCCAAAGATGGCCCCGACCAGAAACGCAATGGCCACTGCCTGCCAGGGCTTGGCCTGAACCCGCACGGTAGCATCGCCTGTCATCTGATCCAGCGTGTGGCTGTGCAGGTAGACGGCGGCACGCTCCAGGCTGCGCGAAAGCTGCTGCGCCTGGCGAATCGCGACTTCGTCGCCAGAGTGGAACGCTTCCGAGCGAATGCGATCCGCCGCCACGATCAACTGGTCGGCAGCCGAGTCTTTGGTCGCATAGACGCGCTGGATCACCGACCGGCGCGCCTCTCGCAGCGGGGTACGCTGCCGGTGACCGGCTTCGGCGTGCGGATCGGACGGTGTGGCGTAGTCGGGCTGTTCCATCGTATCCCCTCCGGAAGGATTGGCGCATTTTTTCAAACGTGTTAGGATACCTCATAAGAAATGGGGTTGCGACAAAAAAATCCGCCGTCATTGCATTCTGTAGAGGTAGCAACTATGGGTCTCTCTTATCCTCGCCCAACGGCCCCCTATCCCCCGGTGTACAGCGCGCCGCGCCGCATGAATCCCTGGGCACTGCGCCTGACGATGCTGGTCTTTTCGGGTTTGATCCTGCTTTTCCTGACCCTGATGATTCTCGTCTCAGGGTATGAGTTTCTGCATCAGGGCGAAATCTACCCGGGTGTCTCAACCGTGTTCGACGTCAACCTGGCAGGCATGACACACGCCGAAGCTGTCAGGGCGCTGTCGGAACGCTTCAGCTATCCCCAGGATGCGACGTTCACATTTCGCTATGGGGATCAGACCTGGCAGTTCACGGCCAGCGACCTCGGCGTGCAGTTGGACGCTGACGCTACCGTTGATGCCGCGTACCAGGCCGGGCGCGAAGGCAACCGGATCGAGGCGCTGCTGGACCAGATCGACATCTGGTTCAATGGCTATCCCGTGACGCCGATCATCACCTACAACCAGACCGACGCGGAGCGGATTCTCACCGAGATCGCCAATACCTACGTCAACCGCCCGGTCATCGACGCGGCGCTGACCGTCCGGGATCACAAGGCTTACGCGCCGCCCAGCCAGGTCGGGCGCGGCGTGGACATTCCGGCCACACTCAACGCGCTGCGCGGGGAGATCGTCGCGCTCAACACGCACAGCGAGATTTCGCTGGTCGTCAAGGAAACCGCGCCGTCCGTGCTGGACGCCACCCAGGCCGCGGCGCAGATCAACCTGGCGCTGTCGGCGCCCGTCACGTTCTACACCCGGCCCGAAGATCACATCGATCATGAACCGTGGATTTCTCAGATCGAGTCGCTGGAAGAAATGCTGGTCATCGAGCCGGTGCAAAACGAGGATGGCACCGGCAGCTACAACGTCAGCCTGAGCCTGGACCAGGCGCGTGATTTTCTCGAAAAGCTGGCGCCTGACCTGACCGTGCAGCCGGTAAACGCCCGGTTCACCTTCAACGACGACACCCGGCAGCTCGACGTGCTGGCCAACAGCGTGAACGGACGCGGGTTGGACGTCGAAAGCACGCTGGCGGCCTTCGAAAAAGCCGTCTTCGCTGCGAACCCGGCGGACCGGCGCGTGGCGCTGATCTTCCAGGACATTCCGGCAACCATCCCCGACACGGCGACGGCTGCCCAACTGGGCATCATCGAGCAAGTGATCAAACGCACAACCTACTTCTACGGGTCTACCGCCGCCCGCCGGAACAATATCGTCGTCGCGGCTTCGCGTTTTCACGGGCTGGTGATCGCCCCCAACGCGACCTTCTCCTTCAACGAATGGCTGGGCGACGTCAGCGCCGAAAGCGGCTATGAGCAGGGCTTGATCATCGTGGGCAACCAGACAATCACCGGCGTGGGCGGCGGCGTGTGCCAGGTGGCCAGCACGGCGTTCCAGACGGCCTTCTACGGCGGCTATCCGATCCTGGAACGGGTGGAACATGCCTACCGGGTCGGCTATTACGAAGAGGGCGAGGGTCCGGGGATGGATGCGACCGTCTATTCGCCGATTGTGGACTTCCGTTTCCAAAACGACACGCCGTATTACCTGCTGATCGAGACCTACGTCGATCTGAACAACGCCACCGTCACCTGGAAATTCTATAGCACGAGCATGAATCGCCGGGTGGAAAAAGACGGGCCGTATGTCCGCAATGTCACCTCGCCGCCCCCGGCCAGCTACCACTCCAACTCGGCCCTCACCCTGGGCCAGATTCGCCAGATCGACTACGCTGTCAGCGGGGCCGACGTCTACGTCTACCGGACGGTGTACCAGGACGACCGCGTGATCATCGATCACGAGGAATTCCACAGCCACTATGTCCCCTGGGCCGACCAATACGAGGTCGCGCCGGGCGATCCGCGCATCAACTAGATCGCCCCTCGCCAGTCGATCCGACAGGGTTTCCCGGCTGGGAGACCCTGTTTTTTTCACCCGGAAGTACAGACGTTGCGCAGAACATCCGTTCGCGCTAGACTCTAGTCGAGAACAGCAGCCGCGAAACGGTCGGAGCAAAGCGCAGATGGCGAAAAGTCATGTGTTTTACGAGTGTCAAAACTGCGGGCGGAAGACGCCGCGCTACATGGGCAAGTGCCCGGCCTGTGGGGAATTCAACACCCTGATCGAGATGGTCGAGGAACCCGAACCCGCCAAAGGAGCGGAGCGGGCCGCGTCCGCCCGCCGGTCCAAACCCCAACGTCTGAACGAGGTTTCCGGCGACGCGGGCGAACGCTACACGGTCCCGGTGGAAGAACTCTCGCGCGTGCTGGGCGGCGGACTCGTGCCGGGCAGCATCGTGCTGGTGGGCGGCGATCCGGGGATCGGCAAAAGCACCCTGCTGCTGCAAGTGTCGGCGCTGATGGATCAGACCGCCGGGCCGGTGCTGTACGTCAGCGGCGAGGAGAGTGAGCGCCAGATCAAGATGCGCGCCGAGCGGCTGTCGCTCAACCCCACCAACCTGTTCCTGGTCACCGAAACCGAAATCGGGGCGATCATGGCGCACATCGAGACGATCAAGCCGCGCCTGCTGATCGTGGATTCGATCCAGACCACGTATTTCGAGGGCAAAGCCTCCGCCGCCGGGAGCGTCAGCCAGGTGCGAGAATGTGCCAGCCAGTTCCGCGAACTCGCCAAAAACAGCGGCATCGCGGTGCTGCTGGTCGGGCACGTCACCAAAGAAGGCATCATCGCCGGGCCGCGTGTGCTGGAGCACATCGTCGATACCGTGCTCTACCTGGAAGGCGACCGTTTCCAGGCGTACCGCCTGCTGCGCAGTGTCAAGAACCGCTTCGGACCGACCAGCGAAGTCGGCGTCTTCGAGATGCGTGACCGGGGGCTGGTGGAGATCACCAACCCGTCGGAGGTGTTCATCGCCGAAAGGGTCGTGAATGCGCCGGGCAGCGCCATCGCTGTAACACTCGAAGGCACGCGCCCGCTGCTGGTCGAGATCCAGGCGCTCGCCAGCCAGACGGTCTACCCCAACCCGCGCCGCACCGCCAACGGGATCGACTTCAACCGGATGTTGTTGATCACCGCCGTGCTCACGCAGCGCCTCGGCCTGAAATTGTACGAAAAAGACATCTTCGTCAACGTGATCAGCGGCCTCAAGATCGACGAACCGGCTGCCGACCTCGCCATCGCCGTAGCCATCGCGTCCAGCGTGTGGAATGTGCCGGTCCCTGCCGACATGGCCTTCGTGGGAGAAATCGGCTTGAGCGGCGAACTGCGAGCCGTCAGCCAGACTCCGGCGCGCGTCCGAGAGGCCGCCAAGCTGGGCTTCCGGCGCGTGGTCGTCCCGCGCACGTTCCGCCGCGAAGAAGTGGCACGCGAGGGCGTCGAGCTGATCCCGGTGCGCGGCGTACCGGAGGCGTTGGAAAAGGCCCTGCCCCAACCCCGATCCTGATCAGATTCCAGCCCAATCCATTGACTTTCCGCAAGCTTGTGATATATACTGGTGTTAAGTGGCTTATGCCACACTATGCCAGTATAAGCCACATGAGAATTAGACTTTTTTGAGCCATGACCATTCTCCACATGCATCTCTCAATCCTCGCTTCGTTCACCTAACAAAGGAGTGCCGCATAACCTCATTTGACGCTCAACCGCAAGACCTGCTCAACGTCCACTTGAAATAGATATGGAGAATAAAATGAAGCGCTATTTGCACGTTTTGATCGCGATCACCCTGGCTTTGGGCTTGATTGGAGCCGCGGGCTTCCATCAACGCGCCGCCAAAGCCCAAGAAGCCCCGACCGGGGTCTGGCTGGGCACCTGGGACTATGCCCTGCCTCCTGAGCACAATTTCAACGGGTATGTTGCCAACGCGGGCGTGGAAACCAACCTGGGCAGCATGTTCCGCAGCTACGCCGAACTGCCGATGGCCTTCTACATGTGGGCGACCGGTGAATATATCCCCCTGCTCGCGGATTCGTGGGGCTTCTCGGATGACAACACCTACTACTGGACCAAGATCCGTGACGATGCCAAGTGGAGCAATGGCGAGCCGGTCACGTCCGACGACGTGATCGCCACCTATGCCCTGGGCCGTCTCATGAACTGGTCGGACTTCAGCTACATCGCGACCGTCGAAAAAGTGGACGACAAGACCGTCCGGTACAATTTCCTCGAAGGCAAAGAATCGCTGCTGGCCGAGCGTTTCATCCTGAAGAACTACATCCGCTACGGCAAGAGCTACGGCGACCTGGTGGACAAGGCCCTCGCCCTGTTCGAGAGTGGCAAGACCAAAGACGACGCCGAATGGACCGCCCTGGTGGACGAACTCAACGCCTGGCGTCCCGACGCGTTGATCGCCTCCGGCCCCTACACCTATACGATGGACGACATCGGCGACACGTACATGACCCTGCACTGGCAGCCGAACAGCATCTACTCCGGCAGCGTGAAGTTCGGCGAAATCCGCATCTGGAAGGGCGAGACTGAAGCCACCACCCCGTTGGTCCTGAGCGGCGAAATCGCGCACGCGACCAACGTCTATCCGCCCTCGACCCTCGAAGCGTTTGCTTCCGCGGGCGTCAACACCGTTTCGATCCCGCGCGGCTACGGCCCGGCCCTGCTGTTCCAGTTCGACGTCTATCCCTGGAACGTCAAGGAAGTCCGCCAGGCGGCGGCGCTGATCATCGACCGCGAACAGAACGCCTTCCTCACCAACGGTCTCGGCGCGACGGCCACTGTCTACATGAGCGGCCTGTCGGACTCGATGGTCCCGCTGTGGCTCAACCAGGAAACCATCGACAAGCTCGACCGCTATGCCTTCGACCCCGACCGTGCCTCGGCCCTGCTGGAAAGCATCGGGTTCACGAAGAACGCCGACGGCAAGTGGGCGGACAAAGATGGCAAGACCATCAAAGCCGAATTCAAGTTCCCCGCCGATTTCACCGACTTCGCAGGCATGGCGATGGATGCCACCGAGCAGATGAACAAGTTCGGGTTTGACATCACCGCTGTCGCCGAACCCTGGCAGCAGTGCGCGGACGACATCCGCAACGGCGCGTTCGAACTGTCGGTGTGGAGCTGGTCCAGCGCCTCGCCCTTCCCGGCGCGCCAGTTCTACGGCCCGATCCAGCGCTTCAACTACGTCGGGTTGACCCAGGGTCAGAAGGGCATGAACTTCCCGATGGAGTTCGAATGGAACGGCCAGCAGGTTGATCTCAACCAGATGATCAACGACACCAGCGCCGGGCTGGACGTGGCCAAGCAGAAAGAAATCACCCAACAGGTGGCGCTGATCATCAACGATCTGATGCCCTACGTGCCGCTGAACATGCTCATCAGCGTCGAGCCGTTCAACACCGACAAGATCGACGGTCTGCCGGCGGCGGATGATCCCATCATGCAGAACCCCAGCGGTGTGGATCACTTCGTCATCTACGACCTGCTGACGGGTGTGCTCAGCCCGAAATAAACGCAGTATCTATCATTCCTGGGCGGGAGGCAGCTCCCGCCCAATTTGATCAATTTGGACCCGTTGGTAAATAAGTTTTGTCACAGGATAATCGTATGGAAGTCTCAGCAGCGCCCCAGGCTCCTCCCAACCGGCTTCACCTCACACAGCAGCTTTTCAGCATCTTCAAGCGCATCCTGAGCAACTATATGTTTCGCGTGGTGGTGCAAGGGCTGCTGACCCTGTGGGCCGTTACGACGTTCACCTTCGTGCTGATCCGCCAACTGCCGGGCAACCCGATCCAACTCAAGATCGACCAGTTGATGGATCAACGCCAGATGACGGTGGACGAAGCCCGCCGGAGCGCGGCAGCCCTGTACGACTTTGACCCGGACGCGCCGCTGATCGAGCAGTATCTCGACTTCATGGGCAAGCTGATGCACGGGGATATGGGACGCTCGATCCTGTCGGGCGGCACGCCGGTTTCGTCCCAGATCCGCCAGTTTCTCCCCTGGACCCTCTTCAGCGTCGGATCAGGGCTGCTGATCAGCTTCACGTTGGGGGTGCTGGTGGGCATGGCGATGGCCTACTGGCGCGGGGGCATTCTGGACAACGTCATGACAGCCCTGGCGTCGAGCATGTACGGCATACCCGATTTCGTGATCGCGCTGCTGCTGCTGGTGGTGGCCGGGGTACAGCTCAAGCTCTTCGCGCTGGAGAACGTGATGGGCCGCGAACCTCCGGGAGTCAAGCCCGGTTTCAGCGTGGAGTACATCACAGGCATCATCCAGCACGCGGCGCTGCCTGTTCTGACATACGTCTGGACCACCGTCGGCGGCTGGATTCTGACCATGAAAAGCAGCACGATCTCCACGCTGGGCGAGGACTATATCACGGTCGCCAAAGCGCGCGGGCTGTCCGAACGGCGCATCTTGCTGGCGTACGTGGGCCGCAATGCCATGCTGCCGCTGGTCACGCGCCTGGCGATCAGCATCGGTTTTGTCGTCGGCGGCAGCGTCATCATCGAATACATTTTCAATTATCACGGCTTGGGACGGCTGCTCTACACGGCCATCAGCGGACGGGATTATACGACGATGCAGGGCGTCTTCCTGGTCATCGCCGCCGCCGTGGTGATTTCGAATATTCTCGCCGATCTACTCTTCGGCGTGCTTGATCCCCGGGTACGGGTCGGAGGGCAAAAATGATGGGGATCGATCATGCTATCGGCTTTGGAGCCGCCGCGAGCCTGACCGGACTGATCATCGGCGTCCTGTGCGGGTTGATCCCGCTGGGCC
>CAYRWY010000090.1:0-16413 GCA_964427955.1 uncultured Anaerolineaceae bacterium
CGATCCGGGCGTGGGCACGGACCGCGCGCCCATCGCCGTCGAGACGGATCACGGGTGGTATGTCGCGCCCAACAATGGGGTGCTCAGCTACGTGCTGGCCCAGGTCCAGGTCAGGCAAGCGGTGGTGCTGCAAAACCCGGACTACCAGCTCGCCCGGATCAGCCAGACGTTTCACGGGCGCGATATTTTCAGCCCGGCGGCGGCGCACCTGGCGAACGGCGTCCCGATCAACCAGCTTGGCCCAACCTGTCGCGACCTCGTCCAATCCGGCGCGCCGCGCCTGGAAATCGCCGCCGGGCAGTTGCGCGGCGAAGTGCTCCACATCGATCATTTTGGCAATATTGTGACCAGCCTCGGCGTGTGGACCTGGACCGGGCCAAACCGGCTCCGGCTCGAACCTCAGTTCGGCCCAACGGCCTCGCCGCTCGACCTGGACGGCGCCACCTGCCGCGTCACCGCCGGACCACACCCGGGGATGCCCATCCGGCCCACCTATGGGGACGTGCCGCCGGGAACGCTGACGGCCCTGATCGGCAGCTCAGGCCAGCTTGAGATCGGGATCAACCAGGGGAACGCCGCCCGCCACCTGGGGGTGAGATTAGGCGATCCGGTTCAGGTCACGTTCACTACTTAACCTTGCGGAGAAAATAGGCTTATGCGGGAACAATTCGTTATCGAAGGCAATCACCAGCTTCAAGGAGAAGTGACGGTCAGCGGCAACAAAAACGCCGCCCTGAAGATGCTCCCGGCCTGTTTGCTGACGGATGAGCCGGTCATTCTGACCAACGTGCCCGACATCGGCGACGTGCGTGTCACGCTCGACCTGCTGCGCAAGCTGGGTGCAGAAGTGGAAATCCTCGAAAACCACCGGGTGCGGGTCCACGCCCAGGAAATCAAGAGCTACGTCATGGACCGCGAACTGTGCCAGCGCACGCGCGCCTCCATCGTATTTGCCGGGCCGATGCTGGCCCGCACCGGCCACCTGGAACTGGCTCCCCCTGGGGGTGACGTGATCGGACGGCGGCGGCTGGATACCCACCTGTTGGCGCTGCGCAAGCTGGGCGCGGACATCCAGTTCGACGGGGCCTTCAAGATGAACGCCGACGGTCTGCAAGGGGCCAATATCCTGCTGGATGAGGCGAGCGTCACCGCCACCGAAAATACGGTGATGGCTGCCACGCTGGCCAAGGGGACCACCGTCCTGCGCAACGCCGCCTCGGAGCCGCACATTCAGAACCTGTGCCACATGCTCAGCGGCATGGGGGCGCAAATCGAGGGGGTCGGGACCAACTGCCTGACTATTCACGGGGTCGAGAAGCTGCACGGCGGCGAATTCCGGGTCGAAGCCGATTACCTGGAAGTGATCAGCTTCGTGGGGGCTGCCGTGATGACCGGAGGCGAAATCCGCATTCGCCAGGCCGATCCGCAATACCTGGATATGCCGGCCCTGATCTTTCAAAAACTGGGGGTAACCTGGCAGGTCGATGGGCCGGATATCATCGTGCCGCGCGGGCAGTCATTGGTGATCGAGCGCGATCTGGGCAACCAGATTCCGGAAATCAAAGCGCAGCCCTGGCCCGCATTTCCGTCGGATTTGATGAGCATCGCGATTGCCGTCGCGACCCAATCGGTAGGGGCGGTGCTGTTCCACGAATGGATGTACAACAGCCGCTTCTTCTTCACCGACAAGCTGGTGAACATGGGCGCGCGCATCTTCCTGTGCGATCCGCACCGGGCGGTGGTCTATGGTCCGACCGTGCTGCACGCCGTGCCGGACATCACCAGTCCTGACATCCGCGCGGGAATGTCGCTGCTGCTGGCTGCGCTCAGCGCGCGCGGCACGACCATCATCCGCAACATCGGCCAGATCGACCGCGGTTACGAACAGGTCGAGCAGAAGCTGCGCGGCCTGGGGGCCTACATTCGCCGCGAGCCGGAGATGGCGTGAGAATCACAACGGGGATAGCTCCTCGGCTATCCCCGCTGCACACGCTCGTACGGGCAACTATTGGCACACCTCGTCCGTCGTGTGGTCCATACCCAGCAGATAATCGAACGCACTGAGCGCGGCTTTTTCGCCGTCGCCCAGGCCCATCAAAATCTGGAACGACAGCGAATTAGTCACATCCCCCGCCGCGAACAAACCGGGCAGCGACGTCCGGTTGCGGGCGTCCACTTTGACAAAACCACACTCGTCCAGCTCGACCAGTCCCTTGACCAGCCCGGAATTCGGCACGAGGCGTTTCTCGATAAAAATGGCGTCCACTTCGATTTCGTGCGGGCGCCCTTCATGGCGGATCACGAGACTGCGCGCGAATTGATCGCCCTTGATTTCGAGCACCTGGGCGCGCCGTTTCACCAGGATATTGTCCCCACACAGCACTTTCTGCCCGACCGGCGTATCCAGCTCGCGGTCGTCCGCGGCCACTAACGTGACCTCGGTGGCAATCCGGGCCAGCTCGGCCACGGCACGCAGCGCCAGCGCCTCCTCACCCACGACGGCCACCCGGCGATCCACCATCAGCGGGGCATAGGTCATGGCACTGTAGCACAGGCCCTTCATGTCGAACTCCGCTTCGCCGGGCACGTTCAGCCGCTCACCCGCCGCGCCCGCCGAGAAGATGATGGTCTGGGTATCGTAGGTCTTGCCATCGGCCACGATAACCCTGAAGCCCCCCTCGATGCGCTCGATCTTGGTCACCGCGGAACGCACCCGCATAAAATCCAGGTAATCCAACTGGGTGCGGAAGCGTTGGATCGTCTCTTCGCCGACCATCACCTGGTAATCTTCCACCCAGGGCAGCTTCAACAAACGCCGGGTGCGCCCCCCTAACCCGCGCGAAATGAACAAGGCATCCATGCGCTTGCGCACGGCATACGCCGCCGCCGCCAGTCCTGCCGGTCCCCCGCCGATAATAATAAGTTCGTGCATATTACTAATCATTTTTGTTTTCCCTCGTTCTCAACTTCAGGAGCCTCAGCGATGAAGCCTTCACGCATCAACAGGTGGGTCACCTCACGCGCGCAGCGGATCATCTCCGAGGCGCGGGCAAACTCCTCGTCGTAGGTAGTGGGCAGGCGCGCCACACCCTGCTCGACCGCCTTGGCCGCCACGGCTGCCGCCTCACGCGGGAAGATCTCCCACTCTTCCATCGTCGGCAGCAGGTGATCGGGCGACAACCCCTTCTCCCCGGCCATCCCCGCCAGGGTCTCGGAGGCGACAATCGCCATCTCGTCGGTAATCGTCCGGGCGCGCACGTCGAGCGCCCCCCGGAAAATGCCGGGAAAGCCCAGCGAGTTATTCACCTGATTCGGGAAATCCGAGCGCCCTGTCGCCACTACGGCGGCCCCGGTTTCAAGCGCTTCCCAGGGCCAGATTTCGGGAATCGGATTCGCACCAGCGATCACGATGGCATCTTTGGCCATCTGGCGGATCCATTCCGGCTTGACGATCCCTGGTCCGGGCGATGAGAAGCCGATCATGGCGTCGGCCCCCTTGAGCGCCTCTTCGATTCCTCCCCGGCGCTCCTCGTAGTTCGTCACCTGGCACAGATGCCAGTGCTGCACAAAGTCGGCCCGGCGCAGATAGATATCGCGGCGGTGCTTGCCCAGAATGCCATCAACGTCCACCATCAAGCAGTTGGAGGGATCTACACCGTAGGAGAACAACAGCCGCGAGCAGGCAATGTTGGCAGCACCGGAGCCGATGAAGGCGATGCGCATGTCTTTGAGCGGCTTGCCGACGATCTTAGAGGCATTGATCATCGCCGCCAGCACCACGCTGGCCGTCCCCTGCTGGTCGTCGTGCCAGATCGGGATCTCGGCCTCGGCGCGCAGCGTGTCCAGGATGCGGAAGCATTTCGGCTGGGAAATATCTTCGAGGTTGACGCCGCCCAGCGCCGGTTGCAGCATGAGCACCGTCTCGATGATCTTGTCGGGGTCTTTCGTGTCCAGCATGATCGGGAAGGCATCCACGCCGCCCAAATATTTGTAGAGCAGCGCCTTGCCTTCCATGACGGGCAGGCCCGCCTTCGGACCGATATCGCCCAGGCCCAGCACGCGCGTCCCGTCCGAGATGACGGCCACGGTATTCCACTTGCTGGTCATCTCGTAGACCAGATCGGGATCGGCGGCGATGGCCTTGCACGGGGCGGCGACGCCGGGTGTATACCAGATTGCAAAGTCGTCCAGATTCCGCACCCGGCAGCGCAGCGAGGTTTGCATCTTGCCGCGATAGAACTTGTGGAGACGCATCGCCTCGGCGGCGGGCTTCTTGGCCTTCTCTAAGAGTTCTTCTTTCGTGACCTGCTTATCAACCATATTTTTGCTCCTAAACCTAAGTGTCTTTTCAAAGCCGTGGCTAGCAGCCGGTTTTCCGCGGGTGCGGCGTGCCACACCCCTACCAAAGCAATTTACGGATTACGCTAAATTCATTATAGACCAGGATTATAAAAAAACTGGCACGGATTACTCCGTGCCGTTGCTGCTGGCGCTGGCGACAGGGACCGGGCGTTCCACCTGGTCATATTGCAGGAGAAGCGCCTGGTAACGCTCACGGTAGAGTTGGGCGCGGGCACGCTCCAACTGCCACATCCGGTCAACGCTGTCACGGACCGGATCGAGTCCCGATTGAACCCGGTCGAGCGACTGGCGGAGTTGATCGAGCTGCTTTTCGTGATTGCGCCAGGCTTCGTCATTGGTGAGGGTAAACTGCTTCCAGCGTTTCTGGTCGTCGGCGATCCAGTCGTTCCACTCCTGGCGGAAACGCTCTTCGGACAAACGCTGCATTTCGGCCACTTCGTTGATGCGGCGGCCCAGGCGCTCGGCAATACGCTCGAAATCCTCGACGATCTTTTTCATCTGGCGGTGCGTCTCCGCCCAGGTCTCGAAGCGCTCGATGTAACGGCGCATGTCTTCGTCGTAGGCGCCGATACTCTTCGCCAGTTCGGCCACCTGTTGATCGCGCTGCTGGAGCAGCAGCGTCTGCTGATCGATGAACTGCTGGATTTCTTCGCGGCGGTCGCGCTCGGCCCCCTGCATATCCATGATGCGCTTTTCGCTGCGCAGGACCATGCTTTCCAGCGAGTCCAGCTTGGGGCGCGTCGCGTCGATCTGTTTCTGGACTTCGGGAATCTCGGATTGGATGTCGGAGATACGGCGGGAGTCCTGGCGGCGCTGCTCTTCCAGGAAAGTGATACGGCGCTCCGGCTCCTCGAACTTCTTGCCGAGGTCCTCCACGCGCTGCTGGACGGCGGCCAGGGCAGCGGCTACCCGGTCACGCTCGACGCGCGCGGCGGGCAGTTCCTCGATAGCACGCTCCAACCCGTCGGTCCGGTCGCCCAGATCGCGCACCATGCGGGCGATGCTCTCGCGCGCAATGTCGCCGCGCCGCTCAGCCTCGCGCTCGGCGACCAGGCGCTTGCTTTCGCTCTCTTCGATCAACTGGCGGAACTCGACGCGCATCTGCTCGCCGATTTCAGTTTCGCGCCCAACCGGGATAAAAGAAGTGCGCATGGCCGACTGCTCGTTTTCCATGCCATCCAGGCGCCGCGCCATCTGGGTCATCAGGTCTGATTGCTGAGCCAGACGCTCTTCCAACAGAGCAATCGTACCCCGATCCCGGCGCCGTTCTTCGTCCAACCATTCGATCATGCGGGCAGCTTGCTGCAAATCCATGAGCGCAACTCCTGGCTAGTGTTATACCCGGCAGCGGATTATAACATAGTCTGCGCTTAGCCCATCAAGTTCGATCTTGGTCGCGCTCCGTCTCTCCGTTATACTTCCCGCCATGCGCATCGGAATCGATACTCGTCTCAACTACTACCGCCCCGGCGGCATCGTCGAATACGCCCGGCATATGCTCCAGGAGCTGCCCGCCCTGGATCAGGACACCACGTACTGCGCCGTCCAACATTTTCGGGACGCGCATTCGTTCGATGCCAGACGGAGGATCAACACCTACACGCCGAGCCATCACCGCCTGGAACGCTGGAGCCTATCGGCAGAACTCCTACCCCGCCGCCTGGACATTCTACACTTCCCCGACGCCATCCCGATCCAGCGTGGGGCACGGCAGCAGGTGATCACCATTCACGACCTGCACTTTTTGCACTACCCGCAGTTCATGACGGCGGACAGCCTGCGCTACTATAAGGGCCAGATCGGCTGGGCCGTGCAGCACGCCGATCACATCCTGGTATCGTCGCAGGCGACGTTAGCCGATCTCATGAACCTGCTGCACGTCCCGGCGGACAAAGTGACGGTCGATATGTTGGGCGTGGATCAAGGCTTCGTCCCGCTGCCGCTCGAAACGGTAGCGGCCACGCGCGCCCGGCTGGGACTGCCCGGCGCGTACCTGCTGTTCGTGGGAACGTTCGAGCCGCGCAAGAATCTTCCCGGCCTGCTGGACGCCTATCACCATCTGCGCGCCGATCTGCCGGACGCTCCGCCGCTGGTCATGGCCGGGCGGCGCGGCTGGCTGTACGAGGACATCTTCGCCAAAGTCGAGGCGCTGCGCCTCGCCGATCACGTCATCTGGCTGGAAGATGCGCCCCAGGCCGACCTGCCCGCGATCTACAACGGGGCGGTGGCGCTGGTCCTGCCCTCGCATTACGAAGGCTTCGGCTTGACGGCGCTGGAAGCAATGGCCTGCGGGACGCCGCCCGTCGCGTCGAAGCGCAGCTCGATCCCCGAAGTGGTGGGCGAGGCCGGGCTGCTGGTCGATCCGGACCAACCCGCCGAACTGGCCGACGCGCTCCGCCGGGTCATCACCGATACCGCCCTGCGCGAACGGCTGCGCGCCGAGGGGCTGGCGCGTGCCGCGCAGTTCACCTGGCGAAAAACCGCCGAAGTCGTGCTCCAGGTTTACCGGATTCTGCTCGCTTCATGAGCGTTATAACGGATCAATCTTGCTATGCGTATCCTGTTTCTCACCGCCCAACTTCCCGAACCGCCGCACGCGGGCGGCACGCTGCGCACCAATGGACTGATGCGCGGCGTCCATGCCGCCGGGCATGACGTGCACCTGTTGAGCTTCGCCGAAGACGATCAGCTCAAGACCAACCAGGCGGCCTTGAACGAGTTCTGCGCCCAGGTGGACACCGTGCCCCCGCCCCAGCGCACGATCAAAGACCGGCTGCGCGATCTGCTGTTCAGCACCATGCCCGACATGCAGCGTCGGTTTTATTCGCCCGCGTACGCGATCCGGCTGGAACGGCTGTTAGCCCAACAGACCTACGATCTCATCCAGATCGAAAGCCTGGAAATGACGACCTATCTGCCGGTCATCCAGCGGGCCGTGCCGCACACGCCGGTCATTTACGACTCGTTCAACGCGGAATTCGACTTGCAGCGGAGCGTGTTCGACGCCGAAAAAAACGACCTGCGGCGGCTGCCGGGCGCGATCTATTCCTTCATCCAGTGGCGGCGGCTGACTCGCTTCGAGCGCGATGTGTGCCGCACGGTGGCGCACGTGATCGCGGTCTCAGAGGCGGACGCCGAGGCGTTCCAACGGCTGGCCCCCGGCGGCCCGATCAGCGTCGTGCCCAACGGCATCGACACCCAGGAGTATGCCGACTACGATCCCAGCCTCGATCTGGGCCATGCCGCGCTGCTGTTCACCGGATCGATGGGCTACCGGCCCAACGTCGATGCCGCGATCTGGTTCGCCGATCAAGTCCTGGCGAAGGTGCGCGCCCGCGTGCCGGAAGCGCGCCTGTTCGTAGTGGGCAACCAGCCGCACCGCCGGTTGGATGCGCTGCGCGAGCGGGACGACGTCGAGATTACGGGCTGGGTGCCGGACGTCAAGCCGTTCCTGTACGCGGCGGCGGTGTACGTGGCCCCGCTGCGAATGGGCAGCGGCACCCGGCTGAAGCTGCTGCAAGCCCTGGCGGCGAAGCTGGCGGTCGTTTCAACGCCCATTGGCGCGCAGGGCCTCCACGTGACCAATGGGGTCGAGCTGCGGCTGGCGACGACGGCTAACGACTTTGCGCAAGCCGTGATCGATCTGCTCGAACATCCTACCTGGCGCGAGACGCTGGGCCAGGCGGGCGCGCAGTACGTCCAGGCGCATTACGACTGGTCGGTGATTGCGCCGAAACTGCTGGCGGTTTACGATCAGATCAAACCACCCACCGGAGGCACCCTATGAGCAAAAAACAACCGCTCCATCCCGAACCCGGCACGCCGATCCACCTGAAGGATTTCGACCCCGGCTATACCGGCGACATGGACAAGGACTACGCGCTGGAGCGGCTGGAAAAATACCGCCTGCGCATGGAAGCCCAGCAAAACGTGCTGTACGCCGAGCACCGCCACGCCCTGCTAATCGTGCTCCAGGCGATGGACGCGGGCGGCAAAGACGGCACGATCCGCAGCGTGATGAGTGGGGTGAATCCCCAGGGCGTGCAGGTGACGGCTTTCAAGGCCCCCACCCCGGAGGAACTGGATCATGATTTCCTATGGCGTGTGCACCAGCACGTCCCGCCGCGCGGCATGATCGGCCTTTTCAACCGCTCGCATTACGAGGACGTGCTGATCGTGCGGGTTGAAAACCTGGTTCCCGACAAGGTCTGGAAAGCGCGCTACGACCACATCAACGCCTTCGAGCGACTGCTGGTCGACAGCGGCGTGACGATCCTCAAGTTCTTCCTGCACATCTCGAAAGAGGAACAGAAGGAACGCTTCGAGGAACGCCTCCAACAACCCGAAAAGAACTGGAAATTCGCGACGGGCGACCTGGCCGTGCGCGCCAAGTGGGACCGCTACATGGAAGCCTACGAAGACGCGCTGACCCGCTGCAATACCGAGGTCGCGCCCTGGTACATCGTGCCCGCCAACAAAAAATGGTACCGGGACTTCGTGATCTCCAAGACGATTGTCAAGAAGCTCGAAAACCTGGACATGCACTATCCCGACCCCGAACCCGGCCTGGATCAGATCGTCATCCCGGATTGACCCCTACTCCCGTGCGGGCGTGACCTGCACGGGAGACTCATTACGATAGGTGACCATCCCCGGCTTGCCGCCCTTGATCTTGCGCACGTATTTGCGTGACGTGACATCGACCAGCACCCGCGCGTCGGTACGCGAGCCGCTGTAGTACGCCGCGATCTCCGCCGCCCGGCGGATCACGCCGTCCGGCACGTTCTGCCCATTCGACTTGACGATCACGTGCGCGCCGGGCACCCCGTGGGCGTGCAGCCACAGGTCCGACGGACCGCCTTTGTCGAACGTAACCTGCTCGTTCTGGCGGGCATTGCGCCCGACCCAGATCACCCACCCGGCGTCGAGGGTGACTTTCAGCGGGCCGGACTTGCTGCCACCCGGCTGCGCCACGCGCGGGCCGCGCCAGTAGCCGTTGCGCTGCAAGGCGTCCTGCACTTCGCCGATCTCCGGCCAGTTGGCCGCCAGGGCCAGATCGATCTCCAGTTGCAGCAAATACGCCAACTCCTGCGCGGTCGCGTCGACCAGTTCGGGCACCCCGGCCCGCGCGCGCTTGGCCTTTTCGTACTTCTCGAAATAACGCTTGGCGTTGTCGAGCGGCGTCAGCGCAGGATCAAGCTCGATCTCCAACTCCGGGCCATCGACTTCGTACTGCGCGCGCAGCACCGTCTGGCCGGATCTCAGGGTGTACTGGTAGGCGAGCAGCAGTTCCCCGCTCTGGCGCAGGTGCTCCAGCGCCGCTTCGTCTTGCAGCGACCGGCGCAGCGCGTCCAGCTTCTTGCCGACGCGCGTCTTGGCCTCGTCCAGCACGGCCTGCACCGGCTTGCGGGCGGCGTCGTAGGCATCCTCGCCGACCAGCGGACCAAAATATCGCTCCAGTGCCTGGCTGACGCTGTCCGTCGGCGTCCAACCGCCGACAAAGGTCAGGGGATAGACGGAAAAGGCGCTCACGACCGGATCGTCCACCACGACGCCCGGATGCCAGTCGCCCGCCTCGAACGCGCCGAATAGTTCCTCGATCACGCCCAGCAGCGTCCGGGCGCTGGTGTCGCCCGCCCGAACGTTGATCCCGCCCGCCGCGCGAAAGACGGCTTCTTTGGCGATCTGCGGGCTGAAGCCCAACAGCCGTTTGGTCAGAAGCTCGCGGGTGCGCTCACCGGGTTCGGCGTCCAGCATATCACCCAGTAGCGTGAGCGTGAGGGTGTGCGGATCGCGCTTGAGTTTTTGCGGCGGCGGGGGATTGTAGGGCTGGCCAGGCAGGCTGATGCGCTGGCGGTTGTCCTGCGGCCCGACCCGCCGGATACACTCCACGATGGTTTGATCGTCGCGCACCAGCAGGATGTTGGCGCGGCGCTCCATCGGCTCGACGATCAATTCGAACACGCCCTCCGGCCCGTCGAGATCGAAGATCACCATCCGTTCCCAGGCGGGCTGGCGAACGTCCTCGATCCGGGCGCTCTCGGCATAACGCCGGAGCAGCAGCCCTAGCGGTGACGGCGTCTGCACCCCGCGCCGGAGCTTCTCGGCGGCCAGGTGCACGCGCGCGAACTGCTGGTGGGCGCTCATCACCAGGTAGTGCCGCTGGTGGCCCGCATAAATCTCGAAGCCAAAGCTGTCGTCGTCCACCTGGACGGTGTCCTGAATCCGCCCGCCCACCAGAATCGCGTTCAATTCCTGGACCAACGCCATAATCGTGATCGCGTCAAAGTTCATGGATGAGAAATACCTCTTACCCGCTGCTGCGAATAGGCCAAAGGTCGATTAGTCAAGATTGAAGTGCAATGCTACAATGCGTTCGTGACAACCTGTAGGTAACATGATGATTATCGCGGTCGGATCGACCAACCCGGTTAAGTGTAACGCAGTTCGTGCCGTTCTGTCGCCCCTCTACCCCGAGGCGCAGTTCGTCCAGATCGAAGTCCCTTCCGGCGTAGCCGTGCAGCCCTGGGGCGATGTCGAAGCCCGCACCGGGGCGGTGAACCGGGCACGCGCCGCCCTGGAACACAGCGGCGCCGATCTGGCCGCCGGGTTGGAAGGGGGCGTCGTGGAGACCGAGTTCGGGCTGATGACCAACGCGTGGTGCGCGCTGGTGGATCGCCAGGGCCGGACCGGCATCGGCGGAAACTGCTGCACGCTGCTGCCCGAAACGGTCGCCCAGGACGTGCGCCGGGGCATGGAACTGGGCGCAGCAATGGACCGGCTGGTCCACCGGGCGAACACGAAGCACCAGAACGGCGCGATTGGCATCCTGACCAATAATCTTGAGACGCGTCAGACGGCTTATGAAATGATTCTCCGGCTGGCCCTGGCTCCCTTCCAGAATCCAGACTGGTATCCGTTTCAGGCAGACTCATACAACGGGGGTATTCCTCATGAATAAACGTACAGTGTTTATCCTGCTTATCCTTTTGGTCTTCATAGCCCCGGCGCTCGCGGCGTGCGGCAGCAAGTCGGATGATGTGGCCAAGCGGCCCGTGATCCAGCTCAAAATTGGCGACAAGCTTTATACCGAAAATATTTACAGCTACTGCTGGCCGGACGCGAAGGATAACCTGGCCTGCAACGTCGATGAAACCGCGCTGGTGCAGCCGATCAACAAGGCCCCGGTCACCGCTGGGGACGAGGTCCACTTCGTGATCGACAGCAGCGTGGGCACGCCGAAGAAGTTCTCGGCCACCCTGTTGGGCGGATTCAACGACGTCCAGGACCTGGGCACCGGGAACGAAGGAATCTTCGACATCCAACTCCAGGATGACCTCTACCGGGTGCAGGTGGACGCGGAGTACGATAACATCGAGGGTAAAGCCGCCTACGTGTCCTACGTCTTCGGCTTGCAGGTCGCGGGCGTGATCATCCCGACGCCGACACCGACGCCGACCGAGACCCCGACGCCGACGCCGCTGCCGACCGAAACCCCGATCCCGACCGCGACCAACACGCCGGAACCGACCAATACTCCGGCCCCGACCGCCACCGCCATGCCGACCACGGTTCCGACGGCAGTGCCGACGACGGCTCCTGGTCTCGTCCCGGCGGGTGCAACGGCCACGCCGACCGAAAGCGCGGTGCAGATGCCGACGCCTGAACAGATCATCTCGACTTTCACGCCGCTGCCCGGCGTTCCCGCGACGGCAGTGCCGACGTCGAGCAGTGTACTGCCGTTGGCCCTGGTAGTGGGGGGGATGGAATACCTGCCCGTAGGTTACCAGTTCTGCCAGCGTGCAGCTTCGGGCGAACGGGTGTGCGTGGAGCTGCCCGTCACCGCAGCCACGACCGACCGCGTCAGTCTGCTGCGTGGATCGGCGGCGCAGATCAAGATCGGCGGCGACCGGCCTGTCGAACTCGAGATCACCTACCTGAGCGACACCGGCCAGATCACCGGCCAGCCGGAAACGCGTGAAGGCGACAATATCGTCCTGCTGACCATTACCCCCGAACCGGGATCGTACATCCTATCGATCCACGTGACATGGGCCACCGAAGACACCACCTACTTCTTCCGGGTGACCGTCTCGGATTAGCCACGTTCCACGCGGAACCGGCGTTCACCCCAGGCATTGGTGGTTCGCCGGTTCCGTGCTAGAATGGGTCTCGGAGGAATGATGAGCATAGGGCCGTCCAACATCAATTCGGTCAAAAAACACCAGCGCGAAGTCTTCTGGAAGATTGCCGTGCCGGTGCTTTTGCCCGCTCTCGCGTTGGTGATCCTGTGCATCGCGGCAGCCGTCGGTTTTGGGACCGGGGCGGTAGACGACGGCCAGATCAGCGTGGTGATGAGCATCGTCGCCACCCTGTTCATCGCCCTGCCGCTGGCGATCCTCTGTATGATCCCGTACCTGGTGCTGGTCGTGATCGTCTATTTCAGCGGGCAAGCCTATGCGAAGGCGCGCACCCCCCTGCGCGCGACGCACCGCCTGTCCGGTAAGATAGCCACCAAGACCAGCGACTATGCGCCCAAGTTCGCCCAGCCGTTGATCGCCCTGAACACCCGGGTGACGCGCTGGGAACACACCTTGCGCCGTTGGCAGCAGCCTGCTTTGCCCGCAGAAAAGGAGTCGAGCCATGAGCAATAACACCGCAGTCGAGGAGCGCAGCAGCGGTTTACTCAAGAACGTCGAAGACCAGATCAGCGACCTGCTCAAAACCTTCGAGGAGCAAGACGCCCAGGTCTGGGCCTATTTGATCGGCGGCGTGGTCGCCCTGCTGGTCGGGCTGGTCGCCGCCTATCTGTACGCGCAATCGCTGCGCGAACGCCGGCGCTCCCGCCTGGAACGCATCAAAGACGCGCTGGGAGGAGGCATCCGCCTATGACGAACGAGAAACCCTCCACGCCGAGCTGGAAGCTCCGGTCCTACCTGCTGGGGGGACTGATCGGCCTCGCGGTCGGACTCATGGCCGCCTATTTCTTCGCGCGCGTGTCCGAAGAGAACGGATCGAGCGGGCCCGCCAAGATCAAGTCGATGGATGCCATCAAGCTGGGCGTGGCGCTGTTGTCCATCGTGCGCCAGATCACCGACATGGGTGCCAGCGCCAGCAAAAAATAACCGGTATGGAGCGCATGGCGGCGATCCGCGTGCGCTCCCCTCTCCAAGATGCCCATCCCACTGTTGTCAAACAGCCTGTTCCGCGGCGCGAGCCTGATCGCACGCCTGGCGGTGATCTGGCTGCTGCTGCGCGGCCTGACCCCGGCAGCCCCGCGCGTGACGCTGGGCCTGCCCCAGACGGTCGAAACGCTGCACCCGGCAGTGTGCGTGCACACCCGGTTGACGGATGAGGTCGAAGAGTGGAAAATCCAGCGCAATATGATCATGGTGCGCGAGATGGGAGCCTCGACCATCGTCGAGTTTTTCCCGTGGGACTATGCCGAACACGACCGGGGGACCTACGATTGGCTGCGCTTCGACCGCATCGTGCAGCACGCCCACAACCAGGGCCTGACCGTCATCGCGCGGTTGGGCCGGGTGCCCGAATGGGCGCGACCTCCCGTGCAGGAAAAAGTGACGACCTTCAACTACCTGCCCTACGACGAATTCGACCGCTTCGCCGCCTTCGTCGAAGCCTTCGTCGGGCGCTACCGCGACGAGGTGGGCGCGGTCATCATCTGGAACGAGCCTAATCTCAGCTTTGAATGGGGCGACCGCACCGTAGACCCGGCGGCGTACACCGAACTGCTGCGCGTCTCCTACGCCGCCGCCCACCGCGCCAACCCGGACATCATCGTCATGGGCGGCGCGCTGGCCCCCACCAACGAGCCGGAAGGCAGCAGCAGTATGAACGATCTGCGCTATTTGGAGCGGCTGTACGACGCGGGCGCCGCGCCGTACTTCGACGCCCTGGCGGCGCACACCTACGGCTTCCAGAATCCGCCCCAGGCCGATCCCGCGCCGGACGTGATCAGCTTCCGCCGCGTGGAACTGCTGCGCGAGATCATGGTCCGCTACGGGGACGCCGACAAGCCGGTCTACATCACCGAGAGCGGGTGGAACGACGATCCGCGCTGGGCAAATGCCGTCCGGCCCGGCCAACGCATCACCTACACCCTGGACGCGTTCGCCCTGGTCGAGTCCTGGCCGTGGGCCAAAACGCTGTGCCTGTGGGACTTCCGGCTGCCGGTGGATCGCCACAACCGGCGGGACGCCTACTACGCGCTGGTAACGTCCGATTTCGTGCGCAAACCCATCTACGACGCGATCCAGGCGTATGCGCGCGGCTGGCCGAATCCCTATTCACCATGACGACTCCGATCTCATTCCCTCGCCGCGCCGGATTATGGCTGCGCTGGGCCGGGCAGCATCCGCTGATCATGATCCGGATTACGCTGGTCATCACCATCCTGGCCGGGTCGATCTGGGGTTACTGGCTGTGGACTCGCCCCGGCGGCATTCTCGGCCCGCAAGACCTGACGTGGCGGCGCGTCCAGATCAACCGCGATCTATGGGTCGCCATCGATCCCAGCTACCCCCCGTTTGCCGAATGGACGCCGGAGGAGATCGTCGGATTGGAGCCGGACCTGGCGCGCGAGATCGGGCGGCGGTTGGGCGTCGAGACCCACATTTTGATCATGGGTTACGACAGCCTGTACGATTCCCTGTATACCGGCTCGGTGGACATGGTGATTGCCGGGCTGCACGTGGACACCAGCCAGACGGAATGGGTACACTACACGCGGCCCTATTACGACGCCGGACAGGTGCTCGTCTCGCCTGCCGATCATCCCATCCAGCGGATGAAGGAGATGGAGGGGCTTACCCTCGCGGTAGAGTTGGCCTCCGCCGGAGAACTGACGGCGCGCCAATGGGAGCGGCGGCTGCACGCGCTGACCATCACGCGCGCCCTGCTCCCGGACGACGCCATGCAGGCGGTGTTGGCGGATCAGGCGGACGCGGCCCTGGTCGATACGGTCAGCGCGCGGCTGTTCCTCAAGGAACACACCGGGCTGATCATGGCGGAAAAAACCACCGCCGCCGACCAGTACGTGGTGGTCATGCGGAAAGCTAGTTATCGCCTGACCAAGGCGGTGGATCGCATTATGGCGGAGATGGCCGCCGATGGCACCCTGGACGCCATCGTGGCCCGTTGGTTATGAATCAGGAGAAGCTATGCACATCAAGAACGCGCGCTCGATAACGGGGTTCCCTAGCGAACACGGCGAAGTGGTTTACGAAATGATCGGCAATGCCGCCGGAGGCAGTCAGGCGCACAGCCTAGCCCAGATCGTGATCCCGCCCAGTAAAGCCTCCCGCAGGCATTACCATCCCGTCGCGGAAGAGAGCTACTACATTTTGTCCGGTACGGCGCGGATGGAACTCGACGGCGAGGTCATGATCTTGCAGCCGGGCGACAGCGTCATGATCCCCCCGCCCCAGGTGCACCAGATTTCCAACGCCGGTGACACGGACGTGGTGCTGCTGGCGATCTGCGTTCCGGCCTGGACGCCGGACAACAGCGTCTACCTGGATTGATCCCGAAAAAAAAGCCGCCCTGTCGCGTTCAGGACGGCTTCGCGATACTTTCCCCGGTTAACTGCCATTGCCTTTGTTGAACCGCTTCAGCAGATCGTTCAACTGGCGGAGCACGCTGCTCTGATTCATGCCTGCCACCACGCACAGCAGGTAGGTGATGGCGTTTTCGGCATCGTTGGCGGTGCCGCTGAGCAGGTCGTCGTTGGCAATCGACGCCAGCAGGAACATCAGCAGCCCCATCACGGCCCCCAACAGCGGGTTGAATAGATACCAACTGATGTGGAGCGGATCGAAGTCGCGCAGCCGCGTGGTATGGCGCTCCAGGGTAATGTAGCCGGAAAGCAGAGATCCGCCCACGCCCAGCAGCATAGGGTAATAGAGCGCCGCCGCGACGCCGACGCCCACCGCGTCGGTCACGCCAGTGAACAATGCTTTGAGCAGGAACAGCACGACCAGCGCAATGCCCCACCCGATATAGTAGTTGAGCAGCAGCGGACGGTAGCGCCGG
>CAYRWY010000091.1:0-16406 GCA_964427955.1 uncultured Anaerolineaceae bacterium
CTGGCCGAAAAATGGGAATGGAATGCCGACGGTACCGAACTGACCCTGTACTTCCGCAAGGGCCTCAAGTGGTCGGACGGTGTGCCCTTCACGGTAGACGACGTGATCTTCTGGTGGGAAGCCATCGAGACGGACACCAATGTCATGGCGGCGGTCCACGCCGAGTGGAAGACCCTTCAAGAATTGATCAAGGTCGATGACAGCACCCTGACCCTCAAGTTCTCGGCGCCGAACGGTTTGGCCGAAACGGTTGGGTTGGCCTTCCACGGCAACCAGTGGCCGCTGGGCTTCGAGCGGTTCGGGTTCTATGCGCCCAAGCACTACCTGGAGCAGTTCCACCCGAAATACAATTCCAGCGCCACCTATGAGCAGTTCGAAGAAAAGTCGATGGATTACAACGTCGAGCGTCCGGTCATGACGGCCTGGAAGATCACCCAGTACGAACCCGGCGCGACGCTGATGGTTGCCGAGCGCAACCCGTACTACTGGGCGGTGGACGAAGAAGGCAACCAGCTTCCCTACATCGATCAGATCTACTTCCACCTGGTCGAAGATGTGGCGGGCGTGAACACGATGGGTATCGCGGGCCAGATCGACATGCAGGACCGCGCGATCCTGCTGTCGCAGTACCCGGTCTACATGGAAAACGCCGAAGCGAACAACTATCATATGCTGCTGTGGCCGACGGCCCAGGCTTCCAATGCCACGCTCTTCTTCAACCAGAGCTTCGGCGATATGAAGTACCGCGAACTCTTCCAGAAACTCGACTTCCGCCGTGCGATGTCGTTGGCGATTGATCGCAATGCCGTCAACGAAATCGTCTTCCTGGGCCAGGGCACGCCTCGCACCGAGACCGTGGTCCCCGCTTCACCCTACTACCAGGAAGATATCGAGTCCCTCAACGCCGAATACGATCCGGCGACGGCTGAAAGCCTGCTGGACGGACTGGGCCTCAAGAAGGGCAGCGACGGTTTCCGTACCTTCCCCGATGGCTCCGCACTGCTGATCGTGATCGAAACGTCGGGCACCGGCGCGGGCGAATTGGACACCTACGAGCTGGTTACCGAGTGGTGGAATGCCATCGGCGTCAAGACCGAACTGGTCCAGGAAACCCGTGAAGAATTCTGGGCGAAGGCTGGCGCGAACGAAGTTATGGTCGCCACCTGGACGACCGACCGCGGCCTGGTTCCGATGGTCGATCCGATCTACCAGTTCCCGTTTGACACGCGCTCGTGGATGGCCCCGGCCTTTGGGCTGTGGTACAACACCGGCGGCGCGCAGGGCGAAGAACCCACTGCCGACTTGAAGCAGGCGATTGATCTGTACGAGGAGTACAAGGTCACGACCGATGCGGCCAAGCAGGTTGAAATTGGCAAGCAAATCGTCCGCCTGGCGACCACCAACTTGTGGTCAATCGGCACCGTCGGGCTGGTCCCCAACCCGGTGGTGGTCAAGAACAACTTCATGAATGTGTCCGAAGACCATACCGCCGACTGGATCATCATGACTCCCGGCACGATGGACCCCGCGCACTTCTACTTCGCGGACGGCGGCCAGTAAGCCCGCCTTGCGTTCGTCACGACGGATCGGGGGATGCCATATCCCCCGATCCTTACCAGACCCTGCCGGAGGTAGTTCATGCTTGCATACATCATCCGCCGCATCCTGACGATGGTTCCCATGCTGCTGGTGATCTCCTTCATCTCGTTCTTCATCATCCAACTGCCCCCTGGTGACTTCCTGAACACGCTGCAAGCGGTCCAGGGGTCGAGCGGCGGTGGGATGAGTCCTGATCAGGCCGAGCTGCTGCGCCATCGCTACGGGTTGGACGAGCCGCTGCTGGTCCAATACTGGAAATGGATCTCAGGCTTTCCCAAGGGGGATTTCGGCTATTCGTTTGAATGGAACAGCGGCGTTTGGGACCTGATCGACCAGCGGCTCGGCTATACCCTGCTCTTGGGCTTCTGCTCGCTGCTGGTGATGGTGGTACTGGCCATCCCTATCGGGATCTACTCGGCCACCCATCAATACTCGGTGGGTGACACGATGCTTTCGGCGATTGCCTTCTTGGGATTATCCATCCCCGGCTTCTTGCTGGCGCTGATCTGGTTGTACATCGGGGTGATTGTGCTGCACCTGGACGTAATGAGCGACCAGTCACGCGAGTACATCAACCAGCCCTGGACCGCCTACAAACTATGGGACTATTTCCTACACCTGTGGCCTCCGGCGATTATCCTGGGTCTGGCCAGCACCGCACAGTTGATGCGCATCATGCGCAATGGGATGCTCGATAACCTGTCCCAGCAGTACATCACGACCGCCCGCGCCAAAGGTCTGAGCGAGCGAACCGTGATCAACAAATACGCGGTGCGCGCCGCCATCAACCCGGTGGTCAGCGTGATGGCGATGGAAGTACCCAAGATCATCTCGTCCTCGATCTTGATCGGCGTGGTGATGTCCATTCCCACCACCGGGCCAACCCTGTTGAGCGCCTTGCGCAGCCAGGATATGTATGTGGCCGGTACGCTCCTGATGTTTACCTCGGCCATGCTGTTGGTCTCTAATCTGATTGCCGACTTGATTCTTGGTTGGTTAGACCCCAGGATTATCTACACATGACCGACGTAACCCAGCAGTCCAGCGCACTGCGCGAGTTATACCAGGAGATGGCCGGAGATCAGGAGGCTCGCGCGCTCGAAGCGGAACCGGTCCGTCTCACCGAAGCCGAGGCACGTTTCGCCGCGTCGCAGTGGACGATGATCTGGCGGCGCTTTCGGCGCAACCGGGCGGCGATTGTCGGGGGTATTATTGTCTTGTTTTATTATCTGGTGGCGATTTTCGGGGACTTTTTTGCTCCCTTTGCGCTAGATACCCGTTTTGTTGAACACACGTATCTGCCGCCGCAGCATCTTCATTTCCTCGACGACGGCAAAATTAAACCGTTTGTTTACAAAGTCGAATCGGGGCGTGATCCTAGAACGTTCGAAAAGATTCACGTGACCACCGACGAAAAGGTCTATCTCAAGTTCTTTGTAAAGGGCGATGAATACGAACTCCTGGGGCAGCTCGGCCTGAAAGTTTACAAGTCGAACGTCCACCTGTTCGGTGTCGAAGGGGGCGGAATAGTCAGTCTCCTCGGCACGGATCGCCAGGGCCGTGACATGCTGTCCCGGATCATCCTCGGCAGCCAGGTGTCACTGTTCGTGGGCCTGTTCGGCGTGGTCCTCAGCCTGGTCTTTGGGACCGTGCTCGGCATTGTATCCGGCTATTATGGGGGCCTGGTAGACGAGTTGATCCAGCGCATGATCGAAATCGTGCGCGCTTTTCCCCAGATTCCGCTGTGGATGGCGCTGTCTGCCGCAGTGCCGCCCGGATGGCCGCAGACCCAGACCTACTTTGCGGTGACGCTGATCCTGTCCCTGATCGGGTGGACGTGGTTGGCGCGGCAGTTGCGGGGGCAGGTGTTGGCGCTGCGCCAGAGCGATTACGTGATGGCGGCGCGCATTGCCGGAGCCAGCGACAACCGCATCCTCTTCAAGCACTTGCTTCCGGCAACCCTGGGACAGATTATCGTGGTCGCGACGCTCTCTCTGCCCTCCATGATCATGGCCGAAACCTCCTTGAGTTTCTTGGGTCTGGGGCTGCGGCCCCCGATCACCAGTTGGGGGGTGCTGCTGCAAGAGTGCCAGAATGTCCAGTCCCTCGCCCTCTATCCCTGGGTTTTCACCCCGGCGGTTGCTATCGTGATCGTCATCCTGGCCTTCAGCTTTTTGGGCGATGGCTTGCGGGATGCATCGGATCCATTCACCATCTAGGGGGCTGTGATGAAACCTGAGCATGTGATCGAGATCAAAGACCTTCAGGTTCAGTTCCGCACCCTGGAAGGCATGGTACGCGGCGTAGACAGCGTGACGCTTGACGTGCGCAGCGGTGAAACGTTGGGGGTCGTCGGTGAGTCGGGCTGCGGCAAGAGCGTGACGGCGCAGAGCATCATGCGCCTGCTGCCCAAGCGCAGCGCCAGGATTACGTCGGGCGAAATCTGGTTTCGCCGCCGCAACCAGCGCGAATACGATATGGTGCAGATGGACCCGGAAGGCAGCCTGATCCGCGACATCCGTGGCAACGAGATCGCCATGATCTTTCAGGAGCCGATGACGTCACTCTCGCCGATGCATACCATCGGCGACCAGATCATGGAAGCGATCATGCTGCACCAGGGTCTGGACAAAAAAGAGGCGGAGGAGCGCGCCGTCGAGATGTTGACGGCGGTGCGTATCGGCAACGCGCGCGAATTCATCCGGTCGTATCCGCACCAGTATTCGGGCGGGATGCGCCAGCGGGCCATGATCGCAATGGCGCTGTCCTGCAATCCACAGGTCTTGATTGCCGACGAACCAACTACCGCACTTGATGTGACTATCCAGGCCCAGATTCTCGACCTGATGCGCAAGTTGCAAGAAGAATTCGAGTCTGCGATCCTGATGATCACGCACAACCTGGGCATCATCAACGAGATGTCCGACCGGATCGCGGTGATGTATCTCGGCAAGATCGTGGAGATCGCCGAGCGGCGCACGCTTTTCAAGCGCCCGGCCCATCCTTATACGGTGGGGTTGATGCAGTCGGTGCCCGAAATGGGCAACCAGCAGCAAACCCGGCTGCACCCGATCCCCGGCATGATCCCCGATCCCTACAATATCCCGGTCGGCTGCCCGTTCCATCCGCGCTGCCCGGTCAAACAAAAGCCCGCGCTTTGTACCGATCCTGCTGGCGTGCCCCTGGTCGAAGTCGAACCCGATCACTGGACGCGCTGCGCGTTATATGGGGAATGACGGTTATGGAAGCCAAGCTGGTATCAGTCAACGACTTGAAAATGTATTTCCCGATCAAACGCGGCGTGATCAGGCGCACCGTAGGCCATGTGCGGGCGGTGGATGGCGTAAGCTTTGATATTTATCGCGGCGAAACGCTCGGCCTGGTCGGTGAGTCGGGCTGCGGTAAAACCACGCTGGGGCGCTGCATCGTGCGGGCCTACATCCCCTCTGATGGGCAGATCATCTATCACGAGAGCGAGGACTTGCTCACCGATCTGAAGAAGATGCACGTCCACATCCGCCACTCGGAGACGAAAGACGGGGCCAGCACCGGCCACGAGATCGATTTCGCACGGCTCAGCCGCCGCGATCTGCGTGTCTACCGCCACGAAATCCAGATGATCTTTCAGGACCCCTATTCCTCGCTCAACCCGCGTATGACGGTGATGGATATTGTCGCCGAGCCGCTGGTGATCCACACCCGGCTGCGCGGTAATGATCTCAAAACCGAGGTGGGCAATTTGCTGCGGCGGGTCGGGCTGCGTCCGGAGCACATGAATCGCTATCCCAACGCCTTCAGCGGCGGGCAGCGCCAGCGGATCGGGATTGCGCGCGCCCTGGCGCTGCGTCCCAAGCTGATCGTGTGCGACGAGCCGGTTTCGGCCCTGGACGTGTCCGTGCAGGCCCAGGTGGTCAACCTGCTGCAAGATTTGCAGGCCGAGTTGGGCTTGACCTATCTCTTTATTGCCCACGATCTCTCGGTCGTGCAGCATATCAGCAGCCGCGTCGCCGTGATGTACCTGGGCCGCGTGGTGGAGCTGGCCGATTCCAGGACGCTCTATCAAAATCCGCTGCATCCCTACACCGAGGCGCTGCTCTCTGCCGTGCCTTCGACCAATCCCGACATCAGCCGCGAGCGGATCATCTTGACCGGGGACGTTCCCAGTCCGTCGAATCCGCCGCATGGCTGTCACTTTCACCCGCGCTGCCGTTACGTCCAGGATCGCTGCCAGGAAGAAGACCCGGTGTGGCACGAGCGCCCGGACGGTCACGGCGTCGCCTGTCATTTTGCAGACCAACTTTCACTCTCAGGAGTGCACTAACCTTGACCAAAGATCAATTGAAGCAGTGGTTGGCGGCGTCAGCCCCAATCTCCGATCTGCGGGCCCAGGTTCGGCAGTCCCCGACGACTCCGGTGCTGCTCAACGCTATGCGCCAGGAGATCGCCGATCTGGAGACCATCCCGACCCTGACCTATTCGCTGTACCGCACCTTCGAGCACGAAGGCACGCGCGGCCCTTACGAAGACCCCTATTTCCTCAAGCGCGCCAAGTTGACCCGTGCCGTGCTCGAACTGGTGATGGGCGACGACTCACAACGTGCCGTGATCCAGGATCTCGCGTGGAGCATCTGCGAAGAGACGTCCTGGGTGCTGCCCGCGCACGAGGAGCAGGGTCCGGGCTACTGGGATCTCAATCCCCCGCGTGCCCGCACCGCCCCGCTGGGCGCGCATACCATGCTGACGCGCGAGCCGGATTCTATCGACCTGTTCGCCGCCGAAACCGGCGCGGCCCTGGCCGAAACGCTGTATCTGGTCGGCGATCAATTGGCCCCCGAAGTCCGGCAGCGCATCCGCCAGGAAGTCGAGCGCCACATCTTCAAGCCCTACCTGGCTCATGCGCGCGATCACTGGTGGTTCAAAGGCGCGCTCAACTGGAACGGCGTCTGTAACGGCTCGATTGCGCTGGCGTTTTTGCGCCTGGAAAAAGACCTCGACACCCTGGCCGAGGCGCTGTCCCTGGCTCTGGAAGGCTTCGAGGCGTACCTCGCGACCGGGTTCGAGGCCGACGGCGGCTCGATTGAGGGCGTCGGCTACTGGAATTACGGTCTGATGTATTTCGTGACCGTGGCCGAGCTGCTGCGCGAGATCACGCATGGCGAGCTGGACCTGCTGGCTAACCCCCGGCTGCGCGACATCGCCGCCTATCCGCCGGGCATGGCGCTGGTCGCGCCGAACCGCTTCATCAACTTCGGTGATTCGACCGAGACACAGACCCTGTCGGCGGGCATCATCAACCGGCTGGCCGCACGGACCGGGGTGAACGAACTGCGCGCGCTGCTCGTCCCGTTGGGCGAGGGGACGCATACCTCCGAGGCGGGGCACGTGGATCAGGCGCACGCCCGGCGCTTCGGGTACAATTTCTACTCCAAGCTGCCCACCATTTTCCGCTATGCGGCGTGGTGGGACTGCACCCAGCCGATCCCGGCGCTGGAGCCGCGCGATTTCGTGCTGCCGGAGACCGGTGTGGTCAAGCTCGCTGGGCAGACGTCCACCGGCAAGACCGTGCTGCTGGTGGCGAAGGCCGGGCATAACGATGGGCATCACAGCCATACCGACGTAGGCACGCTGATCGTCAACGTCGCGGGTGAAAGTTTGCTCCCCGACGCCGGGCGCGGCTACTACAGCAAAGCCTATTTCCGGCAGACGCGCTACGAGAACATCTTCAACAACTCCTATAGCCACAGCGTCCCGCGCCTGAACGGCCAGCTTCAAACGCCAGGGCCAGAGTTCGGCGGCACGCGGCAGTTTTACGGCACGCTGGTCGAGCAGGGCCAGCGCGGCGCGTCCAAAGTCGCCGTGATCGACTTCCACACGGCGTATAATCTGCCGGATCTGCGCCGGGCACGCCGCACGCTCGAACTGGCGACCGCGACCGGATTCGTCACCCTGACCGATGAGTATGAGTTCGCCGGGGCACCGTTGGCGGTCGAAGAGGCTTTTACCACGTGGTCCGCCGTCGAGGTCAACGGCGGCACGGCCCGGATCGCGGGCGAACAGAGTACCCTGGATCTGACCATCGTCGAACCGGCGGGCGCTGTTTTCGCTGCCGAGTCGCTCAAGGAAGCCTGTGAGGCGAATTCGTTGGACGGCACGCTGACCCGGCTTTCGGTCACGCTGCCGCAGGGCACGACCCGTTTTGTCATGCGTGTGGTTCCACAGTAGAGGAAATATGCCTTCGGAAATTCGTGAATTCAAAGATGAAAAAACCGGGCGGACGATCAAGCAGTTAACGGCGACCGGCAACAACGTACACCTCTATTTCACTGAAAACTCGTTTGATCTCAACCGCAACGAGATTTATTTCCTGTCGGATCGCGCCTCCGGGGTGGACAAAGCCCCGCACGAAGACCCGGCTTACAACCTCTTTCGCATGAACCTGGATACCGGCGAGGTCGAGCGGTTGTCCGACGACGTGCTGCACGGTGCCGGGACCGCCACCAAGACTCCTGACAGCGCCCTGGTCGCCTACCAGACCGCCGACAGCAAAGTCCGGTTGATCGATACCCGGACCGGCAAGATCACGACGCTGTACGAAGGCGTGCGCGGCTTCGAGATCGCCAGCGTGCCGTCGATTGCGGTGAACCACCGCTACGTGGCGTTCTGCCGCAACGAGATCACCGACGAGCACGTGCACTACCGGGGCGCCAATTACGCCGGTTTCAAAGATCGCTTCTACATGATCAAAGATGGGCGCATCACGGTCGCCTATACCGATGGCTCCGGCTGGTTCGACGTCTTCCGGGATACGCACCAACTCGGCCACTTCCAGTTCGCGCCCGACGATCCGACCCTCGGCTCGTTCTGCCACGAAGGCCCCTGGAATCTCGTGACGCAGCGCATCTGGTACCTGGACCTCGTGTCGCGCACCGCCCGGCCTTGCTTCCGCCAGGGCGAAATCGACGCCGTAGGGCACGAATTCTGGACCCAGGACGCCCTGATGTTCTTCGATGATCGCGGGCCGGGCCATGATGGCACGATCACCTCGGATCGGACCCAGGCCGTCGCGACCGACGTCCAGGTCAACCAGAACACCATGATCCCGTTCGTGGGCCTGGTCGATAAATCGGGGAAGGTCGTGCGCCGGATCGACATGCCGTTCTACTGCAACCACTACCACGCCAACCCGGACAATACCGTGCTGGTCGGCGACGACGTGGACGACCTGGTACTGATCGACATTTCCGGCAGCGAAGCGAAGCTGGAAACGCTGTGCCACCACCGCACCTCCTGGCATACCCAGAGCAGCCACTGCCATCCAACGTGGAGTTGGGATGGCCGCCGCATCCTGTATGCCTCGGACTATGGTGGGAAGGTTCAGCTCTATATGATCGAGTTGTAGAAGGCGGGCAGCATGGCAGTCGTCAAAGCATCAAGTGTAACTCGCGAAGTCATTGCGCCGGGGCGCCAGCGCTACCTGGCGCACACCGACGACTTGATGGCGGTCGTGATCGATTTCGAGGACGGCCCTTCCGCCGTCCCCGATCCGCCGCACCGCCACCCGCACCAGCAGGTGACTTACGTGGCTGCCGGTGAGGTGAATTTCTTCATCGACGGCCAGGCGCACCACCTGGAACCGGGCGATCTGATCACCGTGCCGCCCGACGTGCCGCACTCCATCCAACTGCTGTCCGCCCACGTCCGGCTGGTCGATACCTTCACGCCGATCCGGTCCGACTTTTTGAAGCAGGGTTGAGGATGGACGCACGCCAACGAGTGCTGACGGCGCTCAACCACCAGGAGCCGGATCGAGTGCCCTTCGACCTGGGCAGCGTCCAGGTCACGGGGATTCACGTCGCGGCCTATCACCCGCTGCGCGCGGCGTTGGGACTGCCTCCGGTCACGGCGGCATTGTGTGACACCATCCAGCAGTTGGCCATGCCGGACGACGATCTGATCGTCCGGCTGGGCGTGGACGTGCGCGGCCTGTTCCCACTGAACAGCCATAACTGGAACGTCCACGAAGAGGAAGCGGGCGAGTACTGGCAGTATCACGACGAGTGGGGCATCACGCACCGTCGTCCGCGGCCCGACGGGCTGTACTACAGCATCGTCCAGACGCCGCTGAGCCAGCCGGACCTGTCGCCCGCCGACATCCGTAACCATCGCTGGCCGGACCTGGCCGATCCCCAGCGGATCGCCGGGCTGCGCGAGCAGGCCAGCCGTTACCGGTCCGCCGGGTATGCCGTCGTGCTGAAAGATCCCTTCGCGGGCCTCTTCGAGATGGCGCAGCGCATCGTCGGGATGCAGGAACTGCTGATGCTGATGGCGACCGACGACGAACTGGCCGGGGTCTTGTTCGAAAAGCTGCTCGAACTGAAGCTCGCCTTTTGGGAGATGGCGCTGCCGGAATTGGGCGATCTGGTGGACGTGGTGACCTATGCGGACGACTACGGCACGCAGGAGTCCCAGTTGATCTCGCCCGCCATGTTCCGCCGCCAGCTCAAGCCGCACGTGCGGACCCTGTTCGCGCGCATCAAACAGTTGGCGCCGCATACCCGGCAGTTTTTCCACTCATGCGGGAATGTCCGTCCGCTGATCCCGGATTACATCGAGATCGGTACGGACATCCTGAACCCGGTCCACGTCCGCGCCAAAGGCATGGACCCGGTCGCGCTCAAGCGCGATTTTGGCCGCGATCTGGTCTTTTGGGGCGGCGGGATTGATACCCAAGACGTCCTGCCGCACGGCACGCCGCACGCCGTGAAAGATGAGGTGCGGCGTAATATCGAAGCGCTGGCCCCGGGCGGCGGCTATGTCTTCAACACCGTGCACAACATCCAGCCGGACGTACCGCCGGAAAATGTGATCGCCCTGTGGCAGGCCCTACAAGAATATGGAGTGTATGGATGAGCACCCCCTGGGAACGTTTCAAGCTCGCCGCACGGCGCGGAGAGCCGGATCAGGTTCCGGTCGCGCTGATCGTGGATAGTCCCTGGCTGCCCGGTTATGCGGGCATCGATACGCGGGACTACTACCTGTTCACCGAGCAGTGGTGGGCGATCAACAAGGGCCTGGAGACGCGTTTTCCGGGCGCGGTGTGGCTGCCCGGCTACTGGGTCGAATACGGCATGGCTGCCGAGCCGTCCGCCTTTGGCGCGAAGATGCGCTTCCATCCCGACAGCCCGCCCTCGGTCGAGCCGGTGGTGAGCGATCTCAATTTCTGGATGGAGCACCTCAAACCGGCCAATCCGCACGAAGACGGGCTGATGCCGCTGGTGCTGCGCCTGTATGAAGTGATGGATCAGCGCCTCCGCGCCGAGGGTCAGAATATCAAGATGGTGTGCGCGCGCGGACCGATGACGGTCGCGTCGTGGCTGTCCGGCATCCCACCGCTGATGATGGAACTGGCGACCAACCCTGAAGGCGTGGACGCGCTGCTGGGCACCGTGACCACCTCGATCATCAACTGGCTGCACGCCCAACTCGACACCCTGCACCAGCCGGAAGGGATCATGGTGCTGGACGACGTGGTCGGGATGGTCTCCAAGCGGCATTACCAGTCCATCATTCACCCCCACCTGCGCCGCATCTTCGACGAGTTCGACGGGCTGATCCGCGTCTACCACAACGACACACCCTGCCCGCACCTGCTCGAAAGCCTGGCCGACGCGAATTTCGACGTGTTCAACTTCAGCCACGAGACCGACATCGCCGACGCGAAAGCCAAGATGGGCCACCGGGTGGCGCTGCTGGGCAACGTCCCGCCGTTGGACGTGGGGGTGCGCGGCACGCCGGAGGATGTTCTGAAATCGGCGCAGGCATGTCTGGCGAAGGGCGCGCCGGGCGGCGGTATGATCCTGTCGTTCGGCGGCGGTATCCCTCCCGGCACCCCGCCGGAAAACATCGACGCGCTGCTGGCGGCGGTCCAGGGCTGAGCGCCTGGCAGATTCGCTAAGAATTGAACCTGGCACTGCACAGTTACCCTGTCCTTGGCTATACTTTCAGGGTTCGTACGATCCGTAGCTCTGCCAGGTTCATTCATGTCTGATCAACTGCTGCTCGAACGCCGTTACCAGGGCGAACATCCTCTGCACACCCTGTTGGTCCTGTTCAAGGGCGAATACACCCACCTCACGCTGGCGATTCTACTGTATATCGTCAAACACGCCGGGGTGTGGGGAATGCCGCTCATCACGGCCAGCATCATCGACATCGTGACCGATCCCGCTCATCACTCGATCAGCCACCTGTGGTTCTATATCGGCATCCTGGTCTTCGTGCTGATCCTGAACATCCCGACGCACTACCTGTTCATCCTCAAGCTGAGCACCGCCACGCGCAACATGGAAACCGGTCTGCGCTCGGCCCTGGCCCGGCGGCTGCAACAGTTGTCGATGGACTTTTACACCCGGCACAGCACCGGCGCGCTGCAAACCAAGCTGCTGCGCGACGTCGAGATTTTGCAGCAGCTTACCCAAAATGTCTTCAACGTACTCCCGGCAGCCCTGATCACGCTGGTCTTTGCCATCACCGTGACTTTCCTCCGCGCGCCCTTTTTCCTGCTGTTTTATGGGCTGGCCGTGCCGGTGGCGGTGATCGTGATTCGCCGTCTGCGTGGGGCGCTCAGGGACCGCAACCGCGACTTTCGCCACGAAGTGGAGGCGATGTCGTCCAGCCTGATCGAGATGCTGCGCCTGATCCCGATCACGCGGGCGCACGGCATCGAGCAGGAAGAGCTGCTGCACATCGAAACCCGGCTGACGCACGTGCGCGATTCCGGCCTGCGGCTGGATACGATGAACGCGCTGTTTGGCGCGCTGTCGTGGGTGACGTTCCGGATGTTCGAGACGATGTGCCTGGGCGTCTCCGCCTATCTCGCGTATCACCGGATGTATTCGATCACCGTCGGGGATGTGGTCCTGCTCACCGGCTTTTTCTCCAACCTGACCAACGCCGTGCTGCAAATCACGAATATTCTGCCGGACATCACGCGCGGGTTCGAGTCGATCCATTCCCTGGCCGAGATTCTGGAATGCCCCGATCTGGAGCATAACACCGGCAAAACTCCGGTCACAGCCGTCGAAGGACACTTCGAGTTCCGCCGCGTCAGTTTCGCGTACCCGGATACTACCGACTCGTCCCTGACCGACATCAGCCTGGACGTAGCGCCCGGCGAAACTATCGCCATCGTGGGCCAGTCGGGGGCGGGGAAATCCACCCTGCTGAACCTGACCATCGGTTTTTTGCGCCCCACCGCCGGTCAAATTCTGCTCGATGGGCGCGACATGAATACGCTCGACCTGCGCACCTACCGGCGCTTTCTGTCGGTCGTGCCCCAGGAGACGATCCTGTTCGAGGGCACGATCCGCCAGAATATCCTCTACGGGATGAACGACGTCGCCGAGGTGCGGTTGCAGCAGGCCATCGACGATGCCAACGTGCGCGAATTTCTCGATCCCCTGCCCGACGGGCTGGAAACGCTGATCGGCGAGCACGGCGCGCGGTTGAGCGGCGGCCAGCGGCAGCGGCTTGCCATCGCGCGGGCGCTGGTGCGCGATCCGCGTGTCCTGATCCTGGACGAAGCGACTTCGGCGCTCGACACCGCCTCCGAAGCCTTGATTCAAGAGGCGCTGCAACGCCTGATGAAAAACCGGACGACCTTCATCGTCGCGCACCGGCTGTCCACCGTCCAGCGCGCCAGCCGGATCGTTGTGTTGGATGCCGGGCGGATCGTCGAAGTGGGCACCCACGCGGAACTGTTGCAGCGTGGAGGCGTTTACGCGCGGCTGCACGGTCGCCCGGATCGCGTCGCCGCCGCCGATTAGGGCCTTATGCTCGTTTGGCCCCACCTCTCATCCCCCGATCACTTCCCCCTCTCCAACTCGGTTGGAGAGGGGGTCAGGGGGTGAGGCCGGGCAGCGTGCCCGTACGTTGTGATTCTGTTTCTGGTTCAGCCTGGGATAGTCTATGATTATTGAGGTCAGCCGTCTTTCAAAGTCGTTCGATTACTACAAAAAAGAACTCGGACTGAGAAATTCGCTCAAGAACCTGTTCTATCGCGAAAAGCTGACCAAAGCGGCGGTCAGCGACATTTCCTTCGAGATCGACGCGGGCGAGATGGTCGGCTTTCTGGGGCCGAACGGTGCCGGGAAGACCACCACCCTCAAGATGCTGTCGGGGATTCTGCATCCCACCGGCGGCGCGGCGTCCGTGCTCGGCTATACCCCCTGGGAACGCCGGAAAGCGTTCAAGATGCAGTTCGCCATCGTGATGGGGCAGAAAAATCAACTGTGGTGGGACCTGCCCGCCAACGAGTCGCTGTACCTCAACAAGTGCATCTACGAGATCGACGACCAGACCTACCAGTCCACGCTGGCCGAACTGACCGAACTCCTCGACGTGAAAGACCTGCTGAACGTCCAGGTCCGCCGCCTGTCGCTGGGCGAGCGGATGAAGATGGAGCTGATCGCGGCGCTGATCCATAAGCCCCGGCTGATCTTCCTCGACGAGCCGACGATTGGCCTCGACATCATTTCTCAAAAGAAATTCCGCCAGTTTTTCAAGTATTACAACCAGGAAAAGAAAGCGACCATCATCCTGACCAGCCATTACATGGAAGATGTGAAAGACCTGTGCAAGCGGGCCATCATCATCAACCAGGGCCGGATCGTGTTCGATGGCGATTTGCAGGGCGTCAACGACGTGCTGGCCGAGTCCAAGCTTATCAAACTGCACCTGTCCACGCCGGTCAGCCGCGAAGCCCTGGCGGTGTTCGGCGACGTGCGCGACCACGCCGAATTCACCGCCACACTCCAGGTGCCGCGCCTGGAACTGAAAGAACGCTCCAAAGTCATTCTCGACCAGCTCCCGGTGGTGGATTTTAACATCGAGGACATCCCGATTGAAGAGGGGATCGCGCTGTTGTACCAGCAGCAGGAGCCAGCCCATGTCCCGGCCTGATCTGCGCTGGCTGCGCAAGTACCGCCGCACCTTCGAGATGGGCTTTCAAGTGGCGCTGGAATACCGCATCAACTTCGCCATCTCGCTGATCAGCGCGGCCTATCCCATCTTCATCCAGTCGTTCCTGTGGACGGCGATCTACCGCGGCTCGTCCGAGTCGGCGTTGTTCGGCTACACCTACCGCCAGATCATTGCCTACACCTTTCTGGCCGGGCTGGTGACGCGCATCGTCCGCACCGGCTTCGAATACGAGATCATGGACGACGTGAAGAGCGGCAAATTCAGCAAGTTCCTGGTGCAGCCGCTCGGCTATTTTCCGTACCGGCTGGCGAATTTCTTCGGGCAAAAGCTGATCAGCCTGGCCATGATCCTGGGGATCATGGCGGTGATGCTGGTCGGGCTGAACGTCTTCTGGGATATTTCGCTGCAATTCAGCCGGATCGTGATCTTTTTGCTGACGCTGGCGTTGGCGATGACGCTGAATTTCCTGATCTTCTACTGCATCAGTTCCATCGCCTTCTGGATCGTCGAGATCGGCTTCCTGTTCGAAGGCGTGCGCATCGTGATCGTCCTGCTCAGCGGTGGGATTTTCCCCCTGGAAGTGTTCGGGGATAACTTCGTGAAGATCACGAATCTGCTGCCGTTCAAGTACACCGTCAATTACCCGATCAACGTGCTCAACGGCAAGATTCCGACCGGCGAGATCGCGCCGGGGCTGCTCATCCAGTGCGTCTGGATTGTGCTGTGCATCGGGCTGGCGAACGCCTTGTGGCGCGTGGGCAGTAAGCGTTACGTCGCGGTAGGGGGCTGAGATGCGCGCCTTGTTGTACGAAATCAAAAAGCACCTGACGCTGTACGTCTTGTTCCTGAAATTCAGCGTCATGTCGCAGATGGAGTATCGCGCCAACTTCATCGGCAACCTGTCGATGGAGACCGGCTATCTCTTCGTCAAGCTGTCCTACGTGGCGGTGATCTACCGTGCCAAGGCCACCATCAACGGGCTGACTCCCGATCAAATTCTGCTCTTCAGCGGGACGTTCGTCGCCTTGACCGGCCTGTACGCCGGGCTGTTCATGATCAACAACTTCGGCTTGCGCGGCAAAATCAAGGATGGCGATCTGGATCTACTGCTCACCAAGCCGGTGTCCTTGCAGTTCATGGCCACGCTGCGCCAGGCCGATCTCACCATTTTCAGCGTCGATGTGATCGCCGGGGTGATCATGATCATCGTCGCCTGGGCGCGCCTGTCCATTCCGGTGACGCTGGTCAACGTCGGCGGGTACGTGGCCCTGTTTCTCATCAGTGGGGTGGTGAGCTACAGCCTGTTTTTGATGCCGCAGATTTTGTCATTCTGGCTGATGAATACCAGCGCCATTGCCGAGATCACCGACTCGTTCTGGGATTTTAACTGTATGCCGATGGACATCTACACCCGTTGGATCAAGTTCGTGGGCGTGTTCGCCATCCCGATCTTCGTGGTGACCAACTTTCCGCCGCTGTTCCTGCTGCGCAAAATGCCCGACGTGTATTACGCCTGGGTGCTGGTGCTGCCGCTGGCCTTGTTGTACGTCGTCCACCTGATGTGGCGGCAGGGCCTCCGCAGCTACAGCAGCGCGAGCAGCTAGGGCTTTGTTCAAAATACACCAGGAGCTTTCGGCGCGAAGGTGGTATCTATGAGGCAGTGACCAATTGACAGGATACCGCCCGTGGATACCGCCCGTTTGGCGTTGCAAGATGGCAGCGTATGGAAGGGAAAATCCTTCGGCGCACCCGGCACGTGGTGGGGCGAAGTGGTTTTCAACACCAGCCTGACCGGCTACCAGGAGATTCTGACCGATCCTAGCTAC
>CAYRWY010000092.1:0-4017 GCA_964427955.1 uncultured Anaerolineaceae bacterium
CGGCACGCCGCTCGTGCTGGTGCACGGCAGCTTGAGCGATCTCCGCACGTGGCGGGCGCAGATCGAGCCGCTGGCGGAGCATTACCGGGTGATCGCCTACAGCCGCCGCTACCATTACCCGAACGCGTGGCGCGGCGACGGGACCGATTACACCGCCGCGCAGCACGTGGCCGACCTGGGCGCGCTGATCGACGCGCTGGACCTGGGCCGGGTGCACCTGATCGCCTCGTCGTACGGGGCGTATCTGGCGCTGCTGTTCGCGCGGCACGACCCGGCGCGGGTGCGCAGCCTGGTGCTGGGCGAACCGCCGATCCTGTCCTGGCTGGCGGCGCTGCCGGGCGGGGCGGCGCTGCTGGAGAATTTCACCACCAGGGTTTGGGAAGCGGCGCGGCAGGCCTTCGCGGACGGCGAGGCCGCGCAGGGCGTCCGGTTGTTCATCGACGCCGTGGTCGGATCGGGGACGTTCGACCGGCTGCCCCCCGCGGCGCGCACCAGCCTGATGGCGAACGCGCCCGAACTGGCCGCCGAAACCCGCTCGTCGAAGCTGTTTTCAGTCCTGGAGCGCGACGACGTCCGCGCGATCACGATCCCCAGCCTGCTGCTGAACGGCGCGTTTAGCCCGGCCATGTTCCACCTGATCACGGACGAACTGGCCCGCTGCCTGCCCCAGGCCGAGCGGGTGCTGATCCCGACGGCCTCCCATGCCATCCATCAAGACAACCCAACCGTGTATAATAAAACCGTGCTCGATTTTTTGGCCGGAACGGCCTGACACCACAGGGTCGGACTCATGCGCAAACTTGAATCGCCCCTTCTTTTTTATCTCGCGCTCGCGAGCACGCGATCCGGCGTCGCGACCTCGCCCGATACCTGGACCTACCTGTCCACCGGGCGGAATCTGCTGGCCGTGCTGTATGGGATAAATATTCATATCCTCAAGGTGCTGCGCTGGAGCAATGCGCTGACCTTCGCCGCGACGATCAGCCTGTCGGCGTGGTTCTTCCGCCAGTATCTCCGGTCGCGCGTGCTGGTGGTGATCAGCCTCCGCCGGGGCAGCGTCACCCCGGCCCGGCTGCGCGAAAATACGGTCAAACACGGCAGCCTGCTGATCCTCATTGCCAGCGCGACGTTCACCTTCATCATGCCCATCGACGACCGCTACATGGCCCCGATTTACATTCTTGTCGTCGGGCTGTTTTTCATGGCGCTGCAATGGATCGGCGAACACCTCCCGGCGCGGCTCGCGACGTACGGGCTGCCGCCGGACGAGTGGACGCCGGAAACGCTGTCGTCTTCGCGGGATAATGTCCTGGTCTGGTTCGATCCGCTCCCCAAATGCGATTTCGAGCGGGGCGACTGCACGCCGACCACCTACACGGTCGGCGATCTGAAGACTATTTTGGAATGGCAGCCGGAGATCACCGCCGACGATGGCGGCATCTACCGGCTCCCCTAGATTCCCACCAGAGGCTTTTATGAAGCGAATTTGGAGCACCTTATTGATCGTCCTGGTCGTGATCGGGCTGCTGCCGCTGGACGCTCCGCCCCCATCGCGGGCGGAGGGCGGCGTCTACCGGGCCACGTATGCCGCCCACGGGCGCTGGCTGGTGGTCGAAGTGCTGGACGACGACCTGATCCACTTCCAGCTTGCGGCGGCGGAACCGGCGGACGGCCCGATCGAGGTCACGCCGATGGTCTACAAAACCGACTATGCCGGACCGAGCCAGATCAGCGACGACGGCGCGGGTACGCTTGAAACGACGGGAATGCGGATCCAGGTGGACGCCGCCAGCCTGTGCGCCACCGTCACCGATACGGCGCGCGATCCCGACCTGAAGCTGACGACGATGTGCCCACGCGATCCGCAGGGTCTCACGCTGACCCCGGAAGGCTTCACCGACGTCTACGGGCTGGGCGAGCAGCTTTCGACCAAAGGCCTGGCCGCGGTCAACTGGGTCGGGCGGCGGCGCGTGACCGGCGACTTCGGCAACGCCATGACCACGTTGATCCGGGGCAGCACGGGCAATGCCCAGTTCCCGGTGTATTACGCGCTCGGCCAGGGCACCGAGAATTACGCCCTGTTCGCGGACCACGTCTACGCCCAGCAGTGGGATTTCAAGGCCGATCCGTGGCAGTTGGACACGTCCGGCGAACCGCTGCGCTGGTACGTCATGACCGGGCCAGATTTGCCCGATCTGCGCCAGGATTACATGGAACTGGTGGGACGCCCGCCCGTGCCGCCCAAGCAGATGTTCGGGCTGTGGGTGTCGGAATACGGCTACGACGACTGGAACGAACTGCTGGGCGTGCTCCAATCGCTGGAAGACAATCACTTCCCGGTGGACGGCTTCGTGCTGGACGTGCAGTGGTTCGGCAACGTCGGCGCGAAGGGCTACATGGGATCGCTGGCCTGGGACACCACCAAATTTCCCGATCCGGCGGGCTTCATCGCCCAACTGCGCGCGGAACACGGCGTCGGGCTGGTGGTGATCGAGGAATCCTACGTCAACCGCACGCTGCCCGACTATGACGCGCTGAACCAGCAGCATATCCTGGTCACCAAGTGCGAATCCGGCTGCGATCCGATCAACCTGGTGAAATGGTGGGGCACCGGCAGCATGGTGGACTGGACCAATCCCGCCGCTGCCGATGCGTGGCACGACCTGCGGCGGCAGCATTTGATCGAGGAGGGCGTGATCGGCCATTGGACCGACCTGGGAGAGCCGGACAATTACGATCCCCAGGCGTGGTACTACGGCCTTCCCGATCAAAACCTGCACGGCGAAGCGGACGTGCACAACGTCTACAACCTGCTGTGGGCGGCCAGCATCGCGCGCGGCTATGCGCGGAACGAGGTAGACCACCGCCTGTTCCTGCTGTCGCGCTCCGGCACGTCGGGCATCCAGCGTTACGGCGCGGCGATGTGGTCCGGCGACATCGGCTCGAACCTGGACAGCCTGGCGGCGCATTTCGGCGCGCAGCTTCACATGTCGCTGTCCGGCATCGACTACTACGGCGCGGACATCGGCGGCTTCATGCGCAACGGGATCGATCCGGGCGCGGACATGAACGACATGTATACCATCTGGTTCGCCAACGGGATCGTGCTGGATATTCCGGGCCGCCCGCACACCTACAACCTGACCAACGTGTACAAAACCGCCCCGTCGCAGATCGGCGATCTCGACAGCAACCTGGCCAACGTCCGCCAGCGCTACGCCTTCAGCCCGTACCTGTATTCGCTGGCGCACCGCGCCTATCTGTACGGGGAACCGGTCGAGCCGCCGCTGGTGTATTACTACCAGGATGATCCCAACGTGCGCGGGCTGGCCGGTGAGAAGATGATCGGGCGGGACGTGCTGTTCGTCACCCTGTCCGAATACCGCCAGACCACGACCGACGTCTATCTCCCGGCGGGGCGCTGGGTGGATTATCATACAGGGAAATGGTACGCCAGCAGCGGCGAATGGTTCCAGGGCGTGCCGCTATACATTGACAACAAGCTGCAACTGCCGCTCTTTTTGCGCGCCGGGGCGATCATCCCGCAGATGTATGTGGACGACCAGACGGCCAACGTCCTGGGCCAGCGCCGCGACGGCAGCACGCGCGACGAACTGCTGGTCACGGTCGCGCCGGGCGACGCAGCCAGCGATTTTACGCTGTACGAAGACGACGGCCAGACGACGGCGTACCAGCGCGGCGAGGTGCGGACGACGTCCATCACGCAGGCGTTCTCCGACCAGGGCGGGACGACGGTCACGATCCAGGCGGCGGAGGGAACCTACGCCAACGCCCCGGCGGCGCGCGACAACGTCGTGATCCTGATGACCGGCGGCGCGGAATACGTCGAAGTGAAGCTGGACGGCGAAATCCTGCCGCGGCTGGCCAGCCAGACCGACTTTGAGAGCGCGGCCTCCGGCTGGTACGTGTCCGCGGACGGGACGCGCGTGATCGCCAAGTCCGGCCCGGCAGACGTGAGCAGCGTCAAGCAGTTCGATTTTCTGCTGGCGCGGGGAT
>CAYRWY010000092.1:4117-6226 GCA_964427955.1 uncultured Anaerolineaceae bacterium
ATGACCCACGATCTGTACACCCTCCAACTTGAGCCGCACGACGACGCCGTGTCGATCCGGGACCGGCTGACGTTCATCGACGCGCGCCGCGTGCTGCTGATGTGGCCGCCGGGCGCCCCGCTGCTGCGCCGCCAACTGGATCTGCTGCTCGTGCAGCGGCACGCCGCCCGGCTGGGGATGCGGATCGCCCTGATCACCGACGATTGGGAAGTGATCGAAGCGGCTCACGACCTGAACATCTCGGTCTTTCCCGACGAGCAGGCGGCGGTACAGGGCCGTTGGAAGCGCCCGCGCGATACCGTCTTCGCCCCACCCCGCGATCCGCGCGCGCAGGCCGATCTGGTCGAGCACATCGCGCGGCAGCGCCAGCCTCTCAGCCCCGCTGCCCGGCGCTGGCGGCGGATCGGGCGCTGGGCGTTGTTCGCCGGGTTGGTGCTGGCGGTGGGATTGGGCTTCCTGATCGCCGCGCCCAGCGCGACGGTCACCCTCACCCCGGCCAGCCGCCAGGTGCACGAGACGGTGACGATCATCGCCGATCCGGCCCTGATCGACATCGACATCGAAAACCGCCAGATGCCCGCCTCGGTGGTCAACCTGGAAGCGACCAGCCGCGTCACGATCCAGACCTCCGGCAAAGAAACCGCCGGGGCGTCGCTGGCGCAGGGATTGGTCACCTTCACCAACCTGACGGAGCAGCCCATTCTGATCCCGCTGGGGACCATTCTCGCCACCAGCGGCACGTATCCGGTCCAGTTCGCGACGCAGGTCGAAACCACGCTGCCCGCCGGGGATCAGGGGGCGATCCAGGTCCCGATCCAGGCGCTGCCGGACTATGCCGGACCGGCAGGCAATGTCGCCCCGAACACCATCAACCGCGTGGAAAGCGAACTGAACGCCTGGATGAGCGTGATCAACCCCAACGCGACCTACGGCGGCTCGATCACCGAACGGCACTTCGTCACGGCGGAGGACCAGGACCGGCTGGTCGTGCTCGGACGCCAGCAGGTGCTCCAGCGCGCCCGCGATACGCTGCTGCTGCAACTTTCCGACGATCAATTTCTGGTGCCCGGCTCGGTCACGATCCTCGAAGAGCGCCCCGAATGGACGGTCTACAGCGCCATCGTGGGCGACACGTCGGACAGCATCACGCTCGACTTTCGAGCGCGCGTGCAGGCGGTGGTGGTGGACGAGCGCCAGGCCGAGCAGATCGCCTATACCGCGCTCGCGCCCTACGTGCGGCCCGGGCTGGAGATCGCGCCGGGGGCGCTGTCGTTCACGCGCGGCGACATCACGCAGATCGAGCCGAGCGGGCGCGTCACCTTTTTGATGACCGTTTCGGGCAGCATCGCCGTCTCCATCGATGCGCAGCAGGTGCGCGAGCGGGTGACGGGCGTCAGCCGTCGCGAAGCCTACCGCCGCCTGGATCACGATTTTCTGCTCGATCCCGAACACCCGGCCCGGATCAGCACGTGGCCGGGCTGGTACCACCGGCTGCCGCTGGTCGGGGTGCGCATCACGGTGAAGGTCGAGACGCCATGAACGACTTCCCCGGACGGCTGCTCGGCATCGATCATGGGATGAAGGTGATCGGGCTGGCGGTGTGCGATCCCACCGGGCTGATCGCGCGCCCGCTGCAACTGATTGTGCGCGCGTCCAAAAAAGAGGACTTCGCCGCGATCAACGCGATCATCGCGCAGCACCAGATCGTGGGGGCCATCGTGGGCCTGCCGGTCTCGCCGCCGGAGATCACCGACTATACCCAGGCCGACCGGGTGAAGCTGTGGGCGTCCCGGCTGGCGGCTGCGATCCCGGTGCCGGTCTACCTGTGGAACGAGCGCTATTCGAGCGAGGACGCCGAAGAATTGATGGCCGAGGCGGGGCAGGATCGCCCGGAGCGGATCGACGCGATTGCTGCCGCCGTGATCTTGCAGTCGTTTCTGGACGCTCTACGCGATGAGGGCTTCCCCTGGCCGGAGCGGGTGGAGGCTACGATGGGTCGCTGAACATGGTCTGGACGGCCTGCACGATGGCGAACAGGCCGGGCAATTCCGGCTGCCAGAGTGTCGGCACGTGCAGCGCCAGGCGCGGCAGCAGCGGGGTGCGGTAGTC
>CAYRWY010000092.1:6326-16326 GCA_964427955.1 uncultured Anaerolineaceae bacterium
GCCAGAGTGTCGGCACGTGCAGCGCCAGGCGCGGCAGCAGCGGGGTGCGGTAGTCTCCGGCGCTGTCGGGTGCGATCACAGCGTATACTCCCGCTTCGCCCCGCCGGTTGAAGTCGCAGCGCTGCCGGATGGGATCGACGATCCAGTATTCGCGCACGCCCGCTTTTTCATACTCACTGAATTTCTGGCCGTAGTCCCGTTCGACGCTTTCAGGGGAGATGATCTCGATGCAGATGTCTGCCGGGCCGATCATGGCCGTGTCGGTCAACTGGCCGGGGTTGCCATCGAGGATGATCTGCAAGTCCGGCTCACGAAAAGACCCCACCTCGGCCAGACGCATTACGAACGGTTGGCCCAACACCTTGCCCACCGGGTTGAGTTCAAAATAGGCCGAAAACAATATCAAAAAGTAGCGCATCAACGCCTCATGTTTCAAGGATGATGGCGACATTTTGATAACTACTCCTTCCACCCATTCGTGAAACGTCTCGGCGTACTGCGTCATGTATTCGTCAGCAGACACCCCGGTAGCGACGATGTCTCTGACCGGAATGGCAGGTGGAGCAAGGATTGGAGTCGTCATGATAGGAATCTCTCCACATCTCAGGTGATCTCATTGTAGCAGAAATGAGGGCGATGAGGAATTTCACTCCGAGAAGATCTCCTTCATGGCCAGCCGAAAGCCGGTCTCTCCGGCAGCACGATTTTGTGTTTCCCTATATATTTTTAGGAATAATTTCACGATTCAGAGACCAATTGCGTGTTATCCTGAAGATACGGGTAGGTTGGGGAGCCTACCCCAGGGAAGCGGGATGTGAATACGGATGGCGGCGCGGCGCGGAATAACTCCCACGTCTGATCCTCCTCGACCTCATGATGTGATGGGACCGCCTGCACGAGAAGGCCGACTGGCATGGCGGGCATCGTGCCCAAAGGACAGATCTCATCCGCAGCACGCTCGCCAGTACCGTTCTGACAGAAAATCCAGTATAAAGGTAGTTGGTGTCATTGTCATTGATTGAGGGAAAAAGAATGTCTCGAACCAAAAATTGGAAGATAGACCTGGGGTTAATTGTATTGGTGATCCTGGTGGGGGTCATCGCCGTGGTGCTGATCGCGCAGGAGAGCGGCAGCGGTGACAAGAAGACCGCCACGCCGCCACCGGTCATCACGCTGAGCGTCTCCGGCTCAGGCGGCACGACGGCGGTGATCGAAGCGATCAAACCTGCCTTCGAGGCCGCTAATCCGGGCTACCAGCTCGAGCCGCTGACCGGCACCGGCACCGGCGGCGGGGTCAAGGGCGTCCTCGATGGCACGCTGGACATCGCCGCGATGGCGCGCGCCCCGAAGGATGATGAAGCGGTCGCTTATGCGGAATTTGGCAAAGCGGGACAGGCCCTGTTCGTCAACGTCGGGGTCGGCGACATCCAACTGACGAACCAGCAGGCGTCCGACATTATCTTCGGGAAGATCACCAACTGGTCCGAGGTCGGCGGCCCCGATCTGGACATCGTGCTGTACGTCCGTGACGAAGGGGATTCGACCACCTCGGTGATGCGCAAGGCCCTCTTCGGCGATGACCCCTTCCCCACCACCGCCCAGGTGATGACCAGCCAGGGCGACATGATTCGCGCGGTCGAAGGCATCGAGGGCGCGATTGGCATGGGATCGTGGCCCGCCGTCATGGCCGCCCAGGGCAATGTCAAGGCCGTCCAACTCGAAGGCGTGGCCCCGGACGACCCAAAGTATACGGTGACCGGCCCGCTGGGCCTGGGCTACCTGGAAACGCGCCAGGCGGACGTGCAGCCGTTGATCGACTGGCTGAAATCCGACCAGGGTAAGGCGGAACTGCGCAAGGTCGGAGTTCTCGTCGAATGACGGGAGGCTTCCTCCCCATACGGGAAAATCTCATGACACGTTACCTCAAAAATCTGAGCCTGGGGGTCAAGCTGAATGTCATCATCTTCGGCGTGCTGGCGGTGGCTGCCGCTGCCGGTCTATTCACGCTGAATCAGCGGGCCACCCGATTGATGGAAGACACGGGCCGTCGCCAGATCAAAAACGAAGCGACGGCCATTCAGGCCGGTATCGCCCAGACCGAACAAGGCGTGCTGGCCAATACCAAACTGCTGGTCAGTTCGCCCGGGCTTGTGCAAGCCGTCGCCGACCACGACACCACCACCGTCCGCACCATCGTGCTGACGACCGCCGCGGCTAACACCTTCGACGCCGTCGAAGTCATCGACATTGACGGCCAGGTCCTGGCGAGGATCAACGTGGGCGAAACCGCCTCGGCGACCTCCACGGCCAACAGCGATCTGCTGGCGCTGGGGCTGCTGGGGATCGAGACGACCGGCGTCATGTCCAGCGATGCAGGCGACCAACTCCTGCTGGGAGCAACGGCGCCGCTGCGTGACCAGTCCGGGACGATTGTAGGCGCGCTGGCCGCCGGACAAAAGCTGGACGACGTGTTCCTGGAAGCGCTGGCTCGAAATCGCGACGACATCCACCTGACGCTGATCCAGTCGGGCACCGTCAAAGCCTATACGTCCCACACCGCCGAGCTGGTCGAGGCGCCGGTCAGCCCGCGCCTGCTGGACATCGCGCAGCGCGGCGCTCTCGCCACCAACGCCACCATTCTCCACGATTCGGACGGCATTCCCCATATTCAGGCCGTCGTGGCACTCGGCACACAAAAAGCATTTCCGGACCTGTTCATCGTCATCTATGCGGACCTGAGCCGGCTCCATACCTTCCAACGCAGCGTCATCGCGCAGACGGCAGCGGGCATCGTGCTGATCGGGCTGCTGGTCGTCGGCATCATCGCCCTGTTCGTGCGGCGCTACGTCGGGGGTCCGCTGCGCCGTCTCCAGGCCGCCGCCGAACTGATGGCGAGCGGTAATTATCACCAGCGCATCGCGGTGGACACCAGCGACGAAGTGGGCCGCCTGGGGATCGCCTTCAACGACATGGCCGCCGCCGTCGAGCACCGCCAGGACGAACTTCAGAAATTCACCGTGACCCTGGAACAGCGTGTCGAGGAGCGCACCGCCGAGCTGCGCGAGCGTACCGTCCGCCTGGAAAAAACCACCCAGGAACTGGCGCTCTCCAACAAAAAGGCCGAAGAGGCGACGCGCCTCAAGAGCGAGTTCCTGGCCACCATGTCCCACGAACTGCGCACCCCGCTGAATGCCATCATCGGCTACGCGCAGATCTTGCTGGGTGGGATGGCCGGTCCGCTCAACCAGAAGCAGCATGACTTTCACGAGCGGCTGCTGCTGAATGGCAAGAATCTGTTGAAGCTCATCGACGACATCCTCGACATTTCGAAGATCGAGGCCGGGCGACTCGACCTCATCAAGCAGCCTATCACCCTCCAGACCTGGCTGGATCAGATCGTGGCCCAAATGCGCGGGTTAGCCGACCAGAAGGGCCTGGAATTCCAGGTTGCGCTGGACGACCGGCTGCCCACGGTACTGGTCGGAGACGCGGATCGACTCAAGCAGATCGTGGTGAACCTGCTGTCGAACGCCTTCAAATTCACCGACACGGGCTACGTCCGGTTGGAAGTCCGCCGCCAAAGCGAGCACACCTGGGCGCTGGCCGTGAGCGACACCGGCGCCGGTATCCCTGCCCATGCCCAGGAATACATTTTCGACGAATTCCGGCAGGTCGATGGCACGACGCAACGCCAGCATGGCGGCACCGGGTTGGGTCTGGCCATCGTACGCAACCTGACGCTGATGATGGCCGGTAACGTGCGCGTCCAGAGCGAGTTGGGCAAGGGCAGCACCTTCACCGTGCTCCTGCCCCTGGTCACCGAGAACACTGCCGCCGTAGCTAGATAGAGGAATTTTATGGCATCCGATAACCATACAGCAGCGAACTGGACAGTGCTCATCGTGGACGATGAGCCGGATAACCTGATGATCCCTCAAGAAGTGCTGACCTTCCTGGGTGCGACGGTCTACACGGCGGAAAACGGAGAGCAGGGAATGGAGCTGCTGGCCACGATCAAGCCGACGTTCATCCTGCTGGACCTCTCGATGCCCAAGCTGGATGGCTGGGAGATGATCAAACGTATCCGGTCTTCGCCCGAAACCGCCTCGATTACGGTGATCGCCCTGACCGCCCACGCGATGAGCGGCGACAAAGAACGTGTCCTTGAGGCGGGGTTCAACGGCTATATCGCCAAGCCGTTTTGGTTCGAACCTTTCCTTGAAGAAATCAACCGCTGTCTTAGCGCCATCAGCGCCACGCCCGCGCCCGTGGAACCGGCCCCTGATGCGTCAGAAAAGGAGACTCCGCATGGCATACCATAACTGGCAAGTGCTCGTCGTCGAGGATGAACACGACAGCGCTCAGGTTGTCTCACAGATTTTGCTCTTTTACGGCGCCCAGGTGCATGTGGCGCGCAACGGTTTCGAATGCCTGGAAGTGCTGCGCCACCTGACCCCGACGTTGATCATCACCGACCTGGCCATGCCGGGCATGGATGGATGGCAGACCCTGGGGCAGATCCGGGCCGATCCCGCGACGGCGAATATCCCGGTCGTGGCGGTGACCGCCTACCATTCAGCCAACGTGGCGCAAGGGGCGCTGGAGGCGGGGTTCGATGCCTATTTTCCCAAGCCGCTCGAACCCACCTCGTTCATGGATGGCTTGCGACACCTGATAGCCTGATCACGCGAACCTTCGCCGTGATTTACCTCACCCCTAAATCCCCTCTCCAAGCCTGGAGAGGGGACTTGTTCGTGCCCCCCTCGCCGCCCTCGGAGAGGGGGCCGGGAGGTGAGGTAGACGCTGGCACGTAGTTCGCCAACAGCATCAAAGATCAGTCCCTCACGACGGGTTGTGCTTGAGAAACGTCCCGTTCTGGTATTCCGCGAACGCGATCTCCAGTTCCTCCCGCGTGTTCATGACGATGGGGCCGTACCAGGCCACCGGCTCGCCAATCGCCTGGCCGGACACCAACAGAAAACGGATCGGTTCGGCCTCCGTGGCGACCGCCACCCCTTCCCCATCGTCGAAGAGGACCAGATTCCCATTCGTCACCAACGGGTTGTCGGGCGACTTCCGATCCTGGAAGAAGCGGCCCTGCCCTTCGATCACGTAGGCAAAAACCGTCTGGCCGGGCCGGGTGGGATGCACGAACTCGGCACCCGCCGGGACGGTGATGTCGAGATACTGCGGATCGGTGACGATGTCTTCCACCGGGCCGGGGACGCCCTCGACTGTGCCGCAGATGACGCGCAGCTTGACACCGCCCGGCGTGACGATGTCGGGGATCTGCACGGCGGTGATGTCCTGGTAGCGCGGGTGCATCATCTTGTGGGACGCGGGGAGATTGCTCCACAACTGGAAGCCGCCCATCCGGCCCTGGGCGTCGCCCTGGGGCATCTCCTGGTGGATGATGCCGCTGCCTGCCGTCATCCACTGCACGTCGCCGGGGCCGATCACGCCCGCGTTGCCCAGGCTGTCGCGGTGCTCGACCTGGCCGTGCAGGATATAGGTAATGGTCTCGATGCCGCGATGCGGATGCCAGGGAAAACCCGCACGGTAGAAGCGGGGATCGTCCGAGCGGAAATCGTCCAGCAGCAAAAAGGGATCGAATGGCGCGGTGTCGTGAAAGCCAAACGCGCGCTTGAGGTGTACGCCAGCCCCTTCGATGGTCGGCTGGCTCTGGGTAAGGCGCTGAATTTTACGGTAGTTTGCCATGAGCCTGATCCTCTATTCCCGGCGGTAGTGATGCGCCGTCTCGATTGCGATCTTGAGATTGTCCCAGGGCGTCTCGCTGGGGACCGTGCAGTCCGCCGCCAGGATAAAGTGATCCGGCGCGGTGTCGAGCACCTGGGTGACTTCGTGCCGGATCTGGTCGGGCGTGCCCGTGGCGAGCACTCCCTTACGCTCCAATCCGCCCATGAATGGCCGCCCGAACAGCCGCGCGGCGTCCGCCGGGGTGAGCGTCCGGCCTCCGACCTTGAGCGGGCAGTTCACCACGTCGCCGGGATAGTCCAGGAACGGCGCGAAGTCGTCATAGTCCCGCTGGTAGTCGCAGACGTGCAAGATGTTGAATGGGCAGCGGCGGTTAGCCTCGTCCATCAGGACCAGGTCGAAGGGCCTGACGTACTCCGCGAAGATGCCCGGATCGGTCCAGCGGCCCGCCTCGCCGCCCTGGGTGGAGTGGTAGAAGCCATCCACACCCAGCGCGATGCACTCCCGCACGAACAGCAGCATACTGTCGGTAATGATCTCCAGCCCGCGCCGGACCTGATCGGGAGCCTGGCGCAGGTGCTCGGTCAGCAGGGCGTCGCTGGTGGTGTGGGCAGCGCCCATGAACGGCGAATAGAGCGTCACGACGATCACCGCTTCCGACTTGACCGCCTGGACCAAGCCCTCGATGGCCTGGAGCTGGCCCTCGAAAAAGTCCCGCCCATAGCGCGGCATGGCCGCCCAGTCCTCCGGGCGCTGGATGGCGGGCACCGGCGGCAAGGGGCGCTCGTACTGAATTTTGACGAGATCCATGCCGGTATAGCGGAAGTATTCCAGGTGCTTCGCGACTGACGCCTGACCCTCGCGAAATTCCGCCGGAAAATGCAGAAAGAACGCCGCCGGGACGTAGGGCAGGCTGGCGCTTTGATCCAATACACTAAACAGCACATCCCGTTTGTTCATAACCGTCTCCTTTGGACCGTATACGTGCGATGTTAGCGCATCCGCCCAGCGTCGCACAAGCGCCGGTTTTCAGAAGGCGTGGTTTCTGATTATAATCGCCCCGTACCTACCAACCGGAGAAGAAATCATGCAGACGACGACCCGAACCATCCTGGCGATCCTGCTCGTGGCCTTCCTGAGCATGTCGCTGATCGTGTGTGTCGCAGGCGGAGGGCTGTACCTGTGGGCGCGGCAGGAGGGACTGAATCCCGTGACGGCCATCCGGCTGAAGATCAGCCTGGCCCGCCACGACAGTGACCTGAAAAACCCCGCCGGGACCGATTCCACCCCGCGCAAATTCGAGGTCAATCCCGGCGACAGCGCCTATACCATCGGCCAAAACCTGCTGCTCGATGGGCTGATCACCAATGCCGACGTGTTCGTGGATTACGTGCGCTATCACGGCCTGGACAGCCAGCTTGAGGCAGGCATCTACTACCTGAACCAGACGCAGACCGTCGAGCAGATCGCCTACGCGCTGACCGACGCCAGCGCCGCGACGATCCCCTTCCGCCTGCTGCCCGGCTGGCGGCTGGAAGAGGTCGCGCAGAACGCCATCGACGGCAATACGCTACTCGACTTCGGCGGATCGGAGTTTTACGCGCTGGTTGGTCCCGGCGCGGTCATCCCGGCGGAGTTCAAGCTGCGCCTGGGCATCCCCGACCAACTGAGCAACGGCAAACAGGCGTCGCTGGAAGGCTTCATGTACCCGGACGATTACAAGCTGAAGCCGGGGATCACCCCGCTGGAACTGCGCGACGAGATCCTGAAGGCGTTCAACACCAACGTGACCGACATGATGATCCAGCAGGCCCAGGCGCAAGGGCTGACCCTGTACCAGGTGGTGATCCTGGCGTCGATTGTGCAGCGCGAAGTCGCCGTCACGGGGGATGCGCAGATGAACGAGGCGTACAAGATCGCGTCGGTGTACCTCAACCGGCTGCGCCTGCCGATGAAGCTGGACGCCGATCCGACCGTGCAGTACGCGCTGGGCAATACGCGGGATGGGACGTGGTGGCCGCAGATCACACAGGATGATTATTATGGGCTGGCGGGGATTCCGAACCAGTCGTACAGCACATACCTGAACGAGGGCCTGCCGCCGGGGCCGATTGCCTCGCCGAGCCTGGCCGCGATCCGGGCCGTGCTGGACGCGCCCACGACGGAATATTTCTACTTCCGGCTGGGATGCACCGGGGATGGGACGCACGTGTTCTTCACGCTGGCGCAGCAGGCGGATCACGCCAACTTCACCTGCCCGTAAAAGCTCAAGCGATTTCACCACAGAGGACACGGAGAACACAGAGGAAAAACAGAGAAAAACGGTTCTTTCTCAAGCTTTTCTCCGTGAACTCTGTGTCCTCTGTGGTGGCTGTTCTTACTCTTCTTTCTCTTCGGGCTGTTCTTCGAGGCGGGATTCCGGCAGGTCGCGGACGACCTCGATCTCGATCTTGGCGACGAAACCCGCCAGCACGCTCAGCGCCAGCATCGGCGGCGACGACAGCGCGATCACGCCGCCCAGCACCACGCCCGCCGTCAGCGGGATTTCGAGCAGATAGCGGCCTTTCGCGTCCTTGATCCGCACCGTGCGGACGTTGCCTTCGCGGATCAAGTCCTGGACCCGCGCGACGAGTTCGCGCCCTTCGACTTCGATCTCATCGATGATGGTACGTGGCTGTTCTTCGCTCATTTCAGGCTCCTCGCGGGGTTCGCGTTCCTTATCCAGACCGGTCAGACGAATCGCCCCTTCGGCAAGGGTCATGGCTTTCAGGGCCTTGCCGGTGGCGTTGATCGCTTCGAGAACGACGGCCATAATGTCACCACTCCTGCTAAAGCTAGCTCTGGAATCAATACGCAGAACCCCCGCGGGACGTTGCACGCCGGGCGGACTTCACGCCGACGCGGCGCCGATCGTGGCGTAGAACATCGGCAGCGCCGGGCACGCCTGATCCTGGAGGATGATCGCCTGCTTGAGCAGATCGCTGGCCCGCGCCAACTGATCCTCGCCGTTGGCGTGCACGGTGAACAACACCTCGCCCGGCTGGACGCGATCCCCGACGTGATGATGGACGGTCACGCCGACCGCCGGATCGACCGGATCGGTCTTGCGAGCACGCCCGGCGCCCAGTTCGACCGACGCCTGCCCGACCAGCATGGCGTGGACCTGGGACACATAGCCGCCCTGCTCCGCGGCAATTTCCTCGACGATGCGCGCCTGGGGCAGCTTCTCCGGGTGGTCGAGCATCGACACGTCCCCGCCCTGCGCCTGGACCAACTCGCACAGCTTGGCATAGCCCTGCCCGCCGTCGATCAGCCGGGTGATCTCGGCCAGCGCGTCCGCCAGCGCGTCCGGGCGCTGATCACGGCGGCCCATCCGCAGCATGTGCCCGGCGACCGTGATGCAGTGCTCGCGCAGGTCGGAGGGTCCGGCGCCGTGCAGCGTCTCGATGGCTTCGCGCACTTCCAGCGCATTGCCGACGGCGTTACCCAACGGCTGGTTCATGTCCGAGATCAGGGCGACCATCTCGCGCCCCGCTCCGAAACCAATATCGACCATGATCTGCGCCAACTGGCGCGCGTCCTCGACCTGTTTCATGAACGCGCCCAGCCCAACCTTGACGTCCAGCACAATCGCTTTCGCGCCGGAGGCCAGTTTTTTGCTCATGATGCTGCTGGCGATCAGCGGCAGGCTCGGCACGGTGCCGGTCACGTCGCGCAGGGCGTACAGCAGGCCATCCGCCGGGGCGAGGCTCTTGGTCTGGCCGCACAGCACGATCCCGTGTTCGCGCACCTGCTGCAAAATCTCTTCGTCGGAAAGCTGAATCCGGTAGCCCGCAATCGCTTCGAGCTTGTCCAGCGTCCCGCCAGAGAAGCCCAGCCCGCGCCCGCTCATCTTGGCGACCGGGACGCCCGCCGCCGCGACCAGCGGCAGGACCACCAGCGTGACTTTGTCCCCTACCCCGCCGGTCGAATGCTTATCGACGGCGTAATCGATCACCGGCGACAGGTCCAACTGCTCGCCGCTGTCGGCCATCGCCGTCGTGAGATCGAGCGTCTCGCGCCGCGACATCCCGCGCAGAAAGACGGCCATCAACCACGCCGCCGCCTGGTAGTCGGGAATCTCGCCCTGGGTGTAACTCTGGATGAACCAGCGGATTTCCGCCGTCGAGAGTTCGCCGCCGTCGCGTTTCTTTTCGATAATGTCCGTTGCACGCATGTACAAAATCCTTTTTTGAGAACACCTTCGCTGCCCGAAGTATAACATAGTATTTGACACCCTCAGGGC
>CAYRWY010000093.1:0-3024 GCA_964427955.1 uncultured Anaerolineaceae bacterium
GGATTCATTCCCGGCAGCAGGGAATCCCATTTTATCGGTAGCCTAAGACCACCTTTTGGTGGTCTTTTTTTTGGGAGGTTGACACCCGATGGGACTCGTACAAAACACCGATTTGCGCTCGTCCGAACGTTTCCTGGAACGTTATGCGCCGCCCAAGATCAACGGCGAATTCGAGGGCAAGCACATCCTCTCGGTCGATCAATTCGACCGCCACGACCTGCAAATTTTGTTCGACGCCACCGCCTCCATCCGCCGCCGTCTCAAGCAGCAGGATCGCGGCCTGCTGGCCCTCGCCGCCGGACGACTGATGGCGACCCTGTTCTACGAAGCCAGCACCCGGACCGACCTCTCCTTCCAGGCCGCCATGCGGCGGCTGGGCGGTGAAGTAGTCGCGGCCAGCAACGGCGTGCAGTTCTCGTCGATCTACAAGGGCGAAAACCTGGCGGACACGGTGCGCGCGGTCGGCTGCTATGCGGACGTGATCGTGCTGCGTCACCCGCTCGTGGGGTCCTCCTACGAAGCCGCTTATTATCTCGACCAGCTTTCGCAGCAGATTTCGCGCAAGCCGGTGCTGCTCAGCGGTGGGGATGGCGTGGGCGAACATCCCACTCAGGCGCTGCTCGACTGCTTCACCATCTACGACGTAAAGGGCCGGATCGACGACATCAGCATCACCCTGGTCGGCGATCTGAAGCACGGGCGCACGGTGCATTCGCTGGCCAAGCTGCTCGCCCGCTACCAGTCGAAAAATACGACCCTGAACCTGGTCGGGCCCGACATGCTGTCCATGCCGCGCGAAGTGGTGGACTTCGTGAAGGCCAACGGGATCAGCGTCTACGAGACGGACAACCTGTACGACGTGCTAAGCGACACCGACGTGATTTACTGGACGCGGGTTCAGGAAGAACGCTTCGCCAACCCGGCAGACTACGACGCCATCAAGGATCGCTTCGTCATGACGCCCGCCGTGCTGGCCAAGGCGAAGTCGGACGCCATCCTGATGCACCCCCTGCCCCGCAAGAACGAGATGGGCACGCCAGAAGATCACGACTTGATGGACGTGGACCCGCGCGCCGTATACTTCCGCCAGATGGAAAACGGCATGGTCGTCCGTATGACCCTGCTGGCCAAAGTCCTCGGCGGACTGTGGGTCTAAACGGATGACACGCCTGCTGAAAATCCCCGGAATGCTCGATCCCCACGTGCATCTCCGGGGGTTAGACTGGTCCCACAAGGGGACGTTTGCCAGCGAAACCGCTGCCGCGCTGGCCGGGGGTTATTGGATGGTGTTGGACATGCCCAACACCTCTCCCTCGACCATCACCCCGGCGGCGCTGGAGACCAAGCTGGCTTCCATCGGGGCCGAAGCAGTCTGTGACTGGGGGCTGTACTTCGGCGCAAGCCAGGCGGATAATTCCGCCGCCTACCCGGAGATCATCGGGCAGGTGTGCGGGTTGAAAATGTACAACAACGCGACCACCGGCACGCTGCTGATCCCCGACCAGGACACACGGGCGATCCATTACCGGGCCTGGCCGGGCACCAAGCCCATCGCCGTCCACGCCGAAGGGCAGACGGTCGCCGACATCCTGGACCTGGTACGCCAGACGCGCAAGCCGACGCATTTCTGCCACATCAGCACAGCAGACGAGATCGCCCTGCTGCGCGATGCCAAAGCGGACGGACTGCCGGTCACACTGGGCGTCACGCCCCATCACCTCTATCTGACCGAAGATGACGTGGTCACGCTGGGCGCGCTGGGCCGGATGAAACCGGAACTCAAGACCAAGGCCGACCAGGAGGCGCTGTGGGCGGCCCTCGACGACGGTTTGGTCGATGTCGTGGAATCCGATCATGCGCCGCACACACTGGCGGAGAAATTCGCCGCGACGCCGCCCTCCGGCGTGCCAGGGCTGGAAACGACCCTGCCGCTGCTGTGCACCGCCGTGCGCGACGGACTGCTGACCGAGGAGCGGTTGATCGAACTGGTGGCGCTGCGCCCGCAGCAGATCTTCGGCCTTCACGCCGACTCCGGCACCTATACCCTGGTCGATCTGGACGCCGCCTACACCATCGAGCGCAGCCGTTTGCGGACGCTGTGCGGCTGGTCGCCGTTCGAGGGAATGCAGGTCGCGGGCCAGGTGCGCGAAGTCTGGATCAGGGGTCGCCAGGTGTTCGACGGCGAGCAAATCCTGGTCAAGCCGGGCTTTGGGATCAACGGATACGGAGCCGCCCAGTGAGCGACAGTCCCGAACCTCTCGGCACGACCCTGGCCCGCGCCGCCATCGCCTGGGCCAACGGCGCGCTCTACGAAAAGCTGCTGCGACCGGTCATGTTCCGCTCGTCCGCGCAAGAGGCCCACGAGCACATGCTCAAGGCGCTGCGCTGGTCGGATCGGATGGCCCTGCTGGGACCGGTGTGCGGCGTAACGCGCCATCTCGCCGGGCGGCGCACCCCGGTGGCCGTGGGCGGGGTGAGCCTCGACTCGCCGCTCATCCTGGCGGCGGGATTGATCAAAGGGGATGGCTTCGACTCGGAAGCCGACGCGCTGGAAGCCGTGCGCCAGGGCCGGAATATCATGCCCGGCTGGCGGACGCTGCCGCCCCTGCTCGGCCCAGTGGAATTCGGATCGTTCACCCGCTGGCCGCGCCAGGGCAACCCCGGCACCGTGGTCTGGCGCGACGTTTCTACCCGTTCGACGCAGAACCGGGTCGGGCTGCGCAATCCGGGCGCGTTAGCGGCGGCGGCGTTTCTCGACGAACGGCAGCAGCACCTCCCGGCGCAGTTCGGGATCAACGTCGCGGTCAGCCCCGGCGTGGACGATCCCGACCAGCAGACCGCCGAAGTACGGGAAGCCCTGGCGGCGTTCGTGGCACGCGGCCTTCGTCCGCGGTGGTTCGCGCTCAACCTGAGCTGTCCCAACACCGAAGACGATCCACGCGGCCACCAAACCGCCCAGGAAGCCGTCCAGGTCTGCGGTGCCGCCGTCGATAGTCTGCAAGGGAAAACCCCGCTGTGGGTCAA
>CAYRWY010000093.1:3124-16115 GCA_964427955.1 uncultured Anaerolineaceae bacterium
GGCTGCGGCGGCGTGCAGGATCGCAGCACCTACCGAGATTTTGCCGACCAGGGGGTACGCGTGGTCCAATATTGGTCCGCGCTGGTCTACCGGGGTCCCCTGGCCGCCGCGTTAATCGTCAGTGAGGCGGAACGATGAGCGATACCTTGAGTGCATTACAGGCCAACGTCGCGCGCGCCCTGTTGGAAATCGAAGCCGTGATCTTCACGCCGCACGCGCCGATCACCTTCAAATCCGGCATCAAGTCGCCGGTCTACGTCGATAACCGGCGGCTGCCCTTCTGGCCCGCCCAATGGCGCGTGGTGATCGACGGCTTCCAGCAGATCATCCCGCAGTTCGGGATCGCGTTTGACGTCGTGGCCGGGATCGAGACGGCGGGCATTCCGCACAGCGCGGCCCTGGCCTATGCCCTGCACCAACCGTCCGTGTTCGTCCGCAAACAGGCCAAGGAACACGGCACGCGCAGCCGCATTGAAGGTGGCGACGTGACCGGACGGCGAGTGCTGCTGGTCGAAGACCTGGTCACCACCGGCGGCAGCAGCCTGTCCGGCGTGGAGGCGCTGCGCGACGCGGGAGCCATCGTTGAGCACTGCCTGTGCATCACCAGCTACGGCTTTGCCGAGGCGCAGCAGGCCTTCGACGCCGCCAGCGTGAAGCTGCACCCGCTCACGCCCTTTACAGCCATCGTCGCCGAAGCGTTGGCGCTGGGCCAGTTTGGCGAAAACGAACGGCTCACGATTGAAGCCTGGATGCGCGATCCGCACGGCTGGACCGGGATCGCTTGATTTTAGCAAAGGTTGCGACGCCAGATGAACACCGTGATCGAAAAATATAACCACCGGGCCGCCTGGGTCAATTCCCTGGTGTGCGTGGGACTGGACAGTGAATATGATCGTCTTCCCACCCGGTTCAAGACTGGGGCCCTGCCCCAATTCGCCTTCAACCGCTGGATCATCGAGCAAACGCACCACTACGCCAGCGCCTACAAGCCCAATATCGCGTTTTACGAAGCCCAGGGGATCGAGGGACTCCGCGCCCTGGAAATGACGATGCAGTACCTGCACGAGCAGCATCCCGACATCCTGACGATCTGCGACGCCAAGCGCGCCGACATCGGCACGACCAACCAGGGCTACGTCACCGCCATCTTCGACCGGATGGGCTTCGACGCGGTCACGCTGAACCCCTACCTGGGACGCGAGGCGCTCATGCCCTTCCTGTCACGCGCGGACAAAGGCTGCATCCTGCTGTGCCGGACCTCCAATCCGGGCGCGGGCGAGTTCCAGGACCTGAGCATCGACGGCCAGCCGCTCTGGCAGGTGGTCGCCGAACGGGTCAGCAAAGAGTGGAACAAAAACGGCAACTGCCTATTGGTCGCCGGGGCGACCTATCCCGACGAGTTGAAGACCATTCGCGCGCGAGTGGGCGACCTGACGCTGCTGGTCCCCGGCGTCGGCGCACAGGGGGGCGACCTCGAACAGACCGTCCGGGCCGGATTGAATTCCCAGGGCAAAGGGATGATCATCAACTCCTCGCGCGCGATCATCTTTGCCGACGATCCCGCCGAAGAGGCCCGCACACTGCGCGACAGCATCAACCAATACCGCTAATTCTCACCGAGGCAACATGACTGAAGCGATCATTTTCGACATGGATGGGCTGCTGGTCGATTCCGAACCCCTCTGGCAGCAGGCGCGGGTCGAGTGTTTCGGCGCGGAGCGGCTCCGCTGGACGGACGACGACCAGGCGCGCATCATGGGGCGCAACACGCAGGGATGGGCGACCTTCTTGCTGGAACGGCTCGGCCCGGACTATACCCTGCCGGACATCATCGAGCGCATCATCAGCCAGATGGAAGGCTATTATCATCGCGAGGTGCCGCTCATGCCCGGCGCACGGGAGTTGATCGCGCAGTTGCGTGGACGCTACCCCCTGGGATTGGCTTCCGGCGCGGCGACGCGCATGATCCGCGCCGTGCTGGACAGCACCGGGTGGGATGATGCCTTCGTCGAAATCCTGTCCGGCGACGACGTCGAGCGCGGCAAACCCGCCCCGGATATGTACCTGGAAGTCGCCCGGCGCATGGGCGTGGACATCAAAAAATCGGTAGTCTTCGAAGACTCCGGCAACGGCATTCTGTCGGGCTACACCGCCGGGGCCAAGGTGATCGCGGTCCCCAGCTACTACCACCGTCCCCCGGACGACATCCTGAGCAAAGCCGCCCTGGTCGTGCCGTCGCTGCGCGATCTCACCCTGGACGTCATCGACCGGCTGGCGTAATTCTCCAACATTCCCCCCGCGCGCCGGTGAGGCGCGCGGGTTTGATTCACCCTCGTGACTTTTCCCACATTTCCCAACTTTCCGGGAATTCAGCTTGACTCGCGGCTGATTTTCATGCTACACTATTCTCAACATTCCCACTCTTCCGGGAATTTAAAAACTTTATGAGGTGGACGATGGTCGATCTGGGGTTCATTCCGGCCAGGGAAACACGCATCAGATTTTCGCTTGAACCGGCGTACAACGCGCTGTGCAGCCTGATTCTGCTGAATGACGACATCCAGGGCTGCGATCCGTGGGTCGCGGAAACAGCGGCCCGGTTGACCGCCGAACAACGCGCGGCCAATGACCGGCTGGCGGACATGGCCTCGCTGCACCTGGGCGGACGAGAGTGGACCAGCTTTCCGGCCTGGGTGGACGATCTCGCGGCCCGCGATCCCTACCGGCTGTGCGAACAAGAACTCGATCACCTGATCGCGCACATGCCAGAATGGACCGAGACGGATCGCCCTGACCGCGCACAACTCCTGACGGATCACGACACGTTCATGGCGTTCGTCGACCGGCTGTGCCGGGCGAAGGATGAAGAATGCGACCCAATGTGGAGTGAGGATACTTTTCGCTCGCTGCAAGACCCTCCGGCGCGGCAGGCGCAGCTCACCGACCACCTGCGGCTGATGTGGGACACCTACCTCGCCGAAGAATGGGAGCGCAAGCTGCCTATGCTCCAGGACTCGGTCAGGGCGTTCGAGTCGCTCCCTCTCTCGAACATTTCGACCACCGAAGCGGTCCGCCGCATCATCCGGCGTGACGAGCCGGACGAATGGCGGAACTGGCGTGAAGACCTGGACGAGATCATCTTCATCCCCTCGCCGCACATCGGCCCCTATTTGCTGTTGATCGATCAGACGCCCACGACGGCCCGCGTTGTGTTTGGCGCGCGCATTCCCGAAGGCGCCACTGTCCGATCCGCGGCGCTGAGCCGCTCGGACCTGTTCATGCGGCTGAGTGCGCTCGCCGACGAGATGCGGCTGAGGATTTTGGAAGTGATCGCCCTGGAAGGCGAACTGGGCGCGAAGGACATCATGGATCGCCTCGAACTGAGCAAGTCAGCCGCTTCGCGCCATCTGCGGGAGCTCACCGCACATGGCTACCTGATCATGAGGCAGCAAGACGTCAGCAAGTATTATCGCCTGAACCCTGATCGCATCGATGACACCTGGCAGGCCCTGAGGACGTTCTTGCGTATATCCTGAGGAAAAGACGATGCTAGACCTTCACGAATACGAGCTGCAAAAGCTGCGCCGCGACGACATCCGGCGCGCCAGTGAACATCTCAACCAGATCACCGAAGCTCGCGAGCTTGCCGAGACCCCCGCCCGCCCCCTCTATGCCGTCGCGCTGGCCCACGTGGGCAAGCTGCTGGTCGAAGTCGGCACCAAGCTGGAGACCCAATACGGCGACCTGGTCGAGAATGGCACGGCACCGAGTACCGCCGGATAACCCCTACCCGCCCACGTAATAGCGCGTGGCACGCGGCAGCAGCGACGTGGTCACCTCATAATTGATCGTCTGCGCCCAACGTGCCACCTCCTCGGCGGGGATACACTGATCCCCCTGCCGACCGATCAGCACCACCGGCGCGCCGACCTCCACCGGGCCAACGGCGGAGATATCGACCACGAACTGGTCCATGCACACCCGTCCGAGGATCGGCGCGCGCTGGCCGTTGATCAGGACCGCGCCGCGATTCGACATCAGCCGGTGGTACCCATCGCCATAGCCTACCGGAATCAAGGCAACCGGCATGGCGTGCGGAGTCACGAAGGTACGCCCGTAGCTGATGCTCGACCCGGCGGGCAGCGTCCGCACGCGTGCCACCTGGCTGTAGAGCGTCAGGGCCGGTTTCAACGGGATGGTCAGCTTCACGTCGTCCGAAGGCGGCAGGCCGTAGAGCGAAATGCCCACCCGGACCGCATCCAGGTGCGTCGCGGGCAGTTCCAGCGTCGCGGCGCTGTTGGCGATGTGGCGCAGCGGGATCGTGTGCCCCGCCGCCTGCAATGACTCCAGGACGGACTGGAACACGCGAAACTGCTGCCAGGTGTAGCTCTTGTCCGCCGCGTCGGCAGTCGAAAAGTGGCTGAACAGTCCCTCGACCTTCAGCCCAGGCAGCGCCGCCAACCGCTCCACGAACGGGACGACCTCGTCCGGCAGCAGGCCCAAACGACCCATCCCCGTATCGACCTTGACGTGCACAGGGGCCGTCCGGCCCAGTGCCGCGGCACGAGTGGACACCAGCTCGGCCACAGTCAGTTCCGTTACCGTCAGCGTCAGATCGTGCTCCACCCCGGTTTCGACCTCGCCCGGCGGGGTATAGCCCAGGATGTGGATCGGAGCCGTCAGGCCCGCCGCGCGCAGTTGCACGCCTTCGCTCACGCGCGCTACCGCCAAGCGCGTCGCGCCGTGCCGCAGCGCCGTTCGAGCGACCTCCACGGCACCGTGGCCGTACGCGTTGGCCTTGACCACCGCCGTCAGGGCAACCGAGGGGCCGACGTGCTGCTTGAAAGCGCGGGTGTTATGCGCGATGGCATCTAAATCCACTTCGACATAGGTGACCGGTTTACGATAGTTGGTATCGTCCATCTCTCGAATCCAGTTTTAGGGTAGTTTGCATAAAAACAGAATGTAATGTTACCAGTATACTCGAAGCTTGTGGTGAGTTTTGCTTTGGGAATAAAATACAAAAACCAGGGCTGGCCCGTGCCCTCGCATTTTGCTATCACGGGCAAGGAGGTGGTACTGGCGAAGACGCGTGGAATTACTGCTCGTTCGACCGATGAGGTTTATGTATGGAGGCGAAAAAGATGTCTAAGCGTTTGATCACTATCGCTCTGACGCTGGCGGTGATGGTGGCTGCCATTGGTCCTCTATCGTCAGTCGTGGCCCAGGACGACTGCAATTTTGTGGACGAGACTATTCCGATTGGCGTGATTGGCCCCCTGACCGGCGATATTCCGAAGGTCGGGCAAAGCACGGTCGAAGCTGCCGAAATGGCGGTCGAAGAGATCAACGCCGCGTGCGGTATCCAGATCGACGGTGATAATTACAAGGTCGAAATCATCGTCGAAGATGACGAGTCCAAAGCCGAGTCGGCGGTGGCCGTGGCCACGCGCCTGATCGAAGATGAAGAAGTCGTCGCCATCATTGGGCCACAGGCCAGCAAGCAAGCCGTGCCCGCCGGTCAGGTCGCCAACGACCGCGAAACCCCGATGATCAGCCCGTGGTCCACCAACCCGGCTACCACCCTGGATCGCCCCTGGGTCTTCCGTGCCGCCTTCCTCGATCCGTTCCAGGGCCGTGTCATGGCCAATTTTGTCGCCAGCAAGTTCGGAGCCAAGTCGGCGGCAGTCCTCTACGATGTGGCCAGCGACTATCCCAAGGGCCTGGCGGAGAACTTCCGCGATGCCGCCCAGGAAAGCGGCGTGGAAATTGTGGGGTTCGAGAGCTTTACCACCGGCGACACCGACTTCAGCTCGCAGTTGACCAACATCATCGCGGCCAAGCCCGACGTGCTCTTCGTGCCGCAGTATTACAACGAAGTCCCGCTGATCGTCCAGCAGGCGCGCGAACTGGGCTACGAAGGTTACATCGTCGGCAGCGATAGCTGGGGCACCCCCGATTTGCTCAACCTGTGCGGCGAGGCGTGCAACGGCCTGTATTTCAGCACGCACTATGCGGCGGACATCGCCACCGAAGTCGGCCAGAAATTCATCACGGCCTACGAGGAAGAGTACGGCGCCAAACCTGACGACGTGGCCGCGCTGACCTATGACGCGTTCAACCTGCTGTTCAAGGCCATCAGCGATGCGCAGTCGTTCGACCGGGCCGACATTCGTGATGCGCTGGCCGGAATCGACATGTACGAAGGCGTGACGGGCGTCATGAGCTTCGACGAGCAGGGCGATCCGATCAAGTGCGCGGTGATCATCGAGATCAAGGACGGGGCCTTCACCTATTACGACTCGGCTTGCCCCGCAGGTTTCCCGCCTCAATAGACGCCAGTCCTTTACGACTGCTGCCGGGGACCGTTGACCTAGGGGAGACGGTCCCCGCTATCTAGATAAACCGGAGAATTTGGATGATCCCGGGTACTCTTCAGAGTGAACTGACTTTTTTTGTCCAGCAATTCTTTAACGCTCTTCAACTGGGCAGCTTGTATGCCCTGGTGGCGCTGGGCTATTCGATGGTGTACGGCGTGCTGCTGCTGATCAACTTTGCGCACGGCGACATCTTCATGGTCGGGGCGTTTCTGGGCGTCTTCGGCTCGGTGGTGCTCGGCCTGCCGTTTCTACCATCGCTCATTTTGTCGATGGTCTTCACGGGGCTGATGGGTGTTTCCATCGAACGCGTCGCCTACAAACCGCTGCGCCAGGCCTCGCGGCTGTCGGTCGTCATCACCGCCCTCAGCGTCGGGCTGCTGCTCGAAAACGGGATGCTGGCGCTGACCGGCGCCGACCCCCGCCAATATCCTGGCGATTTCGTCACCAAGACCACGCACGACTTCGGCGGGGTCAAGATCAGCGACATCAAAATCCTGATCATCATCATGGCCTTCGCGCTGTTCCTGGGACTGTATTTGATCGTGCAGCGGACCAAGTGGGGCATGGCGATGCGCGCCATCTCCTATGACCGGTTCGCCGTCCCGCTCATGGGCGTTTCGCAGGACCAGATCGTCTCACTCACCTTCTTTTTGGGAACCAGCCTGGCCGCCGCAGGAGGCATCCTGTGGGGCGTCGCTTATACCTCGCTGAGTCCCTACATGGGAATGCGCGTCGGCTGGAAATGCTTTACCGCGGCGGTCATCGGCGGGATCGGCGACATTCGCGGCGCGATGCTGGGAGGACTGCTCCTGGGATTCGTCGAGATTTTCGTGCCGGCCTATGGTGACACGTTTGGAATTTCGTCCACCTGGCGCGACCCGGTGGCTTTCACGCTCCTGCTGATGATCCTGGTCGTCAAACCGACCGGTCTCTTCGGCGTGGCCCGCCGCCAGAAAGTATAGAGGCGCGCCGTGAAACCTCAATCTTCCCTACATTTTTCACTGGCGGACCTGCTGGCCCTGGCGTGCGCCGTGGTCATACTGGCGGCCTTCTTTCTGATGCCCTGGTACCAACTCGACCAGGGCGGCACCGTCACGGGCCGACGTCTGGCCGCTGATACCGGCGACGATCTCGATCTGCCGGTCCGGATTTCGCACATGTTCATCCTGGTGATCCCGATTGCCGCTGGCGCCGCCGGAATCGCCGCCGCCGCCGGACTGGTGAAACGTCAGCCGAGCAGTCACCTGATCACCTTGATCCTGTTGGCCGGGCTGATCGTCATCGGCTACTACTACGCCGCGTTCTTCTATGAAAGTTACGAAGAAGACCTCGACGCCCTCCAGTACGTCAAAGACGGCTTCTACGTCGTCCTGGCTGCGGCGCTCGGCCTGATCGTGCAGTTCGCGCTGCCTCGTCCAGCGGGGCGGCTCAAGATCAGTGTCACGAAGCTGGAGCGTCCGCCCGCGATCACGGTGCAGAACTGGTGGGGATGGCCCTGGGCGGCGATCCGCATCCTGCTGGGCTGGCTGCGCGCCGGGATCGGCTGGGTCTACGTCCAACTCACCCGCTTGATGAGGGGCACACCGCTGCTGGCTTACCTGATCGGCCTGTGGGCGGCGGCAGACCTCGAATACCGGGAGGGGCCGACCTTTGCCAAGCTGCTGGGCTTCCGCAAAGAACTGAGCCTGTTCGGCGTCTCCGATGTCCTGAAGCCGTTTTCGGATCTCGACTTCTCCGGCATTCTGGCGCCGTTCTTCCCTGCCCCCTCCGATAAGTATCCCCATCCCTTGAATTCGTCCTGGGATGCCATCCACCAGTTGGCGAAGGACTTTATCAGCGCCTTCAGTTCGCACGGCGCGCGCAACCCGGGCTTTTTCAAGCAGTTGTTCGACGTGCTGCAATACGACATCGCGATCTTCGTGATCCCGATTCTGGTGATCGCCCTCCTGTTCCGCCATCCCACCAACCGGCTGCTGCTGTGGTTGAAGAAGCCCACCCTGCCGCAGTTTCTGACGAAGTCCGGCGCGGACACCCAGAAAAGAGCACGCCTGCCGGGCATGGTTACCGGACTCCTGTCCCCGGTCGCCCTGCTGCTCCAGATTGTGATGCTCTATCTCGCCATTTCGCGCTGGACGGATCTGAGCGATTACCGCGAACTGATCGTCGTCTACATGTGCGTCAACATCATGCTGTCCGTCAGCCTCAACCTCGTCAACGGCTATATGGGCGAGTTTTCGGTTGGGCACGCGGGCTTCATGGCCGTCGGCGCTTACGTCTCGGCAGTGCTCACCATGTGGGCCTTTACCAACAGCAAAGAATTCGGCAGCGCCGCGCTCACCTCTCACCCCGCCCTGCTCTTTCACGCCATCGGCTTTCTGATCGCGCTGATGGCCGGAGGCGCCGCGGCAGCCCTGGCCGGACTGCTGGTCGCCTTCCCATCGTTCAAGACCCGCGGCGACTATCTCGCGATCATCACCCTGGCCGTCAACTTCATCGTGACGGGCGTGATCAACAATATGGAATTCATCGGCGGGCCGCGCGGCTTGAACGGCGTCCCGATCTGGACCAACCTGCCGTGGGTCTTCGTGATGACCGTGCTCTCCGTGCTCGCCATCTACAACCTGGTGAACTCGACCTTCGGCAAGGGCATCATCGCCATCCGCGAAGACGAGATCGCCTCTGAACTGATGGGGGTCAATACCCGGCGCGTCAAAGTCGTCGCCTTCCTGGTCTCGTCGTTCATCGCGGGCGTGTCGGGCGGGCTGATGGTGCACGTGCTGGCCTATGCCAACCCTGGCATGTTCGGCATCCTCAAATCGACTGAGGCCCTGGTGATGGTCTACCTGGGCGGGATGGGCAGCATTACCGGCTCCATTGTCGCCGCCGTGCTGTTCACGCTCTTGATCGAAGCTTTCCGCCCGTTGGAAGTACTGAAATGGGTAGTGATCCCGTTGATCCTGATCTTCCTGATGCTGCACCGTCCGCAGGGGTTATTCGGCTTCAGAGAGATCAACCTGAACCTGGGCGGAAACCAGGAAGCGCCGCGCGAGGAGGTGAACGATGGCCCTGCTGGAGATTAAGCACGTCTCACACCGCTTCGGCGGTCTGCTCGCCGTCGATAACTTCAACCTCGAACTCCAAGAAGGCGAGTTGATCGGGCTGATCGGGCCCAACGGCGCCGGAAAAACCACCGTGTTCAACCTGGTCACAGGGGCCTATCGCGCCAGCGAAGGGCAGATCCTTTTCCAGGGGCGGGAGATGGTGGGGCGCACCGCCCACGAAATCAACAGCATCGGCATCAGCCGCACGTTCCAGACCATCCGGCTGTGGGGTATGATGACCGTGCTCGACAACGTGCGCGTGGCGCACCATCCGCGCATCACCTACAACCTGGCCGAATCGCTGCTGCACCTGCCACGTTACCAGCGGCAGGAAAGGGAAATCTACGAGCACTCGATGGAACTGCTGAGTCTGTTCAAGCTGGACAAATACGCCAACGAGCCGGTGAAAAACCTGCCCTACGGCCAGCAGCGCCGCGTCGAGATCGTACGCGCGATGGCCTCTCATCCCCGGCTGCTGCTGCTGGACGAACCGGCGGCAGGCATGAATCCGGGTGAGATCGAGGCGCTGATGGAGTTTATCCACTGGATCCGCGACCAGTTCAGCCTGACGATCTGGCTGATCGAGCACCAGATGCGGCTGGTGATGAATATCTGCGAACGACTCAAGGTGCTGGATTTTGGCGCGACGATTGCCGAGGGCACGCCCGAGGAGATCCGGAGCAATCCCAAAGTGATCGAAGCCTATCTCGGCGAACAGGGGGTGGGCTGATGCTCCTGAGCGCGCGTGACCTCTATATATCCTATGGCAGTATCAAGGCCGTGCACGGCGTCTCCTTCGACGTAGATGAAGGCGAAATCGTCACGCTGATTGGCGCCAACGGCGCGGGCAAATCGACCATCCTCAATACCATCGCCGGGCTGCACCGGCCCGAACAGGGCGAGATCATCTACCGGGATGCTAACCTGGCGAAACTGCTGCCGCACCAGATCGTCAAGCTGGGGCTGGCGCTGGTTCCCGAAGGACGGCGCATTTTTGGCAACCTGTCCGTCTACGAGAACCTGCGGCTGGCGGGCTTCCAGATCGAACGGCGCGAACTCGATCAGCGCATCGAACGCGTCTACAGCTACTTCCCTCGCCTCAAAGAACGACGAAGCCAACTGGGCGATACCCTGTCCGGCGGCGAACAGCAGATGTTGGCAGTCGGGCGCGCCCTGGTCACCGGGGGCAAGCTGATGCTGCTGGACGAGCCGTCGATGGGCCTGGCCCCGATCCTGGTCCAGCAGATCTTCGAAATCCTACGCGAGATCAACCGCGAGGGGACGACGCTGTTGGTGGTGGAACAGAACGCCAACATGGCGCTCAAGCTGGCGAACCGGGGCTACGTGCTCGAAACCGGGCGGATCGTCCTGGCGGGTCCCAGCAAGGAACTGGCAGCCAGCCCGGACGTGCAGAAAGCCTACCTGGGCGGCTAACTTTTTTCCGGTCATCTCCGAGCTTACGGGTCTGGCGGTCAGCGCCGGACCCGTTTGTTTTTATTCCGAACATTCACGCTATAATAGCCTCCCCGAGATTTGGACTTATTGACCAAGGATATTTGCTCATGACCTCTATTTTGAACCTTTTACCACAGCCTCAGCGATTGACACCGGCTGGAGGAACCTACACCCTGCCGCCCGCTGGCTTGATCGCGCTCCATGTCCCCCGCCCTGCCGATCTGTTGTTTACCGCGCGGCGGGCGCAGGCGGTCTTGCAGCAGTACGCCGGAGCGAATTGGGAGATCGCGGGAGGCGATCTGCCGGGCGAGTTGATCCTCAGTATCGACGCTACGGCGCTGCGCCCGGAAGGCTACCGCCTGACCATCGACGCGAGCGGCATCCGGATCGCGGCCCATGATGCTCCCGGCGCGTTCTACGGCGTGGCGACGCTGGTCCAGCTCATCCAGACGCACGGGCGCGAGCTGCCCTGCCTGGTGATCGAAGACTGGCCGGACTTCGCGGCGCGCGGCGTTTTGCTGGACATCAGCCGGGACAAAGTGCCGACGATGGAAACGCTGTATCACCTGATCGACCTGCTGGCAGGCTGGAAGGTCAACCAGTTCCAGCTTTACACCGAGCACACCTTCGCCTACCGGAACCACCGCGACGTGTGGGAACACGCGTCGCCCCTGACGGCGGAGGAGATCCTGGCGCTGGACGCCTACTGCCGCGACCGCTACATCGATCTGGTGCCCAACCAGAACAGCTTCGGCCACATGGATCGCTGGGTCAAGCACCCGCGCTACCATCATCTGGCCGAGACCGAAGGCGAGTTCATGTCGATCTGGGGGACGGTCATGCCGCCCTTCAGCTTTTCCCCGGCGGTGCCCGCCGCGCTGGACCTGATCGAAGAACTGTACGCCGAACTGCTGCCGAATTTCACCAGCCGCATGTTCAACGTCGGCTGCGACGAAACCATCGACCTGGGCCTGGGACGCAGCAAAGCCCTGGTCGAGCAAAAGGGCAAAGGGCGCGTCTACCTGGATGTCCTGCTCGAAATCTACCGGCGCGTCCAGCCGTACGGGCACACCATGCAGTTCTGGGGCGACATCATCAACCAGTATCCCGATCTCGTGCCGGAGATCCCGCGCGACACCCTGGCGCTGGAATGGGGGTACGAGGACGTCCATGATTTTCCAGGCAAAACGAAGCTGTTCGCCGAGTCCGGCGTCCCCTTCTACGTCTGTCCCGGCACCTCAAGCTGGCGCACGCTGGGCGGACGCACGGACAACTGCATCGGCAATATCCGCAACGCGGTCGAAAATGGCCTGAAGAATGGGGCGGCGGGGGTTTTGAACACCGATTGGGGCGACGTGGGCCACTGGCAAACGCTGCCGATCAGCTACCTGGGCTTCGCCTACGGCGCGGCCCTGAGTTGGGCGCACGCGACGAATACGGACCTCGATCTGCCCGCCGCGCTGGACGCTTTCGTGTTCCACACCCGCCGGGGCGGGATGGGCAAGCTGGCCTACGATCTCGGCAATGCGTATCAGGTGCCGGGCATCATCGTCTCGAACAGCAGCCTGCTGTTCAATCTCTATCACCGCCCCCTGGCTCACCTGCGTGAATCCGCGCCACGTTGGACCGACCCCGCCGAACTGTCACTCATCAACGACGACACCCGGTTTGGCGCACGGCTGCGTGAGAGCATCGCGTATATCGAGGGTGTGATGGACCCGTTGGACGAAACCGATCTGACGGTGCCGGATGCAGCCCTGATCGCGCGCGAATTCCGGCTGGCGGCCCGAATGCTCATCCACGGGGCGCAGCGCGGGCTGTTCCAACTGTCCGGCAGCACGCTGCGCGGACAGGATCTCGCGGCGGACCTGGACGACATCGAGGCCGAATACCGCCAGGTGTGGCTGGCGCGCAACCGTCCCGGCGGGTTGGACGACAGCGCCACGCGGTTGAGGCAGGCGCGCCGCCTGTACGAAGCGTAGGGCTTTGTCCATTTTGCCGAAATTTTTGACGAATTTCGTTGGACATGCTACCTTTTTAGGTAACTTATCGCAC
>CAYRWY010000094.1:0-15946 GCA_964427955.1 uncultured Anaerolineaceae bacterium
GTACGTGATCGAGCGTTACGAGCGCGGGTTGGCGGAGTATGATGGGGATGGAGGCGTTGTGGCGCAGGGGTTTTTGATGCCGGTCATGTTCGGCTATTTCGACCGCACCGCCGCGCGCACCAACTGGGAAGGGCCGATCCAGGGCTGGGAAGACGCCCTGCGGGCCGCCGGGTTCGGCAGCGTGCAGCGGCACAAGCTGTTCGCTTACTTCTGGGCCGACGCCTATCTGCTCGACGCCCGATAAAAAGCATCTCAACGCAGAGACCGCAAAGAGCGCAGAGAAAAGCATAAAAGTCCTTTATTCTCTGCGCTCTCTGCGTTGAATTTTGCTTTTATCTGCCCAGCGCGTAGCGGGGCGTGAGGTCGGGCACGACGTTCAGCGCCGCCACCAGGAAATACGACAACCACCACGCGCCGTCCTGAATATCGCTCAGGCGCGCGGTCTCCTGGCCGGTGTGGGGATCGGTCATCGGCGGGCCGGACAGCCCCAGGATGCGCGTCCACTGGCCCAGAATCATGTCGTCACTGCGCGAGAGGTAGCCGTTGTTCATCTGCACCGTGCCGGGACGGGTGGCGTTGAGCGACTCGGCCAGGTCTACCGCCAGCGCATGGTAGTTCGGGGGCACAATCGAGCCATACGCCCACCGGGACGCCGTGCTGTGACTGGCACCGCTGCCCAACTGCGGGACGAGGCCCGGCCCGGCGGTCTGAGCATCGACGATCACGCAGCCGTAGGTCGGCGGCTGCTGGGCGTGCATCAGGCGCGCCGCGCCATGTCCGAAAAAGCCATCGGGCGGGCCTTCCTCCTGATCGGTAAAGACGAACAGGCAGCGCCGCTCGCGTTCGCGCAGCGCATTTTCGACCCCGCGCAAGGCCGCCGCCGTCAGCAGCGTCATCGCGACCCCCAGGCTGTTATCCAGCCCGCTGCCAATCACGGTATCCCCGTTGAGCACCGGATACACGTCCATCAAGATGGTATCCTGCCAGGCTAACTGGCCGTGCTTGGTGTCAAACAGCAGCTCCTCGCTGTCGCCCGCCTTGTGCGATACCAACATCCCCTCGGCCCGCACGACCAGCCGTCCGCGCTCAAACCGGACGGCCTTGGCCGGAATCCGGTATTCGCCTTCGGGGAAACGATTCGAGCACAGCGGGAACAACTCGCGTTTCTCCAGGTCGCGCACGCGGAAGGAAGGACGATCCATGTGAGCCACGATCACCAGATCGGCAGTGGATTTGTCCGATCCCAGCCAGATCGCCGCGTTCCCGGTCGAGCCGAGGTGCGAGATCACCCGATCGCGCAGTCCCAGTCCATCCGCCAGCACCGCGATATCGTCGCCAATGCCGCCGAGCAAATTCGCGCCTCCGGTCGGCGCGTGGGCCGTCAGCAGGCGTTTCAGCAAATCCCACAACGGCTCAGCCTGGTTGATCGCCGCCTGTTTGGCCAAGCTTTCGGACAAACCAGGGAGGGCCTGGTTCAAAACATCTACCGGCATCTTTGGATTACCCCCGTGAAAGATCGGGCAGCGGGTCTTGCAAGGCCGCCGCCAACAAACGAACTGCGTCCACCAGGTCGCCCAGGTGGGCGGTTTCGAGCGGAGCGTGTTTGCCGCGCATGGGCAGGCCGACCAGTGCGCTCGGAAGGCCCAACCAGGTCGTCACGCGGGCATCGCTGATCAGGCCGCGGATCGCATCCTGCTGCACCGGGATGGCGCTGGCCGCGGCGATCTGCTTGAGATGGGCGCGCAGCGCGGGATGGACGTGCCACCCGTTCAGCCCGCTTACATAGAGAAATGCCGTCAGCACCGGGCCACCGCCCAGGCGTACCGACCCATATTTGCGCGTGTCCGGCGTATCATAGCTCAAGGTGCCATCGACGAAGTAGGCCGCGTCCGGTCGGAGCTGCTGGAGCACATAGGTCGCTCCGGCGCAGGTCGTCTCTTCCTGCACCGTCCCGATCAGGTAGATCGTGCCCTGCCGCTGGGCCAGCTCGCGCGCCAACGCCAACAGCACGGCGCACCCCGCCCGGTTGTCGAGATACGGGGCGCAGATCAGATGCTCGCCCAACGGGACCGTTTGCGCGGCGTAGAGGACCGGCGTGGTCACTTCGACCGGGGCCGCCGGATCGACCTGGACGTAGAGGTCTTCCAGGCTCACGGCGGGTTCGTTCGATCCGGTCAGGTGCTGCGACTTCACGCCGATCACGCCGGGATAATCCCCCACCCGTACCGCCGCGCCCGGCAGCGCCCGGACGTTCGCCCCGCCCACCGGCACCAATCCCAGGGTTCCATCGGCGTGCACCTGCTTGACCAGGAAGCCGACCGTATCGATGTGCGCCAGGACCGCCACGCGCGGGGTGCCATCTTCCGGGCCGAACCGTGCGATCACGTTGCCCAAGACGTCGATCCGCACCTGATCGGCCAGCGGCGCCAGGTGATCGGCCATCAGGCGCGCGACCGCATCCTCGTGCCCGGCCAGGCCCGGCGCGGCAGTCAAAGTCGCTAACAGGGTGCGCAGATCGTCGAGCGGGATCACGTCAGCCCAGCATCCGGTGGAACATGGCCGCCACGCCGTCCATGTCGATCTCGGTGACGATCTCGACGTTCGGCTCCTGGCGCAGTATCCCGAAATAATCGACCATGACCTGGCCGCGCGTCTGCGCGCCGTTGAGTTCGATGGTCGCATACTGGTGCATGGCTTCGCGCACCAGGGACGGATCGAGAATCACGGCCATCGCCAGCGGGTCCGGGAGCAAGAAGCCCGGCACGCGCGGGTTACGGCGCAGAAAAGCCACCATATCGCGCGTCGTGTCACAGAAGAAGCGTCCTGCCGCCGTGTTGCTGGCGGTCAAAGCCTCGTATTCGTCCCAGGGGATGGGATGCCGGATCGTGGCTTCCCACGACACCATGACCGACTGGGGGAAGGCGTCGAGCACGATCAGGGCCGCTTCGGGATCGCAGTAGATATTGAATTCGGCGGAGACGTTTTTGGTATTGCCCATCGCCGAATAGGCACCGCCCATGAAGACGAACCGCCCGATCTTGTGCGGAAATTCCGGGTCGAGCTTGCAGGCCAGGGCGATGTTGGTCAGCGGGCCAAGCGCCAGCAGGTTCAGTTCGCCCGGGGCCGCGTCAGCCAGACGCACCAGCGCCAGCGCGGCCAGTTCGGATTGCAGCCGCCCGTTGAGCTGGGCGCGGCGCGGGTAGTTGCCCAGCCCGTCTTCGCCATGAATACCCACTTCGGGGTGCCAGTGACCCGGAATCAACGGCTGGCTGGCGCCCCTGAACACCGGAATATCCCGCGCGCGCATCAAGTCCAGCACGGTGAACACGTTGCGGGTGACATTATCCACATGGGTGTTACCGGTCAGGGTCGTGATCGCTTCGACCACCACGCCCGGCGTGGTGAGGGCGAGCATGATCGCCTGGGCATCGTCTACCCCGGCATCCGTATCGATAATCAGTCTCACAGTCTTGCCCTTTCGCGCGAAGCCTCGTCGCGAGGCTCTCCCCAAAACTACTATCGCTCCCGAGCACGCCGGGAGCGAAATGGTGGCGCGCAGTGTACCACTTTCCCGCTCTCGCCAGCAAGAAAAAAACAGGTTTCTTCACTGATCGAAGAAACAGCGGAGGAGTGACACGCCAAGACCGTGACCTTTGGCTCTAGGCGGGCCGACACATTATGCATACCCTTGATCTAATCAACTTGACGCTCCTAGTAGGTCAGGTTATAGTTTGAACTAAGGGATTTTTGGCACGAGATTACAAGGAGAAAAACATGAAGAATTCTCGGTTCTTAGTGTTAGCCATTGTCGCCGTCATGGCCCTGACCGCCGTCGTGGGCACGTCCACGACCAGCGCCCAGGATCAACCCCTCCGCATCAAACTGGTGCTCAACGGCGTGCTGGGTGACAAGTCGTTCTTCGACTCGGCGCAGCGCGGTATGGATCGCCTGATCGAAGATGGCTATAACGTCGAAGTGAACACCATCGAGCTGGGCACCAACAACAGCGTGTGGGAAACCGGCTTGTCGGATGCGATGGTCGGGGAAGATTACGACATCCTGATCGTCGGCACCTGGCAGATGCCCGACTTCCTGATGGCGCGTGTTCACCTGTATCCCGATAAGAAATTCATCATTTTCGACACGACCGTCGCCTACGACGATCCCACCAAGTGCATCGACGGCTGCAAGAACGTCTACTCCGTGATGTACAAGCAGAACGAAGGCTCGTTCCTGGCGGGCGTGTACGGGGCAGCGATGAGCATCAGCGGCATCGAGGGCATGAACCCCGAAGGCATCATCGGCGCCATCGGTGGCGGCAACATCCCCGTGATCAACGACTTCGTCGTCGGTTACGAGCAGGGCGCGTGCCTGGTGAATCCTGACAGCCAGGTGTTGGTCAACTACGTCGGTGGCGATGCGGGTTGGAACGACCCGGCCAAGGGTAAGGAAATCGCCCTGGCCATGTTCGAGCAGAAAGCCGACATCGTGTTCAATATCGCCGGTGGTTCGGGCGTGGGCATGTTCGAAGCTGCCCAGGAACAGGGCCACTACGCGATCGGTGTGGACTCGGATCAGGCGGGCGTCTTGATGGACACCGACCCCGACCTGGCGAACCGCATCCTGACCAGCATGATGAAGAACGTGGACAACTCGCTGTACCGCGCCATTGACCTGGACATCAAGGGCGAACTGCCCTACGGTCAGTCGGAGACGCTCGGCGTTGCCGAAGGCGGCATCGGGTTGGTCTACAATGACATCTACTACGATAAGACCCCTGAGAAGGTCCTGGACCTGATGGACGCGGTCGAAGAAGCGATGGCCAACGGCGAGTTCACGATCAACACCAACATCGGCGACAACGCCGTGCAGGTGGGCGTACCGTGCAGCGAAATGCCCGCGACCGAATTCGACGCTTCGCAGTATCTTCAGTAGTCCTGGCAAGTGGTAATATCCAACTGGGGTGAGCTTGGGCTCACCCTTTTCTTTAATGGTGACTTATGAGCAAGGGGCACGTGTTCTACGAGGGGTTGAAAACGCCGCTCAGGGCGACGCTTCCAACCTGGTTGTCGTGGGGGAGGTAGCATGGCACTCATCGAGGCCATAAATATTGTCAAAATTTATCCAAACGGCGTGTTGGCGAACGACGGGGTGAACCTGTCAGTCGAACGCGGAGAAATTCACGCGTTGGTGGGCGAAAATGGGGCCGGGAAATCCACCCTGATGAAGATTCTTTATGGCCTTGAGACGCCCACCTCTGGCGAAATTCGGCTGCGCGACAGCGTCGTCCACATTCCTCATCCGCAAGCGGCCATCAACCTGGGCATTGGCATGGTCCACCAGAATTTCATGCTGGTGGACTCGTTCAGCGTCGCTGAGAATATCACGCTGGGACGCGAGTCGGCGCGGTTGGGCGGCGCGGTGCTGGATCGCCGCAAAGCCATCGCGGACACCGAAGCCCTGTCCAAGCAGTACGGGCTGTTCGTCGAACCGACGGCGCGGATTGATACCATTCCGGTCGGGATGCGCCAGCGCGTCGAAATCCTCAAGGCGCTGTATCGCGGCGTCGAGATCCTGATCCTGGACGAGCCGACGGCGGTTCTCACCCCGCGCGAGACCCAGGACCTGTTCGCCGCCATCCACAACCTGGTGCAAGGGGGCAAAACCGTCATCTTCATCACCCACAAGCTGCGCGAAGTGATGGAGATCTCGGACCGGGTGACCGTCATGCGCGATGCGCGCCGGGTGGGCACGGTGCTCACCTCCGAAACCAACCAGGCGGAACTGGCCCGGATGATGGTCGGGCGCGAAGTCTTCATGCAGGTTGACAAGCCGCCGGTCCAGCGCGGCCTGCCGGTGCTGGACGTGCACAACCTGACTTATGTCAACGAAACCGGACGCACCCTGGTGCACAATGTCAGCTTCAAGGTCCACGAGTCCGAAATTCTCGGCATCGCCGGGGTGGAAGGCAACGGCCAGACGGAACTGATCGAAGTCCTGACCGGGCTGCGCGCGGCCAGTGCCGGGGAAGCCCTGGTGATGGACAGGCCGGTGCTGGGTCACGGTCCCCGCAAGGTTCGTGAAGCGCACGTCGCCCACATCCCGGAAGACCGGCTGACCAACGGGGTCGCCGTGGGCGCCTCGATCAGCGACAACCTGATCGTGGACCGCTACTACCGTGCGCCCATGACGCGGGGCGGGCTGCTCAACCTGTCGGCCATCCATGCCAACAGCGAAGCGATGATCAAGCAATTTGGTATTCTCGCCCCCAACAGCGATGTGCCGGTCGGGTCGCTGTCCGGCGGTAACATGCAAAAGGTGGTGCTGGCGCGCGAGCTGTCCGCGTCGCCGCGCCTGCTGATCGCCGCCCAGCCGACCCGCGGCGTGGACATCGGCGCCATCGAGTACATCCACCAACAACTGGTGGACCAGCGCACGGGAGGGCTGGCGATCTTGTTGGTCTCAGCGGACCTACAGGAAGTCATGAAGCTCTCCGACCGGATCATGGTGATGTATAACGGCGAGATCGTCGCGGTCTTCGCCAATACCCCCGACCTGACCGAGGAGAAGCTGGGCCTGTATATGCTGGGCGCTGAACGCCAGCCTGCCGAGGAAATGGAGCATTATCTATGAATCTGAGACTCCCCTGGGCCTCCCAACGCAGCAAGACGCTGACCTTTGCCATTCTGGTCGCCCTGCTCATGATTGCGGTGCTCAGTTATAAAGTGTACGGCTTGAAGAGCGGCATGTCCCCCAGCACCATGTGGGATACGATCAAAGCGTCGCCCGATTACCAGAGTGTGTTTGCCGTCAACTTCCTGATCGGCGTCAGCGTGCTGCTGCTGATCAACCAACTGCGGTGGGACGCGCTGCGCGTGCTGCTGACGGTCGGCGTGGCGCTGCTGCTCGGCTATTTGATGACGGCGTTCTTCAACCTGGATGCCGCGGTGCGGCTCACGCGCGGTGAATTTCGCCTTCAAGTCCATTCGGACGCCGAGCCGCTGACCAATATCAAGTACGGGGATGACGTCACCGCTACCCTGAACGATCCGAAAGCGGAGACCCCGATCACCGAAGGGATTTACCGGTTTGCGGGCAACCAGGGCGATGTCGTGTCGATTGCGGCCTATTCCGCCGAACGGCGCTCCGACCTGAATATGCAGGTGGCGCTCCTCGACTCGACCGGCCAGGTCCTCCAGGACAATCAAGACGCCCCGCAAGACCTGAGAAAAGGAACCTTCCGCCGCTACTTGCAGAGTGACGGCGATGCGCTCATCGCGAACTATACGCTGCCCGCCGAGGGCATCTACACCATCCAGGCTAAGCCGGAAGCCGACAGTGTCGATCAGCAGGCGGATTTCACCGTGGCGCTGATCTCCGACAATACCCCGCCGGTCGATGTCGCCTATAACGGCGACGCGGTGGGGGGGGCCTTCAATGCCGAAAAAACCGACAACCCGCTGAAAAAGGCCGCTTACCGGTTCGCGGGACGGCAGGGCGATGCCGTGACCATCATGGCTTATGCCCTGCGCCAGGTGGATGAGGTCAACCTGGAACTATCGATCACCAACTCCGCCGGTAAGGTAGTGGTGGCGGCCAAAAGCTCGACCGACGAGCAGCACGACGCGTTCAGACCGTACGTCAAATCCTCGAAAGACCCCGTCATCGAGAATTTCACGCTGCCCGCCGATGGCATCTACACCGTCCACGTCCAGCCGGAACCGATCAGCACCTCGACCAAGTTCAACGAGATGTTCTCGTCCACGAACAAAGCCTACGATTCGTTCTTGCTGGGGCCGCTCGGTCGCATCAACCGCTGGATCATCTGGATTCGCGACGCCATCACCCTGATCATGGCGGGTCTGGCCATCGCCATCGTCTTCCGGGCCGAGCAGTTCAGCCTGGGCGCGGAAGGACAGATCTGCCTGGGGGCGCTCGTCTCCGGCGTCATCGGGCTGTCGTTTGGCGACGTGCCGAAAACGCTGCTGGTGCCCATCATGCTGCTCTCGGCGGCGACGGTGGGCTTCCTGTGGGGCTTGATCCCCGGCGTGCTCAAGGCGTACCTGGGGGCGAACGAACTGGTTTCCACTCTGATGCTCAACACCATCGCCATCCGGTTCTACGAGATGGTACTGATCTGGCAGTTGAAGCCGCCGGAAGCGGGTGGACCCTATACCGACCCGATAGCCCCTAACGGGCTGCTGCACCCTATTATCGACGTCGCCGGTGATCAGGTGAGCATTGCCGTCTACCTTTTGATCGGGCTGGTGGTGCTGACCTGGCTGTTGATCCAGCGCACCCCGATTGGCTACGAAATCCGCATGATCGGGGCCAACATCAAGTTCACGACCTATGGCGGCGTGAATACCAAGCGCACGATCATGCTGGCGATGGCGATCAGCGGGATCGTGGCCGGTCTGACCGGCGCTCACCTGGCGATGGGCATCCACCGCAAGCTGCTGCAAGGCATCTCGGCGGGCCTGGCCTTCGAAGGCGTGGTCGTGGCGCTGCTGGCGCGTAACGATCCGCTGGTCGTGCCCTTCACCGGCCTGCTGTACGCCTATCTCCGCACCGGGGCGCAGATGATGGAACAGGACACCAATGTCAGTTCCGAAGTCGTGCGCATCATCCAGGCGGTCGTCATCCTGCTGATCACGGCAGAAGCCGTGGTCACGTTCTTCCAGCGGAGGCGTCAAGTGCGGCGGCGCGGCACCCTGGACCTGGACCTGGAACCGGATAAAACTCCCCCACCACCGGTCCCTGCTGAAGGAGGAGTCAATGGATAGCAGTCTGTATCACAACGTCTTGCAGGGCATTTTCAGTGCCGCATTTCTGGCCTCGATCTTGCGCGTGACGACGCCGATTCTGCTGCCATCCCTGGGGTGCCTGGTTTCGGATCGGGCCGGGGTCGTCAACATCGGCATGGAAGGCACCATGCTGATCTCGGCCTTGACGGGGGTGGTGTTCAGCGCCTATGCCACCGACTGGTTTGGAGCGTCCACCGGAAAGGCGATTGGCCCCTGGCTGGGGCTGTTCATGGGCGTGTTGATCGGCGTCCTGGTCGCGCTCATGCTGGGGTTCTTCCATCTGAAGCTGAAGGCCAACCTGATCCTGTCCGGCATCGCGATCAACCTGCTGGGCCAGGCCGGAACGGTCGCCGTGATGTACGAACTGACCGGCGATAAGGGCAATACCAAAGGCGGTCTGACCAGCTTCAGTATGCCGTTCGTCCAACTGCCGGATTTTCTGAACGATATTCCGGTGGTGTCGTTCTTCTTCAAAGTCTTCGACAACCAGAACCTCATGACCTGGATCGCCTTCGCGATCGTGATCCTGGTGTGGTACTTCATGTACCGCACGCCAACGGGCGTGCATCTGCGCGCGGTCGGGCGGAATCCTGCCGCTGCCGCTTCGGTCGGTATCCCGGTGACGCGCGTGCGCTACCTGGCGCTGGCGCTGAGCGGGATGCTGGCGGCCCTGGGCGGCATTCACATGAGCATGGGCTATCTGAACTTCTTCCAGGCCAACATGACCGCCGGGCGCGGGTTCATCGCCCTGGCGACGCCCTACCTCGGCGGGGGACACCCCATCGGGACCGGGCTGGCCTCGCTGATCTTCGGCTTCTTCGACGCGCTGTCGATCCGCATCGGCACGCTGAAGATCCCCTCTCAGCTTCCCAACATGCTGCCGTACATCGCGACCGTCATGGCGCTGGTCATCTATGCGCTGCAAAATCAACTGACCGTGCATGTGCGGACGCTGCGCTCTGCCGAAGGCGAGCGGTTTGACGCCAACTTCTGGAAGGCGATCCAGCGCCTGAGCGTGCTACACATGTTCATGGCGATGATCGCGGTGCTGGGCGTCATTATCTGCATCAGCATGTACTGCGCCCCGGACGGTTTCAAAGGTATGATCAAAGGCTGGGACGAGATGGACGTCCGCATTTATGGCGGCGGGATCGGCCTGCTCTCGCTGGTCGTGATCTTGGCCAACCTGCCCTTCATGCTCGACGTCGAACGCATCGGGCGCAAGCTGTGGTTCAGTGCGGTGGCGTCCGTGTTGGCGTTGTGGATTTACCTGGGGCTGCTGGTGATGCTGTTCCTCCAGACCACGTCCATCGACAACATCGCGATCCCGTTGGGGATGGCGTTGGGACTGGTCGCCGCCGCCGTGACCTGGACGGAGTTCGGCGGACGCTACCTGCTGCGCAGCCAGCGCCAGGCGGTAGCCGTGTCCTGATCCCAGGACGGAAGTTACGTTACGCACTTCGCCATTGACCTCACCCCCGGCCCCTCTCCAAAAGACGTGGAGAGGGGAGAATGCAGCGGACGCGCTCTCCTTCTCCCTCTCCAGGCAAGTTGGAGAGAGAGAAGGGGGTGGGGGTTGAGGGTGAGGTAAACCCCAAACAGCCTGGAATGGGGAGCTGCGTAACGTCAGTTAGTATAATCGTCAGAGGTACAGGTAGGGGCGTGAGAATACGCCCCTATCCTTCACATAGAAAAAAGGAAATCAACGTGTCACTCAAAGATAAAATCCTGGGCGGGCTGTACGGCCAGGCCCTGGGAGATGCCTGGGGAATGCCCGCGTATTTCGACATCGACGACACCTGGAAGGCGCACCGCGGTTGGATCACCGAATTCCGGCCCGGCCCCGCCGACCATCCGGTCCATTTCGGGCTGCCCGCCGGGCGCATCACGGATGACTCCGAGCAGGCGTTTTCGCTGGCGCGAGCCTTCATCAAACACGGCGGCGTCACGCTGGCCGCGTCGGTCGAGGCGATCATCGACTGGTACGACCGGGTAGGCGGCGACGCGTCGCCCTACGTCGGGCCGAGCACCCGGCGCGGCGTCCAGGCGCTCAAGCGCGGTGACGATCCGCACACCACCGGCCTGTGGGGCGATACCAACGGCTCGGCCATGCGTATTTCGCCGGTCGGGCTGCTGCATCCCGGCGATCCGATGGGTGCCATCGAGGACGCGGCGACTGTCTGTATCCCCACCCACAACACCAACGTGGCGATCTCCGGCGCGTGCGCCGTCGCCGCGGCCATTGCCATTGCCATGCTCGACAATATCTCGCTTGACGCGGTCGTCAGCGCGGGGATTCTCGGCGCAGAGCTGGGCCGGAAGAAAGGCCGGGCCTGGTTGGGACCGTCGGTCGCGCGCCGCATCCAGATGGCGGTCGAGATCGCCAGCGGGCCGGGTGACGACCTGACGCGCCTGCACGAAATCTACAACGCCGTCGGCACGTCGCTTTCGGTGCCCGAAACGGTCGGATCGGCGTTCGGCGTGTTGGTCATGGCCCAGGGCGATCCCAAGCAGACCGCGATCTATGCCGCCAACCTGTCCGGTGATGCGGACACCGTCGCGGCGATTGCGTGCGCCATCGCCGGGGCCTATGCCGGGATCGGCGCCTTCCCGGCTGAGATCATCGCCCGGATGGATGCTGACGAAGTGGTGGACTCCTATCACGTCCGCGATCTGGCGGAGGGCATCCAGGCGCTGATCTCAGCACGTTCTATCGACAGCTAAATTGAGGCTGAGGATTGATTATGAGCAAACGCATCATCTCCGTCGGTGACCTGGTCCTCGATGTCGTCATGCCGGTGCGCCTTCCCGTTGAGCCTGGTCGCCATCAGGACGTGACCAGCCGGCGCATCGAACCGGGCGGGGCGGGCAACTTTATGATCGCCGCGCGTCACATGGGATTGGAAGTCGCGGCAGCGGGCACCGTGGGCGCGGACGCGTTCGGCGCCCAAATCCTGGAGATGCTGCGCGCGGAGGACGTCAATACCACGCACGTCGTCAGCGTCCCCGGCTCGACCTCTACCCTCGTGATGGTGCTCACCGATCAGCATTCGGGCGAGCACACGTTCGTCGGCAGCTACGGCGGGGGCGGCGAAGTGCCCTATCCCGCCGGGCTGGATGCCACCATCGCCCAGGTCGATGCGCTGTTCTTGCAGGGCTACACCCTCTCCGAAAAACGCCTCGTGTCGATGGCGTTCCGCGCGGTGGAACGCGCCCTGGCGGTGGGCATTCCGATCTACCTGGACGTCGGCCCCTTCATGGCCTTCGTCACGCCGGAGAACGTCCAGCGCATCCTGACCTGCGCCTCGGTCCTGCTGCTCACGGAGGACGAAATCCCGCTGGTGGCCGGGGAATTGACCGGCGAAGACGCCTACGAGTATCTGCTGTCGCAAGGACCGCGCGTGCTGGTGATCAAACAGGGTGCGCAGGGCTGCACAGTCGTGAATCCGCAAGGTCGCCAGCGGGTGTCCGGGTTCCAGGTGCCGGTGGTGGACACCGTCGGCGCGGGCGACTGTTTCGACGCGGCCTTTTTGGCCGGGCACCTCAACCGGCTGCCGCTGTGGGAGTGCGGGCGGCTGGCCAACGCGATGGGCGCGACGACCGTCCAGCGTATGGGCGCGGGCCGCAATGCGCCTACCTATGCTGAAGTGATCGCCCTGCTCAAACAGGCGGGCGATTTTATCGATCTGGGATACTAAACCATGCTGAGCACCATCTCCATTCAAACCCCGCCGGGCGACGCCCTGGTGGACATCACCGCGCAGGTGCGCGACGCCGTCCACAAGACCGGCGTGACGTCGGGGCTGTGCGCGCTGATCGTGCCGCACACTACCGCCGCGATCACCATCAACTCGGCGCTAGACGCCGCGACGCCTAAGGACATCGTCGCCGATCTGCGGCGGCTGGTCCCCACCCGCGTCGATTTCCAGCACCAGTACGACACCCCTGCCGATGCCGCCGGGCACATCAAATCGACGGTGGTCGGGCAGAGCGTGCTGGTGATCATCGACCAGGGCGACCTGCTGCTCGGCGGGTCGCAGAGCATCTTATTCTACGAATTTGACGGCCCGCGCGAGCGGAAGGTACAGATAAAGGTTATCGCAGGATGAACAAGGAACTCGTTTTCTCGCAGGAAGTCGAGGCCGCGCTGCGGGCCGGACGCCCGGTCGTGGCGCTGGAATCGACTCTGATCACGCACGGCTTTCCCTATCCCGCCAACGTCGAGACGGCGCTGGGCATGGAGGCCGCCATTCGCGAGGAAGGGGCTGTTCCGGCGACGATTGCGGTGCTGGACGGCCAGATCAAGATCGGGTTGTCGCGGGATGAGGTCGAACGGTTGGCGGCGCTCGGCCAGCAGGGCGTGCGCAAGTGCTCGCGGCGCGACCTGCCGATTGTCGTCGGACTGCACCAGCACGGCGCGACGACCGTCGCCGGGACTATGATCGTGGCGCACCTGGCCGGGATCAAGACCTTTGCCACCGGCGGGATCGGCGGCGTGCATCGCGGCCATCCCCAGGACATCAGCGCCGACCTGATCGAGTTGGGCCGCACGCCGATCACGGTGGTCTGCGCGGGCGCCAAGTCGATCCTGGACCTGCCGCTGACGCTCGAAGTGCTCGAAACGCAGGGCGTGCCCGTGTTGGGCTATCGGACCGACACCCTGCCCGCCTTCTACAGCCGGACGAGCGGGCTGCCGGTCGATCAGCGCGTCAATACGCCGGACGAAGTCGCGGCGATTGCGGCGGCACGGGACCGGCTGGGCTTGCAGCATGGCATCCTGGTCACTGCGCCGGTGCCCGAAGCGGACGCGCTGCCCGTCGCCGAGGCGGAAGCCGCCATCACCGAAGCAACGCGCCAGGCCGATGCCGCCGGAATTCACGGCAAAGCCGTCACGCCGTACGTGCTGGCGAAAGTATTGGAACTGACCGGCGGGCGCTCGCAGAAGGCGAATATCGCGGCGTTGATCAACAACGCGCGAGTGGGCGCGCGCATCGCGCTGGCGTTGGCCAAATAGAGGAAAAAATGCGGTGAGCGAGCGTGTCGATCCTCCGGCCCCCGACGCGGAATTTCCCGCCGGTGGGTCAGACTCCCAGCCCGTGCTGCACTTTCCGCGCCAGTCGCGTCTCCGGCTGTTCGAGGAACGGCTGCGCGCGCAGTGGATGGTCTGGCTGGTCGCCGGATTGACGCTCAGCGATGGCGTTCTGAGCCTGGTGCAGATGGTGGCGGTGCGCTTTCACCAGTCCCCGCACCTGTTCAACCGGGTGCTGCCCTTCGGCGTCCATCACTGGAATCGCTCCCTCACCGTCGTGTTTGGCTTCACGCTCATCTACCTGTCGATCAACCTGTTCCAACGGCGGCAGGTGGCGTGGGCCGTCACCATCGGCATTTCGCTGCTTTCGACGTTACCGCATCTCGGGCGGGGCGATGACCTGTCGTGGATTTCGACCATTGCCCCGCTCAGCACCACCGTGCTGTTGATCATCGCCCGCCAGCATTTCACCGTGCGCAGCGAGACCAACAGCATCCTGCGCGGCGTGGGGCTGTTCCTGCTGAGCCTGGTGATCGCACTGGCCTACGGCACGGTCGGCTTTTACCTGCTGGAAAAACGCGACTTTGGCCTGGACTTCAACTGGGGCGATGGCTTGATCCGCACCCTGCGCGAGTTCACCCTGATCGGCAATCGCGACCTGATGCCCCGCACCCGTCACGCGCGTTGGTTCCTCGATTCGCTGCGGCTGCTGGGACTGGTCGCGGGGGCCTTCGGCCTCTACAGCCTGTTCCGCCCGCTGGCCTACCGCCTGCGCACGCTGCCGCACGAGCGGGCGATGGCGAAAGCGATCCTCGAAAAGTATGGCCTCTCGTCGCTGGATTTCTTCAAGCTGTGGCCGGACAAGTCGTTCTTCTTCTCCGGGGATCACACCTGTTTCGTCGCCTATCGCACCGCCTGGAACGTGGCGATCTGCCTGGGCGATCCGGTCGGGCCGCTCGACCGGTTGGAAGACTTCACGCGCAGCTTTTTGCGCTACTGCGCCGACAACGGCTGGGGCGTGGCCTTTCACCAGGCTCCGCCGGACCTGATCCCGCTCTACCAGCATCTGGGCCTCGGCATCCTCAAGATCGGCGAAGTCGGCATCGTGAACCTGGAGCGATTCTGTAACGAAACCGCGCGCGATAAGCACTTCCGCCACGCCCGCAATCGCTTCGAAAAAGAAGCCTATACCCTCACCCGGCATCTGCCGCCGCACGCGCCCGAACTGATCGGCGCAGTAGAAGAGGTATCGAACGAGTGGCTGTCGCTGCCGGGGCGGCGTGAGCGCGGCTTCACGCTGGGGCAGTTCCGGCGCGATTACGTCAACGAGACGCCGCTGTTCGTGCTGCGCGATCCGGATGGGCGGGTGCTGGCGTTCGTCAACGAGATTCCCGTTTACCGGGCGGGCGATGCCACCATCGACATGATGCGCCACCGGGTCGAGATCCCTAATGGGTCGATGGACTACCTCTTCCAGGGCTTGCTGCTGCGGCTGCATGACGAAGGATTCCAACGCTTCGACCTGGGCCTGGCCCCCTTCACCGGCGTGGGAGATCGTCCGGGGGCCAGCTTCGAAGAACGCACCATTCACCAGCTTTTCGAGCACCTGAACCGCTTCTTTTCTTACAAGGGACTGCGCAACTATAAAGACAAGTTCGAGCCGGACTGGGAAGATGCATTCCTGGCCTACCAGGGTGGACCGCCCGGCCTGCTGCGGACGGCCCTGGCCATCACGAAAGTGACCGAAGAATGAGTCAGGCTGCGTCGCATAAGCCCCTGCGCCTCATGTTGGGCGTGTTCCTGGCGCTCATCCTGGTCGGGATCATCGCCGTCGCGCTGGACTGGCCGCAGTTTCACCGCGTCCTGCGCCAGGCGCAGTGGGGCTGGGTCGCCGTCGCATTAGGGTTCACGGCGATCTCCTACCTCTGCCTGAGCTACGGCTTCGCCATCGCCTGCCGCATCTTCGGCATCGGGATCGGCCAGCGCGAACTGCTGGAAGTCGGCTTCATTTCCAACGTGCTCAACAACCTCATGACCAGCGGGGGCGCGGCGGGCTATTCGCTGCGGCTGCTGGTCATGCGCCAGCGCGGCCAGTCGGTCGCGGACATCA
>CAYRWY010000095.1:0-15771 GCA_964427955.1 uncultured Anaerolineaceae bacterium
AATGTTCTATGTCGAAAAAGATGATGCTGGTGGCGGCGCTGTTGATGATCGTGCCGGTGATGCTGGGGGCGTGCGGCGGGGACAAGCAGGATAAGGCACAAGAACCCAAGACCACGCCGGTGCCGCTGCCGCAGACGGTGGAAACCGCGAGCGGCATTGTCCTCAAGCTCCCCGACGGGTGGGTTTCCGAGGAAATCAGCGGCGGCGTCCGCGCCACCAACCGCGAGGAGTTTCTGGCCGCGTTTGCTGCCGCCTCGCTCCAGGAAATTCCGGCGGGGATGCTCGATCTGGAAGCCCAGGTGCTCCCACTGAAAGCCCTCGTCACGTCGGATCAGACCTCGATGAAGGGGGTCTTGACGGAGCTGCTGCCCAAGATGATCGGCTCGGACCCGACCGTCAAGTCCACCGAGGTCGAGGCGATCAAGGTGGGTGATCGCGAGGCGGCGCGTGTCCGGGTCACATCCGACCAGATGGCCGGGGCGATCCACCTCGTCAAGCTGGACGATGCCAACGTTATGCTGGTGTCGTACCTGGCCCGCCCGGACGAGATCACGACGAACCAGGATCTGCTGGCGCAGGTGGTGGATGCGGTGGACTACACGGCGCCGCAGCAGTAGACTCGGCCCCTATGCCAGTTAAGTTTTTCACCCGGCCTCACCCCGGTGGAAACGTCGGTGTAGGGGCGTCGCTTGCTGCGCCCGGCTTTGAAAAACTCAAAAATCTCCGTTCTCAATACCTGCCTGCCCTTGAACCAACCGGGTTAGAGAGGGGAGAAGGAATCGGGGATGAGCGGTGAGGCCGATCTAGCCTAAGGCCCAAGTATTCTTTTTTTGTGCGGTGCGCCTTGACATTCTGGATACCCTATGGCTTATTACTTTATCAGTTATTCGAGACAGGAACTTACCTTTGTAGATAGTCTGGCACGCAACCTTGAACGACATGGAATAGAAACCTGGCTGGATATTCACAGGTTAAAACCCGGTTCGCCGTGGCAAACTCAGTTGGACAACGCTATTGACGGCGCTCATGCCGTGCTGCTTGTGGTTTCAAAACAATCGATGGCGTCTCCTTACGTGGCCAGGGAGTGGAAGCAAGCTGTTGATCAGAACAAGCGCATAATTCTTCTCATTTTTGAGGCTGTCCCCGCTCTGATGTGCGATTCTGGGGAATCTATCCTGGCTGCTAACCCTCAAATGCCGGTAAGCGCTGCGGATTGGGCAAAGCTGAAGCTGTGCGAAAGTGTAGATTTCCGCCAACCTTTTCACCTCGCGGTTGGCCAACTTGTGTTGCGGCTGCAAGTCATCCCGTACCTCATGCCGCCTCCCGTTCCGAACCCCAACAGGGTTCTGTTTGAACCGGCGAACCTGCTGCCGCCTTCTCCACGTTGGTTTGTGAGAATAAGCGTCGTGGTGGCCGTCTGGAGCCATATCGTCCTGGTGTTATTGCTGTTAGCGATCTATCAGCAGGTTGTTACGAATCCCGGTTTTGCGTTTGACCATTTTTCTATTTTTGTGTATGGGGCACTCTTGCTGCCAGGTTTCTTGATCATTACTCAAATAACTTTTCTTCCATTACATGTCAGACGTCGAGACTTCAAATTCGGGAGAGCGGCCCTGACTCTGATGAGCATGGCCGGTCTGGGCTTCTTTGTTCCCATATTGGCGTTCCCGGATGCTTATGAACCTTACACGACCAACAGCACAGGCCCGGCAGATTGTTTTATTTGCATGATCTGGCTTGGATCTCTGCTCTGCATGTTCCTGGCCTACCTGCTTGGAACTGAGGGTATGTACCGTTGGGCGGGGCCAGGGGGAACTCAGACGCGGCCCTTCCGGCCTAAGACGCTTGTATGTATCTACGTTGGGGCAGATTTTCTTTTGGCCGTTATCTTGATGGCCGGTGGTTCTTCGGTATGGCGCGGCATGATTTATTCTAATTGTTTTGGTTTTCCTATCGCCTTACTATTGGGCCTGGTCGGGCGCACTTCCTTTCGCTATCGCCGTATTGTGCTCCAGGAAGCCCATGATCCACTTCAGAATCTGTCGATTGCCCTTGAGTACGCGCCGCAAGACAAGGACCAGGCCAGGCTCATTCGCCGGCATCTGCTCCGTCACAAAAACCTCACGTTGGATGTGCCCCTTGAAGAGGCGGACGTAGTGATTGTGCTGCTATCGCAGTTCAACACGACGTCGCAGGGAGATTCATCCCGGCAGTTGGTTCTGCCCCTCTTACTTGAGTCCCTGGCTCTTGATCGAAAACTGGCCGCGCTTCAATGGATCGATATGCGAAGAGGTGTCAAGAGCGAACAACTCAATCAGATGATCACTCACTTGCACGAACCGGCGCTGCTGGCGGGCAATCTAGGGGTCTTCCCCGAAAAAATGGCTGACGTTCATCCGGCGGCGGTGGACCGGCTTGCCAATTATCTGCGGCTGTCTGCGATTGTTTTTGTCGCTATGTTGGTGACGTGGGTGACGATAAGATTCATAGCGTTTCACAGCCACCGAAGCGAAATCATGGCCATGTTACCTCACGTTCAGCAAATAAACATCATCTATGATTTCGACGTTGTTTTGGACGAGGGAAGTCAAAAGAAATATCTGAGCTATCGTCCTGCGAGTATGGTAGACGGTCGCACCGAGCTTTTGTTAGGACTGGGTCGGGCTAAACGGAGCGCGAGCTTTAATGCTCCTGTCGGTGCCCGTGTGGCGGACGACCTCTGGTGTGCTTTGTTTACGACCGATCAGGAATCCGATCCGGAACAGGGGCGGGCCTACCTTCTGTTTCCTGGGGAAGGCGATGCCGATTATTACACGGTGAGGCTGGCGGGCACGGGGACAGATTATTATGCTGATTTTATAGGCTATCTCAAACAGATCGATTGCAGGTTGTATCCCACGAGTTATTCAGCGGGGGCCGAGATCGAGTTCGGCGGACTCATATCGCTATGGGTTCTGGCGATCAAATTTCTTACCATCCGGCGGTTGACCCGCCGACGCCGGGGAGTTCGTTTCCTTATTGTCTTGAATATGTTGGCTGGCTCTATGTTATTGATGATATTGGCAGGGTGGCGCTATAGCATCCCACTGGCGACCGGGGGGGACTACGTCGTGGGCGGGATGACCATCATGTACTCTGTCTTTCTCCTTTGGATGATTTTGATGATCTTTTTTGATCTGCCTATTCTGATCCTTACGGCGACTCGCGACCTACGCCACTGGTTGCCCAACAGAAAGAAATGAGGGTGCCGGGCCGCTACTTCCGAAACGTTTCCGTGATCGGATTCGGCCAACTGCCCTGGTTGATCGTGATCGAGAGCCGGTCGCCCTGAAACCGGGCTGTAATCTGGTGGCTGGTATCCCAACTGAGTTGGTCGCCCTGCCACTGGCCGGGGGCCGTGCCGTTGTCGCAGTCTGTGGGGTGGCACTTCCCCCACCAGTGCATCATCGGCGTATCGGCCTGGAACCAGATTTCGATCCGGGTGATGGCGGAGGTGTTCGGATTCTCGTTGGTCCACAGCCCGCTGTAGCGCGCTTTCAGGTCGGCGTTATCGCCGGGGGTTTTGTCCTTCTTGAGATCGATGACACCGGCCCCGATCAGGGCCACGAGGATGGTTGTGGCGGCGCCGATGAGCGCGACGATGATCTGGGTAAGCCCGCCTCCCGATTTGCTAGACATCATTCGTCCTCCTTACGTTGGCCGCAGTGGGAGTGGAATGAGGAACAAAAACCCCTCTAGGCCGCAGCGCGTAGAGGGGTGTTCGGGCGATCTTAGCGTCCGGTGCGGATCGATTTCGCCAGCTCAATCGTCGGGTTCGACGGCGCAACCCCCAACGACTCCTTCAGTTCGTTTTCCAGGCGGTCGTAGACTTCAAGGGCGGCGGAGGTCTGTCCCAGGTGCGCGTACAGCTCCATCGCGGCACGGGCCAGGTCTTCACGCTGCGGGCTGGCGGCCAGCGCGCGCAGGAAGTAGCCCAGGGCGTTGTAGAGATCGTTGCGGTTCTTGTAGATGCGTGCCAATCCGGCCAGGGCTTCGGCGTAACTGACCGCCAGTTCGTCCCGGCGCTGGTTGACCCAGCTCTGTTCCAGGCTGCTCAGGTACGGGCCGCTGTACAGGTCGGTGGCATTACTCAACAGCACCAGGGCCTCGTCGTCGTCCGTCACGGCGGCATTCTGCACCGCTTCGGCGAATTTCACCACGTCGTAGTGCAGTTCGAGTTCCGGCGAAATGCGGTAGAAGCCCGACCAGTAGACGGTCAGGTCCGCGCCGAGGATTTCGCTGATCTTGCGCTTGGTCACGTGGAAGACGTTGGTCGCCTCGCGCGTGCTGAGGTTCGGCCAGAAGGTCTGGAAGATTTCATCCCGCGTGGTCATGCCGCGATCCACGAAGTAGAAGAACAGCGCCCGGGGGAGCAGTCCGTCCCAGTGATCGATCAGGCGTCCGTTGATCAACACGCGGCCCGGTCCCAACGCCCGCACTTCGAGCAGCGGTTTTTCGTCGGGGCGGACGTAGTCCAACACCATTTTGTCCGGGTTGACCGGGATCAAGGTGATCTTACCGGTCAGGCCCGGATGGGCCAAGAGGGACATCGGGAGTTCGCGTGTGCCGAGGATGATGCGTGCCCCGCCTTTAAGCTGCTGGGCGGTCGCGGTGATGAGGCGCGTCAGGGCTTCCGGCTCACCCTGGTCGTAAGCGTCGAGAACCAGCAGGGCGGGGCCGTGACCGTTCAAGACGTCGGCCAGTTGGCCAGCGGCGGCTTCAGGTTCAGCCGCGAAGTTCTTCAGGCGCACGCCCAGTTGGGCTTCCAGGTTGTCCTTCAGATCAGGCAGCAGGTCGTGCAGGCTGAAAGTAGGCGCGGGTATCGCGTAGAAGACGACCGGACTGCCGGTCTGACGGAGCAGGGGGGCAATCAAGCGGTGTTGCCCATGAAAGTCCGGATGAAAAACGGCCAGGGTTACGCTAGAGGGTAGGCGCTGTAGTTGGTCTCTGGCGTAGCTGAATAGATCTAATGGGTTCATCTCATAAACTCCGTCCAATTAAAGCCAAGTATGGGGTGTTTCGACTAGACTTTATTGGTTATTTTGTTAGAGCGCTGTACTGATCTACTTTATTGTGTTCATTATACACGAATTAGCAAGTCATCACAACCCGTTTAAATAGCCTTATTGTCCTGCAAAAAAATTGTTCAGGCACGCAGTTGTATTCTCAGTTGTATCGAATAACATTACAGTTTGGGTTTCAGTGCGAGCGATCAGGCGGTGCGCCGGACGGCTTCCAGGACGTTCGGCAGGCGTTCGATCTTGCCCAGTATGCGGGTGAGCTGCTTCAGGTCCTGGATCTCCATCGTCAGTTGGAAGGTGGCGATGTTCTGGCGGGTGATGATGTTGACGTTCGACATGTTGATGTTTTCGTCGGCGATCACCGCCCCGATGTCGCGCATCAGCCCCTCGCGGTCGTAGGCGACGATGACCACGGGCACCGGGTAGGTGACGGCGTTTTCCGGCGGCCAGGTGACGTTGATGATCCGCTCCGGCTCGTTGGTGTTGAGCACGTTCTTGCAGTCGGCGCGGTGGACCGTGATCCCCTTGCCGCGCGTGATGAAGCCGGTGATGTCGTCGCCGGGCGTGGGGTTGCAGCAGCGCGCCAGCGTGACCAGCAGCCCGCCCGTCTCGTCGATGCGCATCCCGTGCGCCTGGACCGGCTCGTCCAGACGGGTGATCTTGGCTTCGAGTGGGACTTCTTCGGGGGCCTGGCTCTCTTCTTCCAGCAGGCGCAGCCCGACCACCGACGGCGTGAGATCGCCGTAGCCGATGGCGGCCAGCAGGTCGTCCACGCGCCCAAAGCTCAGCCGGGCAGCGATGTCGTCGCGCGGGCGGGTCGCCATGCCGAGCTTGCGCAGTTCGCGGTCGAGCGCCTCTTTCCCGGCACTGACGGCTTTTTCGCGGTCACGGCGCTTGAACCACTGCCGGATCTTACTCTTGGCGCGGGTGGTCTTGGCCAGGTCGTCGTTCAGCCAGTCCAGGCTGGGGCCGCCCCGATTGGCGGTGATGATCTCGACCCGGTCGCTGTTTTTGATCTGGTAATCCAGCGCGACCAGCTTGCCGTTGACCTTCGCGCCGCGGCAGCGGTGGCCGACCTCGGTGTGGACGTGGTAGGCGAAATCGATGGGCGTAGACCCTTCCGGCAGGTCGATGATGTCGCCTTTGGGCGTGAAGGCGTAAATCCGCTCCGACTGGATTTCGTCCACGACTTCCTGCACGAACTCGTTCGCGCTCTGCTCGCCGTTCTGTTGGATGTCCTGGATCATGCGCCGCAGGTTCTCGACGCGGCGGTCCAGCGCGTTGTCGGTCCGCGTCACCTGGGCGCCTTCTTTGTAGCGCCAGTGGGCCGCAATGCCGAACTCGGAGTCCTCGTCCATTTCGTGCGTGCGAATCTGGACTTCGAGCGTCTTGCCCTCTTTGTCGAGGACGGCGGTGTGCAGGCTGCGGTAGAAATTCTCTTTCGGCGACGAGATGTAATCGTCGAATTCGCGCGGGATCATGTGGTACAGGTTGTGGACGATGCCGAGCACCTTGTAGCATTCGGTGCGGCCCTCGTCCCCGGCGGTATCGACGATGATCCGGATCGCGCGCACGTCGTAGATCTCGCTGAACGGCACGTTCTTCCGTTCCATCTTGCGATAGATGCTGTAGATGTGCTTGGGCCGCCCGGTAATCTCGGCCTTGATACCTTCGGCGACCAACTGCTCTTGCAGGTAGTCGATGATCTGGTTCAGCTCGGCTTCGCGTTCCGACCGCTTGGACTGCAACTGCGCCGCGATGTCGCGGTACGTTTCGGGCTGCAAATAGCGGAAGGACAGGTCTTCCAGTTCCCATTTCAACTGCCAGATGCCGAGCCGGTTGGCGATGGGCGCGAAGATGTCGAGCGTCTCTTTGGCGGTTTGCTGCTGGTTCTGCGGCGGCATGTGGCCCAGCGTGCGCATGTTGTGCAGCCGGTCCGCCAGCTTGATCAGGATCACGCGGAAGTCGGACGCCATCGCCAGGAACATCTTTTGCAGGTACTGCATCTCGCGGTTGTGCGACTTGCCGGTGTGTTTCGCGTCGGTTTCGGTCGGGAGCTGTTCCAGCCGGGTCACGCCGTCCACGAGTTCCGCGATCTTGGGGCCGAATTCCTGCTCGATGTCGGCCAGTGTCACGCCCGTATCCTCGACCACGTCGTGCAGCAGCGCCGCCGCCACCGTCGTCGCGTCCAGCCGCATGTTCGCCAGGATTTGCGCGACCGCCACGCAGTGGATGATGTACGGCTGGCCGGACTTGCGCTGTTGTCCCCGGTGGGCGATGGTCGCCCGCTGGTAGGCGCGCTCGATCAGCCGCTGGTCGTTGGGCGAGATGCCCGTCAGGGGATCCAAAACTTGGCCGAGCAGGTTGAATTCGTCCGGTTCCATAGCTAGGGTTTTGACTCTTCGTCCGGGGTGCGGCGCACGGCTTCGACCACGTTGGGCAGGCGTTCCAGTTTACCCAGGACGCGCGTCAATTGCTTGAGGTCCTGGATCTTGATGGTCAGTTGGAAAGTGGCGATATTCTGCCGGGTGCTGATGTTGACGTTCGAGATGCTGATGTTCTCGTCGGCCAGGGCGGCGCCGATGTCGCGCATCAGGCCCTCGCGGTCGTAGGCGACGATGACCACCGGCACCTGGAACGCCGTCTGATCGTCCGGCGGCCAGGTCACGTGGATCAGGCGCTCCGGTTTCGGCGCATTGATGATGTTGATGCAGTCGGCCCGGTGCACCGTGATGCCGCGACCCTGCACGAGATACCCGACGATGTCGTCGCCGGGGGTAGGGTGGCAGCAGTTGGCCAGCGTGACCAGCAGCCCGCCCGTGTCGTTGAGGCGCATCCCGTTGACGCGCTCGATGTCGCCCGCCAGCGCGTCCGCCGCGTCGGACGCGCTGCTGCTTGATTCGTCTTCCAGCAGGCACAGCCCGACCTGGGCCGGGGTGATATCCCCGTAGCCAATCGCCGCCATCAGCTCGTCGGCGTTGGAGAAATTGAACGCCTGGGCCACTTCGTCGCGGGGCAGGGTCGCCATGCCGAGCTTGTGCAGTTCGCGGTCGAGGGCTTCTCGCCCCGCTGCGATGGCATTTTCACGGTCCCGGCGTTTGAACCACTGCCGGATCTTGCTGCGCGCGCGGGTGGTTTTGGCCAGGTCATCGTTCAGCCAGTCCAGGTTCGGACCGCCCCGGTTGGCGGTGATGATCTCGACCCGGTCGCTGTTTTTGATCTGGTAGTCCAGCGACACCAGCTTGCCATTCACTTTCGCCCCGCGGCAGCGGTGGCCCACCTCGGTATGGACGTAGTACGCGAAGTCAATCGGCGTGGCTCCTTCGGGCAGATCGATGATGTCGCCCTTGGGGGTGATGGCGAAAATCCGTTCCGGGCTGATGTGCTCCAGCACTTCCTGGACGAAGGTATTGGCGGTGCTGTCATCGCCCTGCTGGTTCTCGCGGACGTTCTCCATCATGCGCCGGATGCGTTCCAGCGGATGTTCGAAGCCCCCCTCGCGCGGGCGGCCTTCGCGGGCGCGCCAGTGCGCCGCGATGCCCAGTTCGGCGTCCTCGTGCATGTCGCGCGTGCGAATCTGCACTTCCAGGGTGTAGCCCTCTTTGTCAAGGACGGCGGTGTGCAGGCTGCGGTAGGAATTTTCTTTGGGGGAGGAGATGAAATCGTCAAACTCGCCGGGGATGCTGTGGAAAATCGCGTGGGTGAGGCCCAGGGCCTGGTAGCACTGCGGCACCGTGTCCACCAGGATGCGTACCGCGCGAATGTCGTAGACCTGGCTGAAGGGCAGATTCTTGCGCTCCATCTTGCGGAAGATGCTGAAGACGTGCTTGGAGCGGCCCTGCACCTCGGCTTTGAGACCGGCGCGGCTGAAGTTTTCCTGAATCTGTGCGGTAATGCGGGCCAGGTAGAGATCGCGCTCCGCCCGCTTTTCGGTGATCTGATCGTCGATCTCGTGGTAGTGTTCGGGATCGAGATACAGGAAGGCGAGGTCTTCCAGCTCCGACTTCCAGCGCCAGAGGCCCAGGCGGTTGGCCAGCGGCGCGTAGATGTCCATAACCTCTTTCGCCTTTTGAGCCTGCTTGTGCGGCGGCATGTGATCGAGTGTGCGCATATTGTGCAGCCGGTCGGCCAGCTTGATCAGGATCACGCGGAAGTCGGACCCCATCGCCAGGAACATCTTGCGCAGATATTCCATCTCCTTGTCGCCGTGAATGCCTTCCACCCCGGCGGGGAGCTGCTTCAGCTTGGTCACGCCATCGACCAGTTCGGCGATCTTGGGGCCGAACTCGTTCTCGATGTCCTGGAGGGTGACGCCGGTATCTTCGACCACGTCGTGCAGCAGCCCGGCGGCGACGGTGATGGCATCCAGCCCGATCCCCGCCAGGATCTCGGCCACCGCGATGCAGTGCGTGACGTACGGCTCGCCGGAGTTGCGGCTCTGGCCGTAGTGCGCGATGTTGGCCCGTTCGTAGGCGCACTCAATCAGCGACCGCTCGGGGGAGGGCAGGTCGGGGAGCGCCACAAAGATGGCCGCGATGGGTGTCAGATCAGTCGCAGTGTCCAACATTCACCAGATCTTTTCGTGCCACGGCGTTTTCAAATAATAATAGATGGTATATCACTGAAATTGATTGGACCACAGAAGGGGCATTTTTGCCATGTTTGAGGTATATTTTACACTAGATTGAGTTGAATGGGTGTACAAGTTTGATTGCAGCGACGGAGGAAATCGGGAGTGAACAGCGCGAAAGCTAGCAAAATGGCCCCCGCCCCGGTGGTGAGTACGGCGCGGGATTGGCTGCGGGTGATCAGCCTGGTGCTCGCCCTGTTGGGCATCTTCGTGGCCGGGTACATGGCCTGGGCCGAAGTGACCGGCAACGAAACGGTGTGTGCCAACACCGGCAAGATCAACTGCGAAGCGGTGCAGAAAAGCGCCTACGGCGAGACGTTTGGCATCCCGGTCGCGATCATGGGGCTGCTGGGCTATCTGGCCATCTTCGGCGCGCTGGCGCTCGAAGATCAGGTCAAGCTGGTGGCGCAGTATGGCCGAACCGCCGTGGTGGGTATGGCGCTGTTTGGCGTGATGTTCCAGACCTACCTGACCTATGTGGAGGGGGCGGTGCTGGACAAATGGTGCCAGTGGTGCGTGATATCCTTCATTCTGATCACCGCGATCTTCGTGATCGGCGCCTACCGGCTCTACCAGTTCTTACAACCGCTTCGCCGCTAAATCCGCGTGCTCGAAGCCGCCGGACGGTCCCCCCGTTCCGGCGGTTTTTTGATCTGGTGCGCGTGGCTGAAATACGCCATTGGTTCTGTAGGGGCAAGGCTTGCCCTACCCAATAGACGTCAACTTAAGTGTCTGATCTTCTGTCGTAGGGAAAAAACCGGCCTCGCCCCTCACCCCTCTCCATCGTTTTCTGATGGAGAGGGGCATACAGCCTCGTTTTTCTCCCCCTCTCCATTGCGCTTTTGAATGGAGAGGGGGCCGGGGGGTGAGGCCGGGACAAGACCGTGATGGCCTCACAAAACCTTAAATTGACGCACATAGGGTAGGGCAAGCCCTACCCCTACGAAAAACTCTGGATCAACGTCTGCCCGACTGTACTCGGTTGGAGAGGAAGCCGGGGTGAGGCCAGGCGAAAAACGTAGATCACGACCAGAGTAGGGCTGAGCTGCCCCCGCCGTTCGACCCCAAATGACGATCCGCTCCGACTAATATATTCAGTGTGCGAGAGTACTCCGCGGGGATCATCTCAGACTGGCGTGAGAGCGGAGTTCGCTGGCCGTACCCGAAACCAGGGGACACGTTTTACGGTGCCGCCAGCCTGCTTAACTCTCACGCGTAACAAAACAGGCGGGCCTTTGATCAGGTCCGCCTGTTGGTTGTTCGTTCGTGTGAGGCGTTGCGCTTAGTCTCTCTGGTGCTGCTGGAGGGTCCGCGCGAAGATCGCTTCGTGTTCCTCGCGGCGCTTGCTCTTCTTGCTGCGGCGCTTGCCCTTGCTGCTTTCCTTCGAATAGCTCATGCCGGAGCCTTCCAGGGCCTGGCGCAGGGCCAGTTCCATCGCGGTGGGCAGTTCTTCCGCTTCTTCTTCGTCTTCTTCGACGATGGTCGGCTGTTCCAGCGCGCGCACGCTCAGGTCGATCTGCTTCTTGCGGCGGTTGACGCCGATGACTTTCACTTCGATCTGATCGCCCACGTTGACGACATCCGACGGGTTACCGACATAGCCATTCGCCAGTTCCGAGACGTGGACCAGGCCGGGCCGTTCCACCCCGATGTCCACGAACGCGCCGAACTTCTCGACGCGCACGACGGTGCCGGTGAAGACGCCGTTGACGGCCAGGTCGTTCCAATCCACGGCGGCGGGCTTCTTCATGGTCAGGTTGATGCGGTTGCGCTTGCGGTCCACTTCCTGGACCCAGACCGTCACCTGCTGGCCTTCGCTGAGCACGTCGCTCACGTTCTTGACATGATCTTCGGAAATCTGGGAGATGTGGAGCAGGCCCCATTGGCTGATGCCGACGTCCACCAGTGCCCCGTACAGTTCGATCTTCTTGATGGTCCCCGTCAGTTCCATCTTGGGGGTAATCTCATCAATAGAGGTAAGTGTGGGCTTCTCGGTCGTCATGGAACGTACTCCTCGTATCTTTATCTGGTCCGGTGCGGTACACCGGGTTTATGTCGGTCGTCGGGTGTTGATGTCGCGCGGGATTATACCCTTTCCTTACGGGTGGGTCAACGGTAGGTTTGGATATTGATGATCTTCCGCGCGAAATCACCTGCCGGATGCTTATCCTTCCGACGATTCACCCTTGGCCAGCTCGGATTTGATGATCTGGTCGAACACCGAAAACGGTTGGGCGCCGATCGTGTACACGACGCCATCGATCACGAAGCCCGGCGTGCCGCGCAGGCCGTAATCCACGGCGGTCTGGTAGTCGGCCTGGACTTCCGCCAGATATTTCTGGCTGGACAGGCAGTCGGCGAAGCTGCGCGTATCGAGTCCAAGATCCTCGGCATAGCCGACCAGGGTTTCCTCGCTCAGGGTGGTCTCTTCCTGGTTGACGGCATGGTCGAACAGCCGGTTGTGCATCTCCCAGAACTTGCCCTGGTCGTTGGCGCACTGCGACGCCAGCGCGGCCCGCACCGAGTCATCGCCGAAGATCGGGAAGTCGCGATAGACGAACTTCACCTCGGTGGGATAGCTCTCCAGAATCTGCGGCAGAGTCTCCTGGTACCAGACTCCGCAGTAATGGCACTGGAAGTCGGAAAATTCCACGATGACGACCGGGGCATCATCCGGCCCACGGTACGGATCGTCTTCCTCGGCTACGCCGCGCGGGATCACGGTCGGGGTGGGGGGGATCGGCGTCACGGTGGGCTGCATCGCCGCGACTTTGGTGTTGACGGCATCGTCGATCAACTGCTGCATCTGGGCGGCGTTGACCCCATCTCCAGAAACCGGCAGCCCCGCGATCTGCGTGCCGACGACTTCCTGCACGATCTGGCGGACCTCGTCCGAGCTGACGGAATCTTTGTTGCTCGATCCACCGCTCACCAGCGCGATCAGGATGATGACGAACACGACGACAGCCCCCGCCGCAACGACGAAGGTCAGCCGCTGCGAGCCGGGTTGATCGGAGGGTCTGGCAGACGGCGGAAGCTCGCTGCTCTCTAGACCACGCTTGCTATTGTCGGGAATGTTATCTGCCATGAGAGTATCCTTAACTGATACTTTATTCTTTGTCGAAACAATCAAATTATACGGGGTCCGGCGGGAACTCGCCAATCGTGCGGTAAAGACTCCGGTACCGGCGAACAAAAACCGCTCTCCATTCCCCGGAGAGCGGTCGAAATACTCATCAAGCGTTAATGTTGGCGGGTTTACTCCTCGCCCGCCGCACCCTCGGCCTCCTCCGCGCCGCCGCCGTCGTCGGCGCCCGAACTGGCCAGCGCGGCCAGCGGGTTCATGTTGTACGCCTCGCGGATCAGGATTTCCAGTTCGTACATGAGTTCCGGCGACTTGCGCAGATACTCTTTCGCGGCTTCGCGGCCCTGACCGATCAGCCCGTCGTTGTAGCGCAGAAAGGCCCCGCGCTTTTCGATCACGCCGACTGCCACGCCCAGGTCCAGGATGTCGCTTTCCTTGCTGAAGCCGCGGTCGTACATCAGATCGACTTCGCACTGGCGGAAGGGCGGCGCGACCTTGTTTTTGGTGATCTTGACGCGCGTGCGGTTGCCGATGACGTCATCCTTCAGCTTGATCGCCTGGATGCGGCGAATGTCGATCCGGATGGTGGCGTAGAAGCGCAGCGCCCGCCCGCCGGTCGTGGTTTCAGGGTTGCCGAACATCACGCCCACTTTTTCGCGCAGTTGGTTGGTGAACAGCACGGCGGTATTGGACTGCTTGATCGCGCCGGAAAGCTTGCGCAGCGCCTGGCTCATCAGGCGGGCTTGCAGACCGACGTGGCTGTCGCCCATTTCGCCTTCCAGTTCGGCGCGTGGGACCAGCGCGGCCACGCTGTCCAGGATCACCACGTCGATAGCGCCGCTGCGCACCAGGGCTTCGGTGATTTCGAGCGCTTGCTCGGCCGTGTCGGGCTGCGAAATGTAGAGGTTGTCGGTGTCCACGCCCAACCGTTGGGCATAGACCGGATCGAGGGCGTGTTCCATATCCACGAAAGCGCACACCCCGCCCATCTTCTGCGCCTCGGCGATCACGCTCAGGCACAGGCTGGTCTTGCCGGAGCTTTCCGGGCCGTAGATTTCGGTCACGCGCCCGCGCGGCAGCCCGCCCACGCCCAACGCCAGGTCGATGGCCAGCGAGCCGGTGGGGATCACTTCCACCTGCAAATGGGTGGCGTCACCCAGGCGCACGATGGCGCCATCACCGAACCGTTTGGTCAGGTCGGTCAGGGTATTTTCCAATGCCTTGCGGCGGGGATCATCAGCCATAGTTTTTGCTCCAGAATTGCTCACGCCGGTCAGTTAGTCTGCTACGATCATAGCACGTTTGTTCTAAAACGTCAATTTTTCCATCTTTCACCATACACCAAAACCGGCGCTCAGGCCAGTCGGCGCGCTTGGCGGATTCGGCAGATCGTTTTACGATCAGGGCACGACGACTTTATCCAGGGGAGGACCAATGGCCAAAGTACACGACAGCATCACGGCTGAGATCAGGGCGTTCATCGACCACCAGCACCTGTTTTTCGTGAGCACCGCGCCGCTGGACCCCGCCGGGCACGTGAATCTCTCCCCGAAAGGGTTGGACTGCTTCCGTGTGCTCTCGCCTCAGCGCGTGGGCTATATGGACCTGATCGGCAGCGGCAACGAGACCTCGGCCCACCTCCTCGAAAACAGCCGGATCACGTTCATGTTTTGCGCGTTCGACGGTCCGCCCAACATCCTGCGGCTGTTTGGCACGGGGCACAGCGTCCTGCCCGGCGATCCGGAATGGGCCGCCCTGGCGCCGCATTTCACCCTGTACCCCAGCACCCGCCAGATCATCGTGGCCGACATCGCGCGCGTGCAGACCTCGTGCGGGTTTGGCGTGCCGCTCTACGAGTACGCGGGCGAGCGCGATTTCCACTTCAAGTGGGCTGACAAGCGGGGCGAAGCCGGGCTGGCCGACTATCAGCAGCAGAATAACCTGATCAGCATTGACGGGCTGCCTACCGCCCTGGCTCAGCGCAAGCCCGCTGCCGGGATGTGACGCGGCGGTGTCCGTAGAGTTAATGCAAACTGCGATAACCATTATTTCATCATTGTGTTACAATGTTTGTATGTGCAATCGTGTCGCCAGGAGGGGGTATGCTTTCTGCGTTCCTGACGGGCGCTTCCGGTGAATTGCAGGACCGGATTCGGCATGAACTGTCTCGTGCGGGCAGTGAGTGGGCGTTGTACCCGATCGAGACGGCGTCAGAGTTGGGCCGGGCGTTGCACGAAATGACCGCCGATGTAATCGTGGCCAACGACAGCGCGCCAGGGTGGGGTGCGGTGGACGTGCTGCGGCAGCTTCACCTCGAAAACTCCTATCTGCCGTTGATCGCCCTTGTTCCACAAGACGACCTGGCGTATGCCCAGGCGTTGATCGCTGCCGGGATTCACGATGTCGTTCCGGACCAGGCGCTGGATCGGCTCCCGCTCACCATGCTGCGCGAAGTGCTTCACCGCCAGTCCGGACATCACTCGGACAATGCGCGTTACTTGTTTGCCGAGAATCCGGTCCCGATGTGGATCTACGATCGCGCCACCCTCGAGATCCTGGATGTCAACGAGGCGGCTATCGTCAAGTATGGGTACAGGCGCGATGAATTTCTGTCGATGACGATCAAAGACCTGCGTCCGCCGGAACAGGTCGAGCGCCTGGTCAGCTACCTGGCGCAGCCCCGGTCCTCTCTGCGCAGTTCGGGGGGCTGGCAGCACCGGACCAGGAGCGGCGAGCTGCTCGACGTCGAGGTGATTTCTCATACCGTCCGCCTCGCCGGGCGCGACGCCGTCCTGGTTCATATCCACGATGTCACCGAGAGTAAGCGTGCCCGCGAGGCGCTGGCCATCAGCGAAAGCCAGTTTCGGGCTGTGTTCGAACAGGCCCCGGACGGAATCTTCATCTATATGCATGATGGCCCTTTTCTGAACGTCAATGCCTTGGGCTGCGAGATGCTGGGCTACACCCGCACTGAACTACTGAACCTGTTTATCAAA
>CAYRWY010000096.1:0-15469 GCA_964427955.1 uncultured Anaerolineaceae bacterium
GACTGTAGCGCGCAAACACTGCGTCGAACTTATCCCGAACGAGGTAGGCCTCGGCACGCAGCCTATACCCCCCGGTAGCCTCCCGGCAAAGCTCGATCATCCGTGCATAATCGGCTAGCGCCGCGTCGAAGTTCTCCTGCTGAAGATACACCTGGGCCCGCAGCCAATACCCCCAGGTATCCTCCGGCGCAACCTCGATCATCCGTCCATAGTCGGCCAGCGCCGCGTCGACCTGCCCCTGATCGAGGTACACCTCGGCGCGCGCACTATACCCCCAGGTATCCTCCGGCGCAACCTCGATCATCCGCGTATAGTCGGCCAGCGCCGCGTCGACCTGCCCCTCCTGGAGATACACCCCGGCGCGCAGATCATACCCCCAGGTATCATCCGGCTCAAGCTCGATCATCCGGGTGTAGTCGGCCAGCGCCTCGTCGATGCGCCCCTGCCGGAAATACCACCCGCCTCGCACAGCATATCCATCGGGATTATCCGGGTCAAGCTCGATAAGCTGCGTATAGTCGGCCAGCGCCTCATCCAACTGACCGGCGTCCTCGTGGCAACTGGCGCGCGCCGACAGGGCGTCGTCCGACGCATAATAGTCAAGTTCGACCGCGCGCGTGAAGTCGTCGATGGCGTGGGGACAGTCGCCGTTGTACTGGTACGCCAGGCCGCGCTGGTAATAGGCACCGGCGTACTCCGAATACAAACTGATCGCGGTCGTGAAGTCGCCAACAGCCTGATCGTACTGGGCCAACGACATATAGTCCCTGCCGCGCCGGTAGTAGGCATAGCGATCTTCGGGATCGAGCGTGATCGCGGTGGTGAAGCTGGCGATGGACTGCTCGTATTCACTCTGGTCGTAGAAGACGATCCCCTGCCAGTAGAAACCGTCTGACACCTCCGGGGCCGTCGTGGTGACATACGCCAGGTCTTGGAGCGCGGCGTCGTCCTGGTCGGCATAATAGTAGGCCCTGGCGCGCAGCAGGTAGGGTTTGTAAAGCGGCTCATACTTGCTCTCGATCACGCGCGTCACGTCCGCGATGGCCAGGTCGTATTTGTCCCAATCGTAATACGCCCAGGCGCGACCGTAGAAGGCCCGCACGTAGTCAGGATCGCTGACGATGGCCTGGGTGAAGTCATCGACCGCCCGCTCGTAATCTTCGAGATCGCTGTAAGCATAACCCCGCGTCGTGTAGACGTCGCTCATCGGCGAATAATTCAACTCTATCGCACGGGTCGCGGCGTCGGCGGATTCCTGGCTGCGGTCAAAATCACCATAGGTCCAGGCCAGCATGTAGTAATCGTCAGCCGTCCGGGGGTTCGCTTCGAGCAGGGCCAGGTCCGCCTGCGCCTGGTCAAGCTGGCCCAACTGGTAGTAGGCGGCAGCGCGAGTCCCGTACGCGACCGCCAGATCCACCCCGCCCAGCTTGAGCGCCTGATTCACGTCGGAAATGGCCTGATCGTACTGGTCCAGGTCATAGTACACAATGCCGCGCCCCAGGTAGGCATGGGCATTCTTCGGATTGTTCTGGAGCGCCTCGTCATATGCGCTCAGGGAATCCGAAAAGAACCCTGCCGAGTACTGCGTCGCGCCCTGGTGACGCAGGTCTTCTGACTTGCCCAGGCGATAGCCGGTGTAGAAAAACAGCCCGACGGCCAGAAAGACTCCGCCGAGGATCAGCCAACTCCGTACGATAGGCCAGGATTTGCGCTGCATAACGGCCTTCCAGGGGGCACTGCTATCAAGATAGGAAATTTTCCACGCTCATTTTATATTACAACGTTAGGGGCGACAAGCGGCGCGGCGGGGAGAGGAACATGAGTTATCCCGAATTTCGAGGGAAAACGGTTGACACCCGCTGAAATTTACCTCACCCCCCGGCCCCCTCTCCAGACTTGGAGAGGGGATTTAGGGGTGAGGTATGACAGCATCGCGAGCGGAGGAAAGGAGGAGTGACTCTTGAGTCCCTCGCCGCCTGGGGTTCAGTCTCCGACAGTTTTTGATCGTGTAGGGGCGGACCAAGGTGTCCGCCCGCGGGAGCACACGCCGGTGCTCCCCTACGAGTCTTCCCATTTATTAAAAGTGTCGGACGATGAACCGCCTGTGGGGAGGGATAGAGGGAGGGGCTTGAGCACCTTTTCAAACGCCCTAAAACACGGCGACTTCGGGATAGGCGGCGAGCAGCGCCTCGCGCACGATCCGCTTGTATTCCAGCGCGTCGGCCTCGGTCTGGCCCTCGAAGCGCAGGCTGAGCACCGGCTCGGTGTTGGACGCGCGCAGCAGGCCCCAGCCATTCGCGAAGGTGATCCGCACGCCGTCCACGTCGTTGATCGGGTATTTGTCCTTGAGCGCCTCGTAGACGGCCCGGATGACCGGGGCCTTGCGCTCATCCGGGCAGTGCGGACGGTATTCGGGCGTAGCATACAAGGTGGGCACGGTTGACATCAGCGCCGAGAGCGGCTGATCCTGCGCGGTGAGGATCTGCACGAGCCGCCCCGCGACGAAGATTCCATCGTCGAAGCCGTAATACTCGTCGCCCAGGAAGATATGGCCGCTCATTTCGCCGCCCAACAGCGCGCCTTCTTCGGCCATTTTGGCTTTGATCATCGAGTGACCGCTGATCCAGATCAGGGGCCTGCCGCCCGCGCGGGTCACTTCGTCGAACAACACCTGCGTGCTCAACACGTCGGCCACCACCGTCGCGCCCGGATGGCGCTTCAGCGTATCGCGCGCCAACAGCACCAGGACGCGATCCGCCGAGATGGTCAGGCCGCGATTATCGACCACGCCCACCCGATCCGCATCGCCATCGAAGGCCAGCCCCAGGTCCGCGTGCTGTTCCAGCACCGTCGCGGCCAGCTCGCGCAGATTCTCCGCTTCCTGGGGATCGGGCTGGTGGTTCGGGTACAGGCCATCCGGCTCGCAGTACAGGCGGGTCACCTGGTGGCCCAGCCCTTCCAGCAGCGGCACGGCGTAGATCCCGCCCATGCCGTTGCCCGCATCGACCACGATCTTGAGCGGGCGGGCGTGGTGCAGCTTGCTTTCGGCCATCGCCAGATAGCGCTCGTTGGCGCTGTCGTCGGCCACGGCGTGCCCCTCCCCCACCGCCAGATCGCCGGAGACGATCATCTGGTAGAGCGACTGAATCTGCTCGCCGTACAGGCTGCGCTTGCCGATGGACAGCTTGAAGCCGTTGATGTCCGGCTTGAGATGGCTGCCGGTGATCATCAGCCCGCCCACGTTCCCGGCCTCGACGGAATACCAGTAGACCACCGGCGTCGCCACCAGCCCGATGTCGGTGACCTTGCAGCCCGCCCGGATCAGGCCGTGGATCGCGGCATCGGCCAGCACCCGCGAACTGAGGCGGTTGTCATGCCCGACGACCGCTTCCTGAATGCCCTGGCGCCGCAGGCTGGTGCCGAACGCCTGCCCGATCTGGAGGGCGGCTTCTTCGGTCAGGGCGTCGCCCACCTTGCCGCGGATGTCGTATTTCTTGAAAATGCCCGCCTGAATCATGTTTGGTTGTCCTTTGCGGTCGTCGATTAGAAGAGTGGTTAGTTATTAGTAATTAGTTATTAGTAAAAACTAACAACTAAGAACTAAAAACTAATCACCGCTTTTCTGATCTTTCGGCTCCTGCATTTGCAGCGTTTGCTCGACCCAGACCCGCACGCCGTCCGGCACGTCGTGGCGCACGACCGTCGTCGGGCCGATCTCGGCATCGCGCCCGATCTTGACACCGGGCATGGTCATCACGTTCACGCCGACAAAGGCGCGTTTCCCGGCGATCAGCCCCAGCTTGCTGCGGCCCGTGTTGATCTTCTGCCCCTTGACCATGCTGGACACCGGCCCCTGGTCGATGCGCAGATTGGCCGTCGTGCAGGTCGCGGAGAAGTTCACATCTTCGTCCAGGATCGAGTCGAGCACCTGCCCGGCGTGGGTATGCGCCCGATCCGCCAGGTAGCTGCGCGCGACTTCGGTGGCAAAACCGACGACGGCCCCGTCGCCGATCATCGAATCGCGCACCAGCGCCCCGTTGCCGACAATCGCGCCACGCCCGATGTAAGCCGGGCCGATCACGGTGGCCCCGTTGAACAGGCGCGCGCCCGGTTCGATCACGACGTTGCCCTTGACGTGGACGCTGCCCTCGAAGACCGCCTCCGGGGAGATGTGCTGGCCCTGGATCTGCGCCAGCAGCGCGTCCATCACGTCCAGGACGTGCCAGGGATACTTGATCGCCTTCCACGGCCCGTCGTAGGGCACCACGCGGAAGACGTGATCTTGCATGAGGTGGGCCATCGCCCGCTCATAATGGTCGTCGGTCTGGTCCGGTTTGGCGTATTCGGCGCGGATAGCGTCCAGCAGCAGCGCGGCGTCGGAATGAATGTGCGCGACGATGCTCACCAGGTCGCTGGGTTCGTGCCCCGCACCCGGCTTCTCGATGATGCTCTTGATCCGCCCGCCCGGCTCGATTTCGAGATAGCCGCCGGGGAAATAGTCGCTGACGCGATAGCCTGCGAGATAGGACAGCGCGCTGTCGGACTCGCTCTCCGTCAACATGCGCTGGTGCAGCACCATGTCGGTCAGATCGTGCACCTGGGTGACGTAGATCGCCTGGTTGCCGTAGCGCTTCAAATAACCGTCCAGTTCCAACAGCGCCGATCCCATACCCTTCGGCTCCGCCTGGACGATGACCGTCCCCTGGATATGGGGAATCTGCGCCACCACCGCCTCCATCATGGCGGCATTGTCAGGATTGGCAATGACCACGACCTGCGTCAAGCCCAGGCGCGCGTAATTTTCCAGTTGCAGCGCCAGCAGCGGGCGCCCCATGAACTTGATCAAAGATTTTTGTTCGAGCGGCCACAGCCGCGAATTGGCCCCCCCGGCCAGGATAACCAGTAGTGGTGTATTCACCATGCTCTTCTCCCAAAAAAAGATCCTCTGACAGCACAGCCCGCTATTGTAATGTGCGCGTGTGCTGGCGTCGAATCGGGATTCGGTGGGGAAGTAGGGAAGCGGGGAACGGCAGAGTCAGGAAGGGACTCCCGCCTTACTTTCTCCAATCAGCCATTTCCGGGCGGCGAGCAGAATTCCCAGCAGAATGAAATCGATGATCAAAGTGAGCAGGTCGAGAAGACCAAATTGGTCCGTCACGGTGAGCACGATATTGACGATCAACACGGCCACCGCCAGGAAGTAGAAGCGCTTGCCCCCCCTTCCAATGCCCCAACCACTCAAGATCAGGGCGCTCACATTCCCGAACATCATCACGGCAATAATCAGCGCGGTGGCTTGATGCGCCGAGCCGTCATGGGCTACCCGGATCAGACTCTCAACCCCGATCGCCAACCAGATGGCGGCGTTCAAGCAGAACAGGACTTGAGCGGTTTTAAGCGCGTTTGGAGCGGGGCGCACCATAGCTTTGACCTTTCCCGTTGGTCTGGCTCACAAATCCTTGCGGGCGAAGTGGAGCACCGCCCCGCCGACCACCGCCGCCGACAGCAGGGCAAAGCCGATCAGAATCCGCCAGGGATGCACGGCGTCGTAATCGCCTTGCAGGATGAGGGGCAGGCGATCCGCGATCTGAAGCGGGGACAGATACGACACCTTGAACAACGCCGTGATCCCGCTCGCCGCGTACCACAGCACCCACGCCACCACCATCGCAACCATCGTGCGGCTGAACAGGGTGCTGAGCGCGACGCTGACCGCCGTCAGCAGCACGAGCGTCATCCCAATCGACAGGATGCCCCAGGCGGCGCCGGTGCGCGGCAGGGGACCGCTGCCATAACTGGAGATCAGGTAGGCGCCCGCCAGCGCGATGGTGAGGTACAGGCCGATCACCATCAGCAGCCGCGACGCCAGCTTGGCCAGGATGTAATCGTAGCGCGTGACAGCCTTGCTCAGGACGCTGTCGGCCATGACGCCGGTTTCCGACGACACCGCCCCGGCACAGTTGATGATCACGAAGATGCTCCAGATCAGCGGAAAAGTCGCCAGCAGCCCGGCCAGCGCATCGGCGGCAGTGCCTTCGTACCCCGCCGAAACGACCGTGATCATCAGGTGGGCGGTCATCAGGCCCAGCCAGATGCGCACGGCCCACGACCTAACCAGGCTGTTCAGGTCCTCTTCCACCAGCGCTTGAAAGGCCATCAGACGGAGTCTCCAGGCGGGGAATGCTTGAAAAGCCATGCGCGCGCTCCTGTTCCAAAAGCTGGATAAAAGCATCGACCATTTCGTCGTGCAGGGAATGGATGGCGGCCAGCGTCAGACCGCAGTCGGCCACACGTTGGAGCACCTGGGACAGCCCGGCGGCGGCCTGTTCCGGTTGGGAGAAATGCAGCGTGATCCCGCTCGGATCGCGCTCCCAGCGAGCCGGAAGGGGATTGGCCTGCAACTGCGCGAACAGCGGCGCGAGGTCACCTTCGAGTTCCAGCGACACCACCCCGGAGCGGGTGAACTGCTTGATTTCGGCCATCGGCCCGCTGAAGATCAGCTTGCCGTCGCTGATGATGCCGATGTGATCGCACACCTTCTTGATGTCGCCCAGGTTGTGCGACGACACCAGGATCGTCTTGTCCTGGCCGAGTTCCTGGATCAGGTCGATGGTGTACTTGTGGCCTTCGGGGTCCAGCCCGGCGGTCGGCTCGTCCCAGATCAGCAGCTCCGGGTCGTTCATGAGCGAGGCCGCGATGCCCAGCCGGGTGGTCATGCCGGTGGAGAAGTTCTTGATCTTCTGCGCACTGGCCGACAGCAGCCCCACGGCGCGCAGCAGCGCCGCCAGCCGGGGCTTGCGGATTTCGGCGGGCAGGCCCGACAGCTTGCCGACGAAGTCCAGGTACATGACCGGATTCATGTCTTTAGGGAGTTGGGGATTGGTGGGCAGAAAGCCGATCCGGCGGCGTAGATCGACGGCGTTGGGCGTCATCGGCTCGCCAAAGACCTGGACGGTCCCGGCGGTGGGGCTGTGCAGGCCAAGCAGCAGCCGGATCGTGGTGGTCTTGCCCGCGCCGTTGGGTCCGACCAGCCCGAAGACCGCCCCCTTCGGCACGACGAGATTCGCACCATTCAGTGAAATGTGCCGGTTCCCGTAAATCTTGGTCAGGTTATGCGTCTCGATAACGTTCATAGGGTGCGCCGTTTCGGGATTACCAACTCGATCTTCTTAAGGTTTGAAGTCTGTGATTGATTTGAAGGTGACGCCTTCAGCAATAGCAGCCCGGCTCTGCCGCTGGTCAAGAGTGATGAATGGAAGTCCTGACCGGATCGCTAACGCCACATACGCAGAATCGTAGACGGCAAGCTGGTAAGTCAGGCCGATCTCGAAGGCTACGTTTAAAATCGCCTTGACAGGAATACGCTTGAGGGGCAGCGCACGCAAATCGCGTAGGAGTTGTTTTGCCTGACCGGCTGGCATCCCTTGAAAACGCACCTGTTTCCACAGCACATTGGTGCATTCGAGCAGGCAAAACTCCGGCACAAAGAATTGATCGCCTGCCAATGCCTGGCGAAACAACGCCTGCGCATGGGCGGTATAGGGGCCACGAATCAGTCGCTCGATAACGACACTGGCATCTACGAGGTACGTTGTCATCTAACTTTCCCGGTCCTCCCGCAGCAGGTCTAGGGACGACTTTGCACCGGGTGGAGGAGTCCACATGTGTTGGTCGATGGAAGCAAGCACATCCTCAAGGGATCGCGTATCCACCTCGTCGGCGAAGAATTCTTCCTCGTCGATCTCGAATTCACCGAAAAGGTTGCTCAATCGCTCACGGATGCGTTGGTCAATCAACGCTTTGAGTTCGTCGAGAGTCATATTTCCAACCGTGCCCATCTTGACAACTCCCTTTAGAACATCACTCACGATCCGTACAGCGCGCGATAGACATTGTACTGCTCATATATACGCCGCACGTAGGTTTGCGTTTCGTCGTAGCTGATGGCCTGGACGAACAGGTCCAGGTCCGGGCCGGAGATGCCGAGCCACTGGGAGGCGTTGCCGGGACCGCCGTTGTAGCCTGCCAGCGCCACGTAGGGCAAATTATCGACCGTGTCCAGAATCCAGCGCAAGTAGTACGTGCCAAAGTGGACGTTGATGTAGGGGCGGTAGACGTCGCTGTTCTGGTAATTCGGCCAGCCCAGTTGCAGCGCGATCCATTCGCCGGTGTCGGGGATGATCTGCATCAAGCCTTGCGCCGCCGCGTAGGACGTCGCGAAGCCTTCGAAGAGGCTTTCCTGCCGGATCAGCGAAAAGACCAGCAGCGGATCGAGGCGGTACTGCTCGCAGTTGGGCAGCACCAGGTCCGAGTAGTAGATCGGGTAGCGCAGCCGGACGATGTAGCGCGGCACCTGGAAATCGTTCTGTCCGGAGTTGTCGATCAGCGTGGCCGCTGCCGAGATCGAGAGGCGGTAGAGGCCCTGATCGCGGAAGTAGATCGCCAGTTGGTAGGTCGCCAGCGGATCGGGTTCCATCGCCGCGCGCAGCGCGTCGAACTCGATCTCCGCCGCGCCGTAGGCCGTCGTCGATGCGCCCACGACCATCAATTCGCGGCCCCGGATCATGCGCGGATCGGCTTCCAGCGCCGCGCTGAGCGGGTAGAGCGCGCCCTCCTGCGTGATCCCGTAGGTGGTGCGCAGCCAACTCTCGGCCTCGGTCAGCTCCGCCGCGTCGTCGGACTGCAAATTCAGCGTCGTGGGGGCCTGGAACGGCGCGCGGCCCGCCAGCAGATCGTCGGCGCGCAGGCTGTAGTATCCGCCCGGATCAGCCGCTGCTGCCGCCTGGAACGCCTGCCGGGCGAGGTCATCTTTGCCGTCCGACTGGTACAGGCGCCCCACCCAAAGGTAGGCCGCCGCCTGATTTTCGCCGGTCCCGGTCGCGGCCAGGCGGCTGAACAACTGCGTCGCCATGCCGAGATTGCCCGCCTTGTAGGCCATCGTCGCGCCCAGGAACAGCCCATCCTGCGCCCAATCGGTGCCGGGATAGTTCTGGCCGAGGATGTCGAAGGTCGCCAGGGCGTTGGTCGTATCGTTCAGCGTGCTGTACAGGTAGCCCGCCCGCCACAGCGCCTCCGCGCCCTGGGGCAGATCGGGATGCTGCGTCGCGAGATCGGTATATTTCTGGATCGCGCCGGTGATGTCGCCGCCCCGAAACAGCGTGCGGCCCTGTTCGAGCCACGCCTCGCCGTAGGAGGGATCGGTCGGATAAGAGTCGAGCACGGTCTGGAAGCTGGTCAGCGCCGCCTGCGAATTCCCGACCTCGCGGTAGGCATAACCCAGCCGCATCAACACCTCGGCGGTCGCGTAGCCCAACTCGCTGGTGTAGGTATTGATCGCCGCGATCTCGGCCTGGTAGTCCTCGTTGGCGTCGTAGATCAGGATCTGCTGGTAGGTGTCGATCTTCAGTCCGGCCCCCAACAACGTGCTCAACGCCTGGTAGGCGGCATAGGTTTCGGGATAGTCGTTGACCAACTGCTGCAAGCGCGTATAACCGGTCGCCACGTCGCCCGCGTTGATCAACACCTGCGCCGCCTGGAGCATGATGCTGGCCCGGTAGGCGGGATTCTGCGCGTCGGCCAGGATGGCATCGTACTGGGCGACGGCCTGCTGAAGCTGGCCCGCGTTCAGGTAACCCGCCGCCACCCGTTCGCGCAGCGCCGCCAGCGACGAGACTTCGCGCGTGGCCGCCGCGGCTTGGGCGTAGGCGTCCAGCGATGGGGTAGGCTGGCCCAGTGCCAGGTAGGCATCGCCGATACGCTCGTAGACGTAGCTGTCGATCAGGCCCGGACGCAGGTTGAGATAGGCGTTGAAATCGTTGATGGCGGGCTGCCACTGGCTCAAGCCCAGGTAGGCATCGCCGCGCAGGAACATCGCCAGCGGCAGGCGTGCATCGTTGGGATACTCGCTGATGAAGCGGCTGAGCGCGTTAGCGGACTGATCGTAGAGTCCTTCGCGCAGCGCCGCCTCCCCCAGCCCGTACATGGCCGAAGCGCGCAGATCCGCCGCGGCGTCCGGCTGGGCGATCACCACGTCGAAATAAGCGACCGCGCCTTCGTAATCGCCGTTGTGCAGCGCGGTTTCGGCGTCGGCAAAAGCGACGTGCGGCGGCAGGGTGGGCGTGGGCACGATCTGGGGCGTCGGCGTGATGTAAGGCACAGTGGGCGTCGGCTGGTAGAGCAGCGCCGGGTTGCTCGGCGTGGCCGTGATGACCACCGTCTGCGGCTTCTGCGTCATATTGCAGGCCGCTGCCGCAGCCAGGAGCAGCACGGCAGGCAGCAGGAGAGAGATTCGTCGTCTGGTCATACCGCGATTATCCCGACAGACGCGGCGAATGTCAACCGAACTGACTGAGTGATTCGTGAACGTTGGGCAAGCGTGGGGTGAAGCGTTTTTCCAGGAACTCCCCGTATAACTGGATAGACTCCGAAAATAGCCAGGATAAACTTATCATGAGAACACTAGTTTTTTCGGCTCCCCTTTTCACCGCGGTTTTGCTCATGGGAGGTCCGACTCCGACGCCCTCCCCTACCCCGGTAGTCGTCGCGCTCCAGTATCTTGGGAATTCCTGCACCCTGCTGATCGCCCCGGATGGCACGCGGATCATCAGCGATCCCTACGGCAATTCCGCGCACCCCTACGGGCTGGACCGGCTACCCAAGGATTTGACCGCCCACGCCGTGACGGTGAGCCATACCCACCCGGATCACAACAATACCCAGGCCATCGGCGGAGAGCCGGAGATCATCGACAGCCCCGGCACGTATCAGGTTGGCGAGGTGACCATCACCGCGTACGCAGGCCGCGAAGGATCGCCCAGCGGTCCGTCGGCCACGATGGCCAACACGGTCTTTGTTTTCGAGATCGAGGGGATCAAAATCGTGCACCTGGGTGATTCCGGGGTCGTCACCGATCCGGAGGCGCTGGCGGAGATTCGGAATGCCGACGTGGTGCTCGTCAACATCGACGGCTACGTCATTCCGGCGGACCAGATCATGCCGTTCATGGCGCACATCCAGGCCCGCACCGTGATCCCGACGCACTACAGCCTGAGCGAGAAGCGGCGCTGGAGCGGTGCTCCGCTGGTCGAGGAATTTCTGGCGACGCTGCCCGCCGACATGACGGTCACGCGAGCAGAGACTGACATCCAGGTGACGCCCGACATGCCGGTGCAGGTGCTCACGCTAGTGCCGCTGATGCTCAAATAACCGACAGGCCAGGACGCGGTGCGTTTATTGATCGGGTGACAGGATCGAAATATCCGCGCTGTAGGTCATCTCGCCGCCGGACGGGATGCGGAAGATGGCGTTGATGCCCTGGGCGCCGTCCTCACGCACGCGCACGCTGTCGAACAATCCCACACGGAGCGCGAAGGGACCGATGGCGCCGTCCGGCACGGCGAGGGTGATGCGCTCGACCAGCAGATCGCCCCCCGCCCACTTGAGCGCCGAAACCACCGGGCCGTTGGCCACCAGCAGGCGCGTCCCGCCGGAATCGTAGAGGTGCACGAAGGGGGCGAAATTCCAGATGCCGCGATCCGGATGCAGCGCGTCGATCCGCCAGAAGGTATCGAGCGTCACCGTCTGGCCGGGCATCAGATCGCCGTTCAGCGTCCAGCCCGCAAAGCTCACGTCGAGGTCGGAGGGGATGTCCGCCGGGTGCGCGATCAGCAGATCGCGCGGGTGCGCGCGCCAGAGGTCCAGCCGGGTGCCGTCGCCCAGGAGCAGCGGCGATCCCGCGGGATCGGCGTAGAGCGGCGGCGCGACCGGCACGGCGGGATCGCGCTGGAGGGTGAGGTACAGCCCCCCAGCGGCGGGGATCAGCGTGGCCTGGTCGAAGCCGTCCATCTTTTCGACGCGGATCGCGTGCCCGACCAGCGTGACGGGCGTCCATGCTTCCATCGGCGAGAGGATCGCCATGCCCGGCTCGCGCGCGGCGCGCATCCGGTGGCCCAATTCCAGCGCGTCGGCCAGCGGGAGTGTCTCCGGCAGGTCTTCGCCGGGATGGGCAGCGGTGTTCTGCGCGAAGCGGATCGCGTTCAGGCCGTTGACCGCGACGGTGACGACGATCAGCGCAGCAGCGATCCAGCCGACATTCCGGCGGCGCAGCAGCGGATCGATCCCCAGCGCGGCGAGGCCGTGCCCGGCGGGGACGGTCAGCAGCAGGTAGAAGGGATGCACCACGCGCGAGACATCGCTCATCATCGCGACCGGCACCAGGAACCAGATCAGCAGGATCAGGGAATTGGCCCTCACCCCTGGCCCTTCTCCCATAGAAGACGATGGGAGAGGGGGAGTCGGTTGGGCTGACAAGTGGCTAGGCCGGAGAGGGGATTTAGGGGTGAGGCCGTTAGCGCGCCACAGGCTCCACCCGGACAGCGCGATCCCGGTGGCAATGGCGGCAGTCCAGACGACGTGCAGCACGTCGCTGAGATCGTCGCGGAGATCGGCATCGTCCGCCGGGGCCGTCACGCCGCGCGCGTCGGCATAATCGCGCCCGGTCACCAGGCCCAACGCGTGATCCAGCGCCTCGCTGGTCAGCCGCGCGTGCCCGGACGAAAACTGCTCGGATCGCTGGCGGGTATCGTCCCACTGGCGCGCCAGCCCGATCCCGTAGAGCGCCATCAGCAGCGTGAAGAAGGCCGCGCCGATGGCGAGGGGCGGTTTCGGAATCCGCCGCCAGAAGATCAGGATCAACAGCCCGACCGGGAGCAGCAGCGCATAGGCCAGCAGGTAGGTGTGCGCGAACAACGCCAGCCCGATCAGCGCGATCAGCAGGCGGCGGCGCGGCTGGCGGGTGGTGCCGGTCAGCACCGGGACCAGCGCCCAGAAGATCAGGCAGGCGAAAAAGGGCGCGAGACTCTGCACCCAGGTGCGGCGGCTGTCCTCGATGATCCAGGGGTTGGCGGCGAAGAGGGCCGCGCCCACCAGCGCCGGACGCGTTCCGATCAGCCCGCGCAGCGCCCGGTAGGCCAGCCCGATGGCCAGGCTGTTCAGCGCCAGCGTCAGCAGATAAGCCGCCAACGGCTGGCGCAGCAGCGCGATCACCGGCACGAAAAAATAGCCCGTCAGCGGCGGGTTGGCGAACAGCACCGACGTCCCCTGCCCCACCAGCGGCAGATGGCCGTGATCCAACGTCTGGATCGCCTGCCAGACCGGGTAGGCCTGGTCGATGTTATATTCAATTGCGCCGAGCTGCTGGAAGCGCAGCCCGATGCCCAGCCCCAGGATCACGATCAGAATGAGCCGTTCGCGGCCCACCATGCGCCGAATCGTCATACGTTTTCACTCGATCTACAGGCAGTCGTGGCGGGCGATCATAACGCGAGGAGTCAGGGGTTGTCCAGCGCCTTGATCCACCATTGACGCTAACCTTACGTTTGGCTACAATTGCGCCCGCTGACAGAATCCGAGGAGAGCTTGTTCGATGGCCGAAACTATTGTACTTGAGGCAACCCGGCGTGACGTGCTTGGCAAGCAGGTCAAGCAGTTGCGTGCAAAAGGATTAATTCCCGGTAGCTTGTACGGACCGACTTTTGAATCCCTGTCGATTCAGATGGACTGGCTGAAACTTCGTCCGGTGTTGGTCGCCGCCGGTGGGACGCACCTGATCCAACTGGATGTCGATGGCGAATCCTACAACGCCCTGATCCGCCGCGTGGATCGTGATCCGCTGCGCGGTGAGGTGCTGCACGTCGATTTCTATCGCGTGCGCATGGACGTCGCCATTCGCACCGAAGTCCCGCTGGTGCTGGTGGGCGATGAATTGGCGTTCGAGAAGATCGGTGGCGCGATCCGCCGCGAACTCAACGCCATCGAAATCGAGTGCTTGCCGGGCAATCTGCCGTCCGAAATCAGAGTGGACATTTCGGGCTTGAAGGAAATCGGCGACACCATCGTGGCGTCCGCCCTGCCCGTGCTGCCTGGGGTCAAGTATCACATCGATCCCGAGGTCGTGGTCGTTTCGACCGGCTACCTGACGCAGCTCGAGGTCGAGGAACCGACCGAAGGCGACGTGGCCGAGCCTGAATTGATCCGCCGCCGTCCCGCCGAAGAAGACGAAGAAGTCTAGTATCTATCCACGTTCAGCGAAAAATAGCGCAGGGGCGTATGGTCACCATAGGCCCCTGCTCTTTTTACCCGGCGCTACTCGATGTCCGGGCGTGCCTCATCGACGAATTCACCCGCGCCGCGATATTCCCGCTCGACGGCGCGCGCAAACACCAGAAAGCCGGTGTGCCCGATCACCTGATCGTCGGGGCGGATACGTTCGGGGATGGTCTTGTAGGGGCGCAAGATCAGCTCCTCGATCTCCAGCATGTACCAGGGGCCGTCGTAGAGTTTTTCGCTCAGGGAGACCAGTTGGTTGACGGTCGGCACCAGCGCGCCGAAAAAGCCTCCGCCGCGCAGGGCGGCACGCGCCTGCGGCATGTATTCCCACGGTTCGCGCACGTCCAGGAACAGGGCGTGCACGTCGTTTTCGACAAAACCGTCGCGAATGTCGCCCAGGTGAAAGGTCACCCGGTCGGACAGCCCGACCCGCTTGAGATTGGCCATCGCCCGCTGCTGCATATTTTCGCGCCGCTCATAGCTGTAGACGTGGCCGGTCTCGCCCACCAGCAGCGCCAGCATCAGGGTCAGCGCGCCGCTGCCGGTCCCCGCTTCGATCACCTGGATGCCGGGCCGGATGCCCAGCTTGAGGGCGATGTACCCCAGGTCTTTGGGATAGATGATCTGGCTGTCGCGCGGCAAGTGGCGGATCACGTCGTCGGTATGCGGCGCCAGGATGAACATCTTGTGGCCAATGTTGGTCTGCACCTGCGCGCCGAAACGCACGCCGATCAGGTCGGCATAGTTGATGTAACCCAGGTGACAATCGAATTTCTGGCCCTCGGCGACGGTGCGCAAAAACGTGCGCCGGTCTTTGCCGATGATCATAATCAGGTCGCCGTACGCGACCGTGGTACCGTTCGGAAATGGCACGGAAAACTCCTGTCCAGGTACTCGAATCCAGCGCACGTATTATAGGAAAGACAGGGTCAAATACAAGGGGGGAGCTGTTTCCTCGTGGTGATAGTTGGCGCGGCGCGCCAAAGCGGTGTATAAACTGGGGAAAACAGACACTCTTAAGGCTGGTTTCCTTCAAAGTTGCATTGCAGGCGATTGATGTTAAACTTGTTTAAAGATAGCGGTGGGTGTGCTATCAGGCAAAAACAACAGGATGGAGATAGCCGGGGATGAAACGGATTCTAGTAGTCGACGACGAAATTGGCGCACTTACCCTCATCGGAATCATGCTGGAACGAGGCGGTTTTGAAGTCCTCAAGGCGAAGGACGCCGATCAGGCGTTGTCGGTACTTGAACACGAAACGCCCGATTTAGTGATCCTGGACGTCATGATGCCCGGCATGGACGGCATCGAGCTGTGCCGCGTCCTGCGCGAGCGTCCCAGCACGGTCTCGCTGCCGATCTT
>CAYRWY010000097.1:0-15374 GCA_964427955.1 uncultured Anaerolineaceae bacterium
GAGGGGATTGAGGGGTGAGGTCAATCTCCCAGGCAAAAGTTTAGCTATTTGTGCAAGGATCAGTAGCGGCGCGTGCGCGGGACGAACGCCTGCATGAGGTCGGTGTTGGCGCGGACATTCTTGCCCGACCTTTCGACGAGGCCCAGCTTCTCCAATTCAATCACGTCGCGCAGCACGGTTTTGTCCGTCTTCCCTGCGTAGGCTTCGGCGATGCGGGGCGATACATGCCGCAGATCCACTAGAGGCACAGGTTCAGATTGTTCGGAGAGGTCGAGGATCAGCCTTCTCTGGCGCTGAGCGGTGGCGCTGTCCTGGTTCTTGAAGCGGTCGTAGATGTAGTTACGCCAATGGACGCGCAGTTGCTGCTGTTTGATATGCTCGATTTGTTCTTCCAGGCCGTCTACAAAACCCTGGAGCGCATACGCGACGAAATTCAACAGGCCGTCCGCTTGGCGGTGGGACTGGTCGAGCAGGCGATAGTATTCGGTGCGCGTCTGGTTGTAATGGTTGCTGAGCAGGTGCGCGGCGGTATCCGGGACTCCGGCGGACAGCAGGATTTGGAACTCCACCAGGCGGGCGACGCGCCCGTTACCATCGCCAAAGGGGTGAATCCAGGCGATATACACGTGCGCGGCGATAGCTTTCAAAATGTGCAGCGCCATTTTGCCCAGGGCGGCTTCGTAGTCGTCAAAGCCCGTATTCAGCCATTCGCAGAGCCGGTGGACGAGGTAGTCCAGGTCTTCCGGCGGCGCGCCCCGGTAGCGCCCGACTCCCACCTGATGTTGTCGAATCTGCCCCGGTAGGGTGTCTTCATCGACGGCCAGATCATTCAGGACCAGCCAGTTATAATCTTTGATTTCTTCGACACATAATGACGCGTCCGAAGATGTCAAGACGCGCTCGGCAATTTGATGGCAGGCCGCGATAATATTGTCGATTTCCTGTCCCAGGTACTTCTTGGACGGCGGCAGGCTCAGTTGGCCCTCGATGTGTTTCTGAACCTCCTCCTCGGTCAGCGTGTTGCCTTCGATGGCTGTCGTCGCCAAGACACCCTTCGCGAGATAGATGGTCCTCATTTTCCGGGCTACGTCGGGCAGTAAAGGCAGCCCAGTCATGGCCATGCAGGTAGCCTTAGCCTGTCCGAGCAGCAGCCAGAGGGTGTATGGGGCCGCACTCAAGTTGAGTTGGAAATTCAGCCAGGGATGGGTCTGTTCATAGGTGCGCATTTTCTTGTCCGTATTTTTGTCCAGAATATTGTCCGGTTTATTGTATCGTTTCCTGTCCTGGATAACCAACCAACCGGTGGCGAGGACCTGCTGATCACGCTGCGCCTGATAGCTCTCTGATAGCTTTTGACAGCCGCCCCCTGCTACGATTAGCACGACTTCCCCCTGTGGGGGATACCGCGCCTGTTTTGACTAAGCACTAAAAACTAACCACTGACAACTGATCGCTGCAATCAGGGAGATGAGTAAACTATCATGACCAATCCTCTGAAGGTAGGGCAGAGCGTCCTCAAGACGGATCGCCCGGTCGGGATCGTGGGCTACGGCGCCTATGTGCCGCGCTACCGCCTGCCAGGGCGCGAGGTGGCACGCGTGTGGACCGGGGGGCTGAGCGGCTCGCCGGTGCAGGAAAAAGCCGTCGCCGGGCTGGACGAAGACGTGATCACCATGTCGATTGAGGCGGCGCACAACGCGCTCAAGCGGGCACAGATCGATCCGCGCCACATCCGCGCGGTGTGGGTCGGCAGCGAAAGCCACCCCTACGCCGTCAAGCCGACGTCCACCATCGTGGCGGAGAGCATCGGCGCGGCGCCCAACACCGAAGCCGCCGACCTGGAATTCGCCTGCAAGGCCGGGACGGAAGCGATGCAGGCCGGGATCGGGCTGGTCGGCAGCGGCATGGCGCGCTACGTGCTGGCGGTCGGCATGGATACCGCCCAGGGACGCCCCGGCGATGCGCTGGAATATACGGCGGCGTCGGGTGGTGCGGCCTACATCGTCGGCCCGGCGGAAGAGAGCCTGGCGCTGATCCAGGGCAGCTATTCTTATGTTACGGATACGCCCGATTTCTGGCGGCGCGCCCACGAGGTCTATCCCACCCACGGCGACCGCTTCACGGGCGAACCGGCTTACTTCGAGCACACCGTCAGCGCCGGTCAGCGGATGCTGGACATGATGGGCACGACCGCCGCCGATTATAAGTGGGCGATCTTCCACCAGCCCAACGTCAAATTCCCCCAGCGCGCCGCGCAGATGCTCGGCTTCACCGACGCCCAGATCGAGCCGGGCCTGCTTTCTAACTGGGTCGGCAACGTCTACGCCGGGTCGTGCATGTTGGGCCTGACGGCGACGCTGGACGTGGCCGAGCCGGGCGACCGGATCTTCATGGTCAGCTACGGCAGCGGGGCCGGGTCGGACGTGTTCGACCTCATGGTCGGCGACCGGATCGCCGAACGCCGCGATCTCGCGCCGCGCACGCGGGAGTACATCGCCCGCCGCACCGAGATCGATTACGCGCTGTATACCCGCTATCGCGGCAAACTGCTGGTAGACTGACCTATGTCTGGACTCGACGACCGCCGCGCCTGGGTGGACCTGCTGGTCCGGATCGCGCACCCGGTTCTGGATGCGCTGGCGCACCACCGTTTGAAAGCGACCATGCCGGTCGAAGCCGCCCATCCCGACGACCGGGCGCGCGTCACTCACCTGGAGGCGCTGGGCCGGACGCTGGCCGGGATCGCGCCCTGGCTGGAAGCCCCCGGCCTGTCCGGCGACGAAGCCGCGCAGCGCGATGCTCTGGCCGGTCTGGCCCGCGAGGCGCTGCGGGCGGCGTGCGATCCGGCGTCGGCGGATTACCTGAACTTTGCCGAGCTGCGCCAGCCGCTGGTCGATGCGGCCTTCCTGGCCCACGCCATCCTGCGCGCGCCGGGAGCTTTATGGTACGACCTGGACGCGCGGACGCGCATGGCGCTGATCGCGGCGCTCCAGCAGACGGGCGCGATCTTTCCCAACATCAACAACTGGCTGCTGTTTGCGGCGATGGTCGAGACGTTTTTCGCCCAGTTCGCGGATCAAGCCGACCTGCTGCGCATCGATTACGCGCTGCGTGCTCACCAGCAGTGGTACCTGGGCGATGGTCTGTACGGCGACGGGCCGCACTTCCATTTCGACTATTACAACAGCTTCGTGATTCACCCGATGCTGCTGGACATCACCGCCGCGCTGCGGGGCCGCCGTGCCGACTGGGATCGCTGGGGCGACCTGGCGCGCGCGCGGGCGCAGCGCTACGCCGTGCTGCAAGAGCGGCTGATCGCGCCGGATGGCTCGTATCCGGTCGTGGGGCGCTCGCTGTGCTACCGGGCGGGCGCGTTCCAACTGCTGGGCCAGGCGGCGCTGTACCACCTGCTGCCGGACGATCTGCCGCCCGCGCAGGTGCGGAGCGCGCTGACGGCAGTGATCGGGCGCACGCTGGGCGCGCCGGGCACGTTCGATCCCGCGGGCTGGCTCACGCTCGGCTTGAGCGGGCACCAGCCGGGGCTGGCCGAATCGTATATTTCGACCGGCAGCCTGTACCTGTGCACGGCGGGTTTTTTGCCGCTGGGCCTGCCGCCGGACGATCCGTTCTGGACCGGCGATCCGCAGCCCTGGACGTCGCAGCAGGTGTGGTCCGGCGCGGATTTCCCCGCCGATCATGCTTACGACGACGGGCTGTTGGGCCTGAATCCCGACGTGTGGGGGCCAGCGCATTGACAAGCAAGTTCTTAGTTTTTAGTTTTTAGTAAAAGCAAACCGCAGCCCGGGGTCACCCCGGTCGGGTAATGTTTTGAACTAACCACTAAAAACTAAGAACTAACAACTAATCACCAATTCATGAGTCAGGCATGACTTAGACAAGGATTTAGACACGATGCGAGACGTATCGATCGTTGGAGTAGGACAGATTGCGGTCGGCGAGCACTGGAACCTGGGCCTGCGCCAGATCGCTTTGGGCGCGATCCGGACGGCGCTGAAGGATGCCGGGATCGAACAGCCGGATCTGCTGGTCGTGGGCAATGCGCTGGGCGGCAGCTTGAGCGCGCAGAATCACGTCGCCACGCTGATCGCGGATTTCGCGGGGCTGGCCGGGATCGAGGCGGTGCACGTCGAGGCGGCGGACGCTTCCGGCGGGCTGGCGCTGCGCCAGGCGTATCTGGCCGTGGCGAGCGGCGCGGTCGAGACGGCGCTGGTGGTCGGCGTGGAAAAAGCCACTGACCGCAGCGGCAGCGAGCGCGATACCTCGCTGGCGACCGTGCTCGACGCCGATTACGAAGCCTCGCCGGGCGGTGTCCCGGCGGCGATGGCGGCGCTGCTGATGCGGCGCTACATGCACGAGCATAACGTGACGCTGGACCAGTTCGAGCCGTTCAGCCTCAACGCGCACGCCAACGGCGCGCTGAATCCGAACGCCATGTACCGCAACAAGATGCGTCCCGGCGCGTTCGCCAAAGCGCCCATCGTGGCCGACCCGGTCAACCTGTTCGACAGCGCGCCCGAAGGCGATGGCGCGGCGGCGGTGATCCTGACCACGACCGAGCGCGCGGTCGATCTCGTCCCGCGCCCGGTGCGGATTCGCGGCAGCGCGGCGGCGACCGATACGCTGGCGCTGCACAACCGGGCCGATATGCTGTGGCTGCGGGCGGCGAACCTGGCCGCCGGGCGGGCGCTCACCCAGGCCGGGATCATGCCGGGCGATCTGCACCTCGCGGAGCTGCACGACAGCTATACCGTGCTGACGGCGCTGCAACTGGAGGCGCTGGGGCTGGCGGGGCGCGGCGAGGGCTGCAAGCTGGCGGCGGAGGGCGCGATCACGCGCCAGGGACGCCTGCCGATCAGCACCTTCGGCGGCTTGAAGGCGCGCGGCAACCCGCTGGGCGCGACCGGCGTCTATCAGGCCGTGGAGATCGCGCTGCAACTGCGCCGCGAGGCCGGGGATAATCAAGTGCCCAACGCGCGGCTGGGGCTGGCGCTCAACCTGGGCGGGATCGGCAGCACCGCCGTCGCCCACGTCTTCGAGCGCGTGGAGTAGACTCCGGCCCTGGAAGTTGGCTATACTAACATTACGTCGGTATAGCAACGAGGTTGAGCCATGACTCTTTATGATCAAGCGGTGAACCTGGCTGACCGGTTATCGTTGGTCGAAAAGGCCCGGCTGTTGGAACATCTCAGCGCGGGCCTGAAGCATGAGCTAGAAGTTGAGACCTTCCGCCGGATACCCTGGCACGAGTTTATCGACCAGACGGCGGGCATCCTGGCGGACGATCCGATCGAGCGTCCGCCGCAGCTTCCGTTTGAAGAACGAGAGCCGCTGGAATGAAGTATCTACTCGATACGAACACCTGCATTCGCGCTGGCGAATGGACTGATTTTGGTTACTCACAACCTCCGCGAATTTGGTCGAGTTCCCGGTCTGAAAATCGAGGATTGGGAAGCGTGAGTGAACTGGGCAGCACCGCCGTCGCCCACGTCTTCGAGCGCGTGGAGTAGTTTCTGAAGGTTGCTCAAACTATGCTACACTTAAAGACGATCCGCCGGATCGTCTTTAGCGTTTTAAGGGATAACCTTGCATCTGCCTAACCGTGAAAACGCTGTTATTCCTGAGACTAAGATTGTCGATTATCTACTTTCGTTTTCTCATCCGGACGGGCGGGGGAAAGCGATCTTTTTTGTACGTTTCGGTTTTTCGTCAGGCGCGTGGCAGGAATTAGCAGCGCAACTGCTGCATCATGCTTCAGAACATGAATTGGCCGAAACTGAGCCGACACCGTTTGGTATGCGCTATATTATCGAGGGGGAATTGAAGACCCCTGATCATCGGAATCCCAGGATCAGGGCGGTGTGGTTTGTCGATACCGGTAAGGATACTCCTCGATTTGTGACGGCCTACCCAATTGAGGAAGAAAGAGAAAGTGGCGAAGATGATCCAGGAACTTGATCGTGTGGTCCTGACGGGAGACATTTCCGAGCATGATTTGCGGGCCGGTGACGTCGGCACGGTCGTACTGGTGCATGGCGACGGAGAAGGCTACGAAGTGGAGTTCGTCGCGCTCGATGGCGAAACGGTAGCGGTGGTGTCGGTTTTCGCGGCGCAGGTGCGACCGATCCAGCGTCACGAGATTGCTCACGCGCGCCGCATCGAGGCGGCGTAGCGACGGATAACCAGCAGAAAACGTGAGCGGGCCTAGCGGCTCGCTTTTGTTTTCACCCCGATGTCAGAGCGATGTCAGCGCCGGGACAGGATCGGGCGCGGCGGGCGTGTTATACTGCCGGTATCGAACACTCGAAAACGGGTGCTGCTATGGGGTATGCCTTGATACTCTTCGTCCTCTGCGGATTGAGCTTCCTGGGTACCTGGAATGTTTGGGACACAACTCATCAGCGCGGAAAGCATCTCCGTCGTCAGGATGAAGATGGTTTAGCCACCACTTTTGGGATACTGCTGGCCCTGAGTGTAGGGCTGTTGGCCTGCGGCCTGCTGCTGCTGTTCGGCTACCGGCAAGCGGCTGTTACGATACTGTTTGGTTCAATCATGTTTGTCGCCGTCGTAGTCGCCTTGCTGATCATGGGAGCATCAGCGGGACTGCTGACCCTGGGCGCGCTGGCATTGCTTAGCCTCCTGCTCCTGCCGGTGATTCTCGTCGTCCCTTCGATGAGAGCGCGATCCGAGCGCTGGCGCGGCAAGCTGGTGGCGCAGCACAAGCGCAAACCCAAGCGTAAGCGCAAGAATGACGAATTGGTGTGAGGGAGGGATGATGATCGGATTGTCGATAGGCGGGCTGCTGGCAGTTTCCGCGTTGCTGTATCTGGTTGTGCATGGGACGCACGGTGATCGGCTGGTGTGGGTGATCCTGGGCCTCAACCTGGGGACGCTGCTCGCCGTGGTGAGCGGCCTCAGCCTCATCGATGGCCCGTCGTGGGCGGTGAAGGGCGCGCTGGCAGCGGTCTATGCGGCGCAGTGCCTGTTCAACGCGCGGCTGTGGTCGAAGGATATTTTCTGGTCCGGCGTGGATGTCGCGCGGCTCAAGGCGAAGTGGAAGCGCGACGACTGATGGAGTAATGTCGCCGCTAGGAGCGGACCGCCCGGCCCGCTCCCCGGTCGAAGAGTCGAGGTTACCCTCGAAAGACTCCGATGCTCTCTGGCTGGCTGGCCAGGGCTGCCCCGACAAAGGGCTGGATGACGAAGAAGCGTTCGGCAGCCTCCGGCGTGATGGGCACGCGGGAGAAGGCGCTCAGCAGGTAGAGCGTGATCTCGCTGCCCAGGTCGTAGATGAAGCCCCCAAACCCGACCGCCGACTGAATCCCATAAGGTTCGATGAAGGACTTCTGGGAGGGGAAAGCCGTACAGCGCGGGGCCTCCGGGATGTAGTAGGTCCCCATGTAGTCGCTCATCTCCAGCCGCATCCCCTCGCTCAGCAGTTGCAGATCGACGCCCATCTGGCCCAGCACTTCCGTGAACATGGGAAACTCGACCGACGAAGCCAACCGGCTGAAGGGAACCGCTTTGTGCCGCTGGGACGAATGGCGGCTGCACCAACTGTCCTCGATACCGCAGGTCCCGGTCAACACCAGCGCCGCCTGTTCTGCCGGGTCCATCGTTTGTAAGAGGTCCGGCGGCAGCTCAGGCGCGTAGACCAGGCGAAAGATGCGCACCAGTGCCAACTGCGGATCGCCGTTCAGGACGAATTCGCTGAAGAGGGTCTCGGCGATGAACTGGCTGACCTCCTCATGAGTGGCGTAATGATCGGCGCGCTGCCAGAGCCAGCGCCCAAAATCCCGAAACTCCGCTAGGGTGGTGTGATCGAAATCTAACACAGACTATCTCCCCGCCTTCCCGGCCTGACTATATATGAAGTATTGAGATTGGATTGCCACGAATGGATAAATTAATTTAATCACTAGAAATAGTAGGTGTCAACACTTCGCGAATTTTCTGTTGACGTAAGTTAGTAATGGAACTACTTAGGACGGTAGACAGCGCCGACTACCAGTGATTGGCGCGTCCTGGCGACGTCAGGCGGATGTCAGGTGCGGGGGAGGATCGGACCCGGCAGGCGTGCTACACTGTTCTTATCGGTCGTATCACCACGAGAACCGGCCATGTCAACACCCATCATCGCTCTGTTCCTCTTGGGCAGCGTGTTTTTCCTGGGGGTGCAGGATTTCTGGGCTGCTCTCCGCCGGGAGCGATTCCCGCAACCCTGGACCCATCTGCCGGATCGCATTCTTTCCGACCTGCGCCGGAATCACCGCTACCCAGGTCGGGAAGGTGGCCTCGTGATGGGCTTCTGGGGTTGTCTGGTGCCTGGGGTGTTGGCGTGGGGGACGGCGTTGCTGCTGCTGACGGGATACCAGCCGGTCGCGAATGCGTTTTGGATAGGGCTGGTGGGCGGTATCACGGTGTTGGTGAGTGTGGCGTTCCTGATTTATGCCGTCGCCGGGTCCGTGCTGACCGTGATGGCCGTCCTGCTGCTGGGGATCGGCGCCCTGCCGCGGATGCAAGCCCGCGTCCTCCGCTGGCAGGAAGCGGTCGAGGCCCGGCGTAAGAAGAAGCGTAGGCCCAAGCCCAAGCGCAAGAACGAGTGGAGGGCGCCAGGTTGAGGAGGAAAAGACGATGATCACGGTGTTAAGGGTGTGGCCAATTTTGATCGCGGTGGTTTGGATCGTGCAGGGCTGGCGCACGGCCCGCCGGGGCGAGACGACCATCCGGTGGCGGGCGTTCTTGTGGGAGCGCCGCCGGTTGATCGCCGGTCCCGCCGTGGCGCTGTGGGGCGCGGGGATCGTCCTGTTGGGGGTGGTCGTCATCACGTTCTCGCTGTTGACCTTCCTGTATTCGACCGGGACGGCGGAGGAGATGGCGAATCTCCAGGCGTTGGGAACGATCGGGCTGGCGTTTGCGTATATGGTGATCATGCTGCCGATCTGCGTGGTGGTGCACGTGGTGACGCGCGGCAGCACGAAGATCAAGCGAAAGCCGAAGGTCAAACATGGCGGAATGGTCGAAGACGCTGAACTTGAAGTCTGACTCCCCCTGGCCGCGCCGGATCGCGCTGGTGGGGCTGATCTGGGCGGTGTTCCTGGCCGTGCTGACGGTCGTCAACGTGGACGCGTCGCCCGAAGATCAGACCACCGGGATTTCGATCCTGCTCAGCGGCGTTTATACCCTGCTGCTCTACCAAACCCGCTCGCGCTGGCTGCCCCGGCTGGCGAGCCATCCCCTGCGGAACGCGATGATCCTCGGCAGCGTCAACGCGGCGCTGATCGAGATCCTGTTTTGGGGCGTGGAGAAGATCGTCGGCGCGCACGGCGTCGCGGCGTCCCCGCATCTGATCGTGGACCTGCTGATGACGATGCCCTGGTACGTCGGCATGGTGATCATTTTCGTGCGCGTGCAGCACGTCCGGCGCTTTTCGCCCTGGATCGTGCTGCTGCTGGGCGGGCTGTACGAGATCGGCTCGGATGGTCTGATCGGGGGCGGCTTCAGCGGGGGATTGTTCAGCCCGGTCTACTGGCTGGTGCTGCCGACGCTGTACTGGTGGTTGTTCATCCCGGTTTACAGCGCGATGGTGCTGCCGCCCGCCTGGCTGATCGCGCAGAGCGCGGAAGTCCCCTCGCCCACGGGATTTGGGGATGAGGCCCGCCAGCGATTTTTTCTCCGGCGGCTCTGGACCCGCTATCAGCGCCACCTTCTGCCGCGACCGTCCGGCCCGGCGTGGCGGGATGCGCTGCGCCCGTTCCTGTGGGTACCGCCCTATCTCGTCTACCTGCTGATCTTCCTGATCGTGGCGGTCGTGGTCGGCGCGGCGTGACCCCTACCAGCCCAGCGTGCCGTCGATCCAGGTGCGCACGTCCTCGATTGGGATTTTCCCCAGCTTCTTGTTGAGCGGCGTCCCGTTGCTGAAGATCAGCAGCGTCGGGATGCTGTCCAGCCCGTAGCCCCAGAAGTGATCCGGGTTGTCGTCCACGTTGATGCGCACGACCTTGAGCCGCCCGTAATATTCGCACGCGATCTGCTCGATGATCGGCGCCATCAGCGTGCACGGCCCGCACCAGGGCGCGTAATATTCGACCAGGACCGGCGACAGCGGATAGGTGAGCACCTCGAACTGGAAGGTCTCGTCGGAGATTTCCAGCGGCGGCACCCACACGGTGCTGGTCGGCGCGATGGTGGGCGTCAGCGTGGGCGGGGCATAGGTCGGCGGCATGTCGGACTCGTGGTGGACCGGCGCCGGGGACGCGGTGTAGGTCGGTGGAATGAACGGCGTGAGCGTCGGGCGGCGCGCGCGCGTCGCGGCGATGGTCGGCGGCAGCGGCGTCAGGGTGGGGCGGGGCGTCCAGGTCGGCGGCGGTGGCGTGGGTGTGAGGGACGGGGTGACGGTAGCCGTCGCGGTCGGCGTCGGGGTCGGCGTGGGCAGGACGAGGACGGCCCGCGTGGGCAGCACGAACAGGGTCGGGATCGCGTCCTTCTTTCCTGTCGGAAGCTCGCACGCCGTCAGGATCAAGAGCATGAGCACCCCCGCCACACCATACCTCGCCCGGTGCATACTTCGCTCCTTAAGCTGGCCGTAGCTAAATATCCCCCTTCAGTTAAGCATGTATAATAACAAGCGTCAATCTACGACCGCCCGCTGATGGTAACTGACGTTACGCACTTCGCCATTGACCTCACCCCCGGCCCCTCTCCAAAAGACGTGGAGAGGGGAGAATACGGCGGACGCCCTCCCCTTCTCCCTCTCCAGGCAAGTTGGAGAGGGAGAAGGGGGTGGGGGTTGAGGGTGAGGTAAACCCTCAACCGCCTGGAATGGGGATCTGCGTAACGTAGATACTAATATTCGACCACGAGGAGGACGTGATGCTGCCACCCCAACCCGCTCACGAACCGTCGGACCCCAACCGGATCGGCATGTGGCGGATCTGGTTTGCGCCGGTCATGATGGTGCAGTACACGCGCAACTGGGCGCGCCTGGGCAAGCCGGAATGGGGGAAGCTGACCGCCCGGGGCGGCCTGCTCATCCTGGCCTGGATGATCGCCGGTCTGGTCGCGCTGATGTTGAACATCGGGTCGGTCCTCGCGCTGGGCTTCTTTATCGCCGCGCTGATGACCAACCTGGCGTTCTGGATCATCATTGGCCATTGGCAGGGCGGCGCTTATAAGACGTGGACGGCCACGCACGATTGGGCGGCGCTGTGCGCGCATCCCTACCGGGTGGACAAGACGGTGAGCTTCGTGATCGCGGCCTCGGTGATCGGCACGGTAGCCATAACCGGGTGGCTGTGGGCCGACAGCCGCCCGCACCGGTATTCTAGCAGCGATCTCAGCCTGAAATACGACAGTTGGTGGACCTCCCGCGCGCTGAACGACGGCTTCTGCCAGGACTACGACAACGGCTGTTTCCTGGTCTTGACCGATGATCAGTACGGCTTTACCTCCATCGCGTTCGCCCGCCAGCCGCTCGCCGAGGGGATGCGCACCGCCGAGGATGCGGACGCCGACCTGTGGGAGAATTATTGGGGCTGGGTTTCCGGCGTCGAACTGGTCTCGCACACGCCGATCCTGATCGATGGTCTGCCGGGGATCGCGCGTGAGTTCCTGTATCCCCAACCCGGCGATGATCCCTTTTACATCTTGACCGTGGTCGTGGTGAACGATCACACCCGCTACGACATCACCGCCTGGGCGAGCAACCGGGCCATCTTCGAAGAGGATCGCGCGCGGATCATGAAGGTGATCAACAGCCTCGATTTTAAGGCCTCCGGCGCGACGGTGTGATCTGTCAGGCGGATGTCAGCGCCGGGGCAGGATTCCGGGCGGCGGCGGTGCTACACTGGTATGCGTTACCCACCAGTGGCCCTCACCCCTGGCCCCTCTCCCATAGAGAGCGATGGGAGAGGGGAAAAAACGTGCGGCTCCCCCTCTCCATTGGGCTTTTTGAATGGAGAGGGGGCTGGGGGGTGAGGCCGGGACAATTAACCTCAAGAGATGTGGGTAACGGATAGGGGGCGGAGATGATGAAACTGATCGGCGGGCTGGCGGTAGGCGTGGTGGGCGTGCTGTTGTGGTGGCAGTTGGCGCATTATCCGGCCTCGTGGACGCCGCGCTGGGGTCAAAAGACCGGGGAAACGTTCGTGTTTTTCCTGGGGGGACTCATCGTCGCGGGGCTGTTCGGGGCCGGGGGCGCGCTGATCCTGGCGCCGCGCTGCTCCTGCTGGTGAGCGTGGGGGGAGTCTTCGCGGTCGAAGGATTCGTCACCTCGGCCATCCGCCGCGAGGCCGGGGAGAAGCTCAAGATCAAGCCCAAGCGCAAGCGTACGCTGGACGACTCCGGCAAGCGTACGCGCGGCTGGCCGGAAGGCTGAGGAGAGGTACGATGGGGCAGGGTGCTGACGCCGTCCTGTTGGCGATGATGTGTTTCGTCTATGGCGGCTGGCTGATCGTGACGAAAGAGTATCACGGCTCCCGGAAGTTCCCCGTGGACCTGTCCGGCCCACCGGCAGTCCGCCTCGGCCAGATCGCCGTCGGGCTGGGCGTGGAGGCGCTGATCGTGGGGCTGGCGGGGCTGAACGCCTGCCTGGGACTGGTCGGTCTCCAATTCATGTTCTGCGCGTTGTTTGCACCGCTGATCCTGGAGCACCGCGAAGAATCGCAGGACCTCACGCCCCCGGAGATGCGGCAGGCCAGGCCGTTCGCGGCGCTGGACGATCCCGATCACCCGCCGTGGCCGGAAGGATGAGGTTAGTGGTCGCGGGCTTTTTGCTATAATCTCCGTTAAGTTCCTCAGTACGAGTAGAATGGAAATCTTCATGCGACCCTTACCGAGCCGCCTGACAGCGCGACTTCTGCGCCTGATCTTCACGCCCCAGCATCCCCTGCGCCGCCTGCGCGGCGGCTTGATCGTCGGGCTGATCGTGGGGATCGTGATGTCCCTGGCCGTCTGGCAGAATATGTTCGCCGACATCCGCACCGGCCTGACCGACCGCCTGTACGTCGCCCGGCCCACCACCAACCTGGTCGCCATCGTGGCTATCGACGACGCCAGCCTGGCCGCCTATGGGCGCTCGCCGACCGACTGGTCGCGCTCGGTCCACGCCAAATTGCTCGACCAGCTCAGCGCCGACGGCGCGCGCGTGATCGCCTTCGACGTGTTGTTCGCCAACCCGACTGCGGACGATCCGGTAGTGGCGGAGGCGATCACCAATAATGAGGCAAAGAGGCGGCATGTGGTGCTGGCTTTTGCCGGGAGCAATACCCAGTCGCTGCGCACCACCCACGCCGGGAACCTGATCCAATACGATCAGTACACCTACCCGACGCCGGTGCTGGCCGACGCGGCCTGGCTGATGGGTCATGTCAACGTGTTGCCCGACCGCGATGGGCAGATCCGGCGAATTCCCCTTTTCATCCGGGCCCAGAATGGCGAGCCGGGTCCCTCGCTGGCGGTAGCCGCTTATATGGCGTAGCTCCGCCTGCCGCTGCCGCTCTCGCCCGAACTGCTCGCGATCACAAAGGACCGGGTGACCCTCGCCAAACACCAGTTGTACACCGACAGCATCGGGCAGATGATGCTCTACTACTTCGGCCCGCCCTCCACCGTAAACCGGGGTGGCACCTTCCCGGTCTACTCGCTGGTGGACGTGGTCGAGGGGCGCGTCCCGCCCGAAGCGTTCGCCGGTAAGATCGTGCTGGTCGGAATGCTCGGCGCGGCGGGCGATCCCGACAGCTACGCGACGCCCAGCACCGCCTCCGGCGAGAAGATGTTCGGCGTCGAGATCCACGCCAACACCATCGAAACCATCCACGAGTCGCTGTCCACCGCGGAAGGCGTCCACAACAACGTCAACTACGCCCTGAACCTCGGGCCGCTGCACCTCCAGCTTTACAAGGGGACGGCGGTGCTGCCGCTGCGCGCCATGCCGTATCAACAGCTCATGATCCTGGTGCTGGGGCTGTCGCTGCTGGCCGGGCTGATCCTGCCTTTCTTCCGCTGGTACGTGGGCGGGCTGCTGGTCGTGCTGGGTTATGCGGCCTACTTCGCCGTGCTGTCGGTCGCATTCACCACCTGGGGCCGCGTGCTGGATATTCTGTTCCCCGCTCTGTCGCTCAGTTTTACCTACCTGGGCACGGTCATCATCAGCTACCTGTTCGAGGAACGCCGCCGGGGGCAGATCAACGACCTGTTCAGCCGCTACGTCTCGGCGGAGATCGCGCAGAAGATCGTGGAAGCCTTCGACCAGGGCAAGCTCGAACTGGGCGGCGAGGAACGCGAGATCACGGTGTTGTTCGCCGACATTCGCGGCTTTACGACGCTGTCGGAAGGGCTGACGCCGCCCGAAGTGGTGCGGATGCTCAACCTGTTCCTGGACGACATGACCCGCATCGTCATGGAGAACGGCGGCGCCATCAACAAGTACATCGGCGATAACCTGATGGCCTTCTGGAACGCGCCCTATCCGCAGGCCGATCACGCCTGGATGGCGACCAAAGCCGCGCTGGGGATGCTGGAATCGATCCAGAAGATGAACGAGAGCAAGCAGTTCCACACCCCGGTCCAGTTCGGGATCGGGATCAACACCGGGCCGGTCGTGGTGGGCAACATCGGCTCCTCGCGCCGCCTGGAATACACCCCCATCGGCGACACGGTCAATACGGCCTCGCGGCTGTGCGGCGTCGCGCCGGGCGGGGTGATCTACATCGGGACGCGCACCCGCGAGCTGGACGGGGATCGCGTCAAGCCGGTGTCGATCCAGTATCTCAAGCTGAAGGGCAAGGCCGAGCCGGTGGAAGTGCACGAGCTGCGCCTGGCGGGCGGTGACAGGCCCCAGCCGCCCGGTCCGGAGGTCGAGGTCGTGCACGAGGCGGAGTAAACGGCCCCCTGGCGGTGTTCCGGGGCGGGTAGGGGGATCAAAAGTAGTGAGTATGCGATAATTCGTGGTAATTGACCTCACCCCCCGACCCCCTCTCCACCCGGTGGCGAGGGGGAGTGGCTTATGGATGGTCTCACCCCCGATCTGCTCTCCATTTGAAATGGAGGGCGGGAAATCGGCACCCGGAAAAGTCCCCTCGCCAACTTTGTTGGAGAGGGGATTTAGCGGTGAGGTAATTCTCCCTGGCAAAAGTTTAGCCGGTCAGTAAGTACAGGCAAATTGATCATTCGGGATGGGTAGGGGCAGAGCTTGCTCTGCCCAGGGCGCAGCAAGCTGACGCCCCTACGAAAAACACTCGCAAGAATCTACCTGGATGTACTTACTGATCCCTGCATAAATAGCTAAACTTTTGCCGGGAATATTTACCTCACCCCTCAATCCCCTCTCCGAAAAAAGCGGAGAGGGGACGGACTCC
>CAYRWY010000098.1:0-15316 GCA_964427955.1 uncultured Anaerolineaceae bacterium
CGGCACCGTCTGGCACGATCTGGACGCGAATGGCCTCCAAAATGGCGGCACCGAGACTGGCCTGGCGGGCGTGACCGTCGAGTTGTACTCCGGCGCGACGCTGGGGACTTCACAAGCAACCCTCGCCGATGGCAACTACAGCTTCCCAGGCATCACGCCGGGAGTTTCCTACGAAGTCCAGTTCACGCTGCCGGGCGGCTACCTGTTCAGCCCGCAGAACGCTGCCGGAGATACGGTGGACAGCGATCCCGATACGGGTACCGGGCGGACGGCGGCGGTGACGCCGACCTCAGGCAATACCGTCGATAACGACGCCGGTCTGTACCAGACGGTGACTTTCAACGGCACGATCTGGCTGGACCAGAATGCCAACGGCGTGCAAAATGGCGGCACCGAGACTGGCCTGACGAGCGTGACCGTGCGGCTGTGGATCAACGGCGGTGGAATGATCGGCTCACAGACGACCGCCGCCGACGGCAGCTACAGCTTCCCCGGCATTACCCCCGGCACCGCCTACTATGTCCAGGTGCTGCCGCTCAGCGGCTACGTGTTCAGTCCGCAGGATCAGGGCGGTGACGATACCCTCGACAGCGATCCCGATACGGGCACCGGGCAGACGGCGGTCGTCACGCCGCAGTCGGGGAACACGCTCGACCATGATGCCGGTCTGTACGTTCCGGTCGATTTCACCGGCATGGTCTGGCTGGACCAGAATGCCAACGGCGTGCAGAATGGCGGCACCGAGATCGGCCTGGCCGGAGTCTCGGTCCAACTGCATGATGGCGGCGGCGCGTTGTTGGATACCCAAACGACCGATGGCAGCGGGGCCTACACCTTCGCGGATCGCGCGCCGGGCACCAGCTACTACGTCCAGTTCGTGACGTTGAGCGGCTATGGGTTCAGCCCGCAGGATCAGGGCGGTGACGATACCCTTGACAGCGATGCCACGGTTCCCACCGGGCTGACGGCTACCGTCACGCCCGTGTCAGGCGATGCTTACGACCACGACGCCGGGATGTATGTGCCGGTGGTGTTCAACGGCACGGTCTGGCTGGATCAGAATGCGAACGGCGCGCAGGACGGCGGCACCGAAACCGGGCTGGCGGGTGTGACCGTCGGCCTGTACTCCGGCGCGACGCTGGTGACTTCGCAGCTAACCGCTGCCGATGGCAGTTACAACTTCACCGGCCTGGTGCCGGGCAGCAGCTACTATGTCCAGTTCACCCTGCCGGGTGGCTATCTGTTCAGCCCGCAGAATGCCGCCGGAGAGGCGGTGGACAGCGATCCCGATACGGGCACCGGGCAGGTCTCTGCCGTCGTGACGGTGTCGGGTGACGTCTATGATAACGATGCCGGGCTGTACCAGACCGTGACCTTCACGGGCATGGTCTGGCACGACACCGACCCGGATGGGATTCGTGGCGGTGGTACCGAAGTCGAAATGAGCGGTGTGACGGTGCGGTTATGGATCGATGGCGGCGCGATGGTGGCTTCACAGACCACCCTGGCGGATGGTACCTACACCTTCCCCAACATCACCCCCGGCACGGCGTACTACATCCAGGTCTTGCCGGTCAGCGGTTATGTGTTCAGCCCGCAGGATCAGGGCGGTGATGACACGGTGGACAGCGACGTCGCCGTGCTCACCGGGCAGATCGCGTCGGTGACGCCCTCCTCAGGCAACCTTCTCGACAATGATGCCGGGTTGTACCAGCCGATCGTGGCCAGCGGCCTGGTGTGGGAAGACCTGAACGCGGATGGTATCCAGGATGTCGGGGAATCCGGCCTGCCCGGAGTTACCGTTGAATTACACCTGAACAGCGGGACGCTGGTGGCGTCACAAACGACCACGGCGGTGGGCGCGTATATTTTCAACAATATCGGACAAGGAAGATACTACATCCGGTTCATTCTCCCCGGCGGATACCTGTTCAGTCCACAGGATCAGGGCGGCAACGACCTGATCGACAGCGATGCGGATACGGTGAGCGGCGAAACCGCCGCGTTCCTGGCGAAGTCGGGTGATATTTTCATCGACGACGCGGGCATGTACCGGCAGGCTTCGGTCGGCGATCTGGTGTGGGAAGACCTGGATGCGGACGGTATCCAGGATGCCGGTGAGCCGGGGGGCAATCCGGGGTTCAGCGGCGCTTACACCATCGCGCTCTACACCGGCGGCGGCAGCCTGGTCGCCACGACCTATCCTGACGCCAGCGGACACTACAGCTTCACCCTGTTGACGCCGGGCAGCTACTACGTCCAGTTCAATTGGCCGTTGGTCGCCGGGTTGTTGACCAGTCCGACCGACCAGGGCGCCGACGATACGCTGGACAGCGACGCGACGGTGACGTTCACCCTGAATTCGGGCGACAACAACACGACCATCGACGTGGGGTGGTATATGCAGCCCTCGGTCACGGTCACCGAACCCTGGGAAGACCGGAATGCTAACGGCGTCAAAGAGGGCGGTGAGGGCGACCTGACCGGCTTCAGCACGATCTCCCTCTACGACAGCGGTGATAACCTGATCCACAGCGACACGGCAGGCTTCACGTTCCCGGTGGCGCCCGGCACGTACTACGTCACGTACTCTCTGCCCAATGGCTACGTTTTCAGCCCGGCGGGGACGAACAGCCAGGTGAACGCGGCTGGCCGCACGGCCAATTTCCTGATCGTCTCGGGCGATACGCCCACCCTCTCGGCGGGGATGTTCCAACCGGTCAGCTTCGTGGGGCGGGTCTGGAATGACTTCGATGCGGATGGTCTCCAGGATGGTGGCGAACCCGATCAGGACGGTGTCACCGTCGAGCTGTGGACCGGCGGCGGAACCCTGGTCAGCTCGCAGACGACAGGGACCAGCGGCGGTTACAACTTCACCGGGATCACGCCCGGCAGTTATTACCTCCACGTGGTTCTGCCCGGCGGGAGCTATTTTAGCCCGCAGAATCAGGGCGGTGATGACGCGCTCGACAGCGACGTCGATGTGAGCGGAAATGTCCCAACCAATACCTACAGCTCGGGTGCAAACACCAGCTTCGATGCTGGCGTCTACCAGCTTGCCGCGGTCAGTGGTCTCATCTGGGATGACGCGAACGTCAATGGGATTCGGGAGGGCGGCGAGCCGGGGGGCGATCCCAATCCGGGTGTTTCGACGATGACCCTCTATACTGGCGGCGGGAGCCTGGTCCAAACGAGCAATCCGGCGACGGACGGCAGTTATGGCTTCGTCGGGATCGCGCCCGGCAGCTACTACCTCGTGTTCAGCCCAGGCCTATCCGATCTCTGGGCCACTCTCCAGGACCAGGGGGGCGATGATGCGGTGGACAGTGACTTCGACGCCTCGTGGCAGACGGCGACTTTTGTTCTACAGTCGGGCCAGAACTTTACCACGGTCGATCTCGGTCTCCTGTATCCCGGTACGCTCAACATCCTCAGCCCCTGGAATGATTTGAATGGCGACGGAACGAAGGATGTCGGGGAAGATGATCTGCCGCCTGGAGCCAGTACGATCAGCCTGTACAATGCCTCCGGTCCCGTGCAGCTCTATTCCGGTCTCTCTGGCGCTACCCTCACGTATACCAACCTTCCTCCCACTGAACAATACTACGTGACCTATACTCTCGGCGGGTGCACCGCGTTCAGCCCGCTGGGGCCGGACAGCCAGGTCGATGCCTCTGGGCAGACCGCCAATCTCACCATCCTGCCGCATCAAACGGTGACCATCGCCGCGGGGCTGATCTGCCCCTAGCACAACCTGGAAGATCGGGTGACAAAAACGCCTCCGAGTGATCGGGGGCGTTTTCTATGGGTGAGCGGTAGACCGGGCACAGATTGCCCCTCTGCTCATCTCAGCTTACTAGCTACCAGGGCCGCCTTCGGACAAAAAAATCGCCCCCGAAATCCCGGGGGCGATTTGTAATACGCGGGTTGAACCTATTCGAAGCTGCCGGAGCGGGGGCCACCCTCGAAGCTGCCGGAACCAGGGCCGCCTTCGAAGCTGCCGGAACCGGGACCGCCCTCAAAGCTGCCGGAGCCAGGGCCACCCTCGAAGCTGCCGGAGCCGGGACCGCCTTCGAAGCTGCCGGAGCCGGGGCCGCCTTCGAATTTACCGGAACGAGGATCGCCCTCGAAGCTGCCCGAGCGCGGACCGCCGCGGAACATGGACAGCGATTCGTTAGTCAGCACGCCCAGCCAGATCTGGATCTGCGCCGGAATTTCCTTGCCGCTGACATAGGTGTTCGAAGCATCTACCGCCACCGATCCCAGTTTCCAACCGGCGGGGGTGATGATCGCCTGCATCCGCCCCTGTTGCAGGGCAGCCATCGCGTCGTCCGTGGCGTCAAAGCCGACGACGGAGATATCGGTCTTGCGGGCGATGATCGCCGCTTCGACGACGGCCAGCGTGCTCTGGTCATTGTAGGCGAACGCGCCGTTCACCGTCTGGCCATTGATCAACGCGGAGAACGCATTGATGATGGCATCCCGGTCCAGGTCCGTGGTCGCCAGTTGGACGACCGTCACGCCGCTGCACTGCTCGCTCATATACTGGGCAAAGCCTTCGCCGCGCGCCGCGTCAACGGCGTTCTGGGCATCGCCGACCAGTTCGACGACTGTTCCGGTGTTGCCCATCGACTGGCACAACACGCTCGCCGCCAGCCAACCACCCTGTTGCTCATCAGGAGATACCGTCGCGACGATCTTCAGATCGCTCAATTCGCCGCTCAGGTTCTTCCCCACCAGCAGAACCGGGATACCGGCCTGATTCGCGGCTTCGACCGCCGCGCGGCTGTCGGCTTCGTTGACGGGGCTGATCAACAGGGCAGAGACGCCCGCGCTGATCAGGGATTCGACGTTGTTAAGCTCTACAGCGGGGTCGTTATTCGCATCCATGACGTTGATGTCGATCCCCAGGTCTTTAGCAGCCGCCTGTGCGCCACCGCTCATGCCCGCGTAGAACGGGTCATTGAGAGAGGGAACCGACAGCCCGATCGTCACCGTCGTTTCGGCGCTAACTGCCGATAACCCGATCAACGGGAGGGCGGCCACCACTAAGAGTGCCACAACCCACAAACGAAGAAACTTCCCACGCATAGTTTTCTCCTTACGATATAGCTGATGGTAGTCTAGGATTATGTCGTTGATAAGTGGATGAAGGGGTCGGCCTACTACCCCTCATCTCAATAATAAGACAATTGGCATTAGTTTAGCAATAGCCCTGGAAATTATTTACGTTCTTCATGTCCCAACCCTCTCCTGCCTTATGACAGGAGAGGGTCGGGAGGTTGGCTTACGGGGTGCTGGTCGGTACGTTGCCTTCCGCATCACATCGGGGTTCGAGGCGGTATTGCTCACGCTGCAAGCAGGTGAAGTCCGTGAAGACGTAGCGGTTGGCGCGGGTCCATTCCAGCAGCCGGTCGATGGGCAGCGGCGTGGCGTCCCACAGGCGCACCGTCGCGTCTTCCGACCCGCTCAACACGGCTTTACCGTCCGGCGTATAGGCCAGTGCATACACGGCCATGCCGTTGTCGAGCTGGCGGACTTGCTGGCCGGTGGCTGCATCCCACAACCGGATGGAGCCGTCATACGACGCGGAGGCGATGGTCGTCCCATCCGGGCTGAACAGCGCGACCTGCACGGATGCCGTATCGCCTTGCAGGCGGTGGATCTTGGTGGCGGTGGCCACGTCCCACACGATCAGGGTGTTATCGCCCGACGCCGAGACGATGGACTTCTCATCCGGGCTGAAGGCGACACTGTTGACGGCTCCATCATGACCCTCGAAGCGGCGGATTTCAGCGCCGGTGGCGACGTCCCACAAGATCACCAGCCCGGGAGCACCCTCCGTGCCCGTGATCAGTTGAGTACCATCCGCGCTGATGTCCACGCTGTTGACCCAATATTGGTCGGTCGGATCGTACACCGCCGGGAGGTCGGCGCGCACGAACTGGCGGACCTGCTCGCCGGTGGCGACGTCCCACAAGATCGCCGTATTGTCTTTCGCGCCGGTGATCACCTGTTGGCCGTCGGGGGTGAAGGCCGCGGTCTGGATCCAATCCAGGTGACCCACGAACCGCTGGACGATCTCGCCGGTCTGGACATCCCACATCAGCAAAACATTATCGGCTTCGAAGCCGCCGGTATTGTCGCCGGAGAGGGCGTATTTTCCATCCGGGCTGAACACCAGGGGCGCGACATAGCCGCCGCCCGCCAGGTGTCCATCGAAGTGTCCGATCTGCTCGCCGGTCGCCAGGTTCCAGATGCGCACCGTGCTGTCGTACGCGCCGGAAAGGGCGGTCTGGCCGTCTGGGCTGATGGCGACGCTCAACACGCCCGCGGTATGCCCGCGCAGGCGGCGAATTTCGGCGCCGTTGGTCAGGTCCCACAGCCGCAGCGTGGCATCGCCCGAGGCCGAGAGGAACTGCGAAGTATCGGGGCTGAAAACGGCTTGTTCGATGAAATCGCCATGTCCCACGAAGCGATCCAGTTCGGTGCCGGAGGCGACCTCCCACAGCCGCGCGGTGGCGTCGTCACTGGCGGAGAGCGCCAGCTTGCCATCGGGGGTGAACGCCACGCTCTTGACCCAGCTTCCATGCCCCGTCATCCGCCGGATTTCGGTGCCGTCGGCCACATTCCACAGCCGCAGGGTGCGATCCGCCGAGCCTGACAGCAGTTGGGTGCCATCCGGGCTGAACGCCACGCACGCCGCTTTGTCGTCGTGCGACATGCTGTGGATGACTTCACCCGTCTCCAGGTTCCACAGAATGACCTTGGCGTCATAGCCTGCCGATGCCAGCAGGGTGCCATCCGGGCTGATCGCCGCACCGCGTACGCGTTCGGTATGTCCTTCGACCACGTCCGCCGTATCCGGGTTGTCCGGCCCGTACTGGCGGATGATCGCGCCGGTTTCCAGATCCCAGCGAATCAGGGTCCAGTCATCCGAGGACGAAATGGCGGTTTTGCCGTCCGGGTGGAACAAAACGGTACGGACGGGTTTGGCATGGCCTTCGATTTCGGGCGTATCGGGATTGTCCGGGCCAAACACGCGGATGATCGCGCCGGTTTCGGCATTCCACCAGATCATCGTCGTGTCGGCACTGCCCGACAGGATGGTCTTGCCATCGGCGCTGAAGGCCACCGTGCGGACGTAGTGTGAATGGCCCTCGATCACGTCGGCGGTATCCGGGTTGTCCGGCCCGAACTGGCGGATGATCTCGCCGGTGGCCACATCCCACAGGATCAGCGACTGATCGAACGAGCCGGAAACGGCAGTCTTGCCATCCGGGCTATAGGCGACGGCGAAGACCGGGCCGTCATGTCCGCTCAGGATGCGCCGCGTGCCCGGCGAGAGGGCCGCTTGTCCCAGCACGAGCTGCGATTCGAACGGCGGATCGGGAATCTGGTTGGCTTGCAGCGCCAGGGCAATCGCCAGGTCCCGGTTTTTGTCGCCGAGCTGGGTTTGTGCGCTGGCGACCAGGGCCAGGCTGTCGGAAACCTGAGCGTTGCGTTCGGCAATGGTGCGCTGCTCGACGGCGATCTTACGCTGCTTGTCGGCATTTTTCCGCTGATCTTCGGCGTTTCGGAAGCTGGCGAAAGCCAGCACCGCCAGCACCGAGGTGATCACTGCGGCGACGGCCATCACGACGGCCAGCGCGCGCATCCGGTCGCGCGAGCGTTTTTCCAGCGCTGCTTCGCGAGCTGCGCGGGCGCGTTCTTCCGCCTCACGGTGTTCGCGCTGGACGACACTCGCTTTCACGTAATCGACTTCTTGCGGGGTGAGCGCAATCGTCTCGCGCTGCACCAGGCTTTCGAACTGCTGCAAGCGCACGCCGGTCGCCAGGAAACTCGGATCGCGGTGCTGCTTCTGCCATTCTTCGTTAGCAGCCGCCAGGCGGCGCTGAAGCAGGATGTCTTCGCGGCTTTCGTCCAGCCAGCCGCGCATCCGCTTCCACTCGCGGATCAGCGCCTCGTGTGCGACGGCGACGGTGGGAGCACGCGTGTCCGGATCGTGATCGAAGGTGAGCAGGCGATATTTGCCGAGCGAGTCGATCACCCGGTTCACGACTTTTTCGTCTTCGACCAGCGCCATCAGTTCGTGCTGCATGGCACGGCGCCGGGTGTCCTCGGCCCCTTCGCCCAGGTTCACCAGGCGGATGAAGACCTGGCGCATCGCTTCCTGGCCGTCGGCGTCGGTCTGCTGGTAGAGTTCTTCGGCACGGCGAGCCAGCGCACCCAGTACGCCCCCGCTCTCGTGATAGGCATTCAGGGTGAGGACGTTGCCCTCGCGGCGCTCGAATACCTCCGTCAGGGCATACTGCAACAGCGGCAGCGCGCCCGGCTGTTCGGCGATCTCGGCGATGATCGCGGCGACCAGCCCAGTCTCCACGGTGACGCCCGCGTGTTCGGCGGGGCCGACAATCGCTTCGCGCATTTCGTCGGCGCTCAGCGGCAGCACGACTTCGTTGCGGCGGCGCACCATCTCGCCAAAGCCGGGGTAGAGCAAGGGCCGGTCGTAGAAGTCGGCGCGCAGGGTGACGATCAGACGGAACGGGAAATTGGGCACGGCGACCGGGCCGAGCAGCAAGTCCAGGAAGTGAGCGCGCGCGGCTTCGTCTTCGAGCAGCGTGAAGACTTCCTCGAACTGGTCGATCATCAACAGCAGCCCGCCTTCTTCGTCGCCAGGCGGCAGAATGACGTTGATGGCATCGACCAGGGCTTGTTTGTCGGTGCGGAGTTTTTCGAGCAGCCCTTCCGGCGGGTCGATGGCGATGCCGAGCAGGGCATTCGCCAGTTCGCGGAACGGGTCCGCGCCGGGCACCATTTGGGTGATGTACCAGTGCTCGGAATTCGGCAGCGCGCCCTGGCGGATGGCCGGGATCAGGCCCGCTTTGACCACGCTCGATTTACCACTGCCGCTGGGACCGATCACGGCCAGGAAGCGGCTGATGTCGCCGGGTTCCTGCATCCGTTCGATCAGCTTTTCGATCAGCAGGTCGCGGCCAAAGAAGTCGTTGGCATCCGCTTCCTGGAACGGTTGCAGACCTTTGTAGGGATTGACGAGTTCCGCTGGTGGGATGATGATGAGCGTGGAAGCGGCGAGCGGCTTGGTGATGACCAACACTTCGTCCAGCGGCATCACGTCATCGCGCGCGGGGACCGGGGCCGACGCATCGACGCCGACCAATGCCCGGCGAAAATCGGTCGCCAGGCTCATCACGTCGCCATAACGGCTGGCCGGTTCCTTGGCGGTGGCACGCTGGATGACCACATCGACGGCTGACGGCAGATCGGGGCGCTTGCCCAGCACCGACGGGACAGGATCGTTGATGTGCTGGAGCAGAATCGCCACCAGGCCCTGGTCGCTGTGGAACGGCGGCTCACCCACCAGCATTTCGTACAACACAATCCCCAGGCTGTAGAGGTCTGTCTGGGGGGTGACGGGCAGGCTTTGGGCCTGTTCCGGCGACAGATAGAACGGCGAGCCGGTCAGCGCGCCTTCGTCGCCCAGCCCGGCGCTGCTGTCGCCTTCCAGTTTAGCCTCGCGCAGGTCTTTGGCGATACCGAAGTCCGCCAGGTACGCGTTGCCATCCTCGTCGAACAGGATGTTGTCGGGCTTGATGTCGCGGTGGACGACCCCACGGCGGTGGGCAGTGCCCAGGGCCGCCGAAATCTGCTCGGCGACCCGCACGGCAGTAACCGGGTCCACCGGACCTTCTTTGAGGACGCTCCGCAAACTGCCGCCGCGCAGCAGCCGCATGATCAAAAATGCGCCGTCCGGCTGGCGCCAGTAGTCGTACAAGGGGACGATATGGATATGTTCCAGCCGCGCGATCAGTTGGGCTTCAAATTCGAACCGGCGAATAAACTCCGGGTGGTTGGCATATTCAGGCAGGATGATTTTCATGGCGACATCCCGCTTGATGAGCGGTTGGTAGGCCCGGTAAACAGCCCCGAACCCTCCTGCACCGATCAGGTCGTGCAGTTCGTACCCCTTAATGGCCTGTCCGCTTAAATCATCCATAAACTGGACTCTCTCCCGGCGCTCGGCGCGCTTCTCATGAATCCTGGTATTCTACGATATCTCTGAGAGAACTATACACTACAAATGCCGGTCAGCGATAGTTATTCTCATCATGTTGGGTGCGAAACGAACTAAACGGAAAACGTCCTTGAGTTAACGCTTTCCGTTTAACGGCAGTCGGGTGGAATGAGGCTTATTGTACGGTGCTGATGATGCTGCGCTGCATCAAGCCGCTGAGCAGTCCGCTTTTGCCTTCCCAGCGTTTGCCGATGACGATCCCGTTCGGCTCGATGGCATAGCGGTGGATCGATGTATCGTGTGCCGACGAGCGCATCTTGAGCACCACAATCGCCCGCTGGATCGCGCTGTCGATCTCCAGATAGCGCAGCATGACGAGCGTATCCACGACAAAGGATAAGCGGCCTTTTTCCTGGTTGGTATAGTCCGAGCGCATTTCCTCGCCCAGGTACAGGGCGGTGATCCCTTCGCGGCGGAAGGCGCTGGTGACGCGGTGGTAGGCCCCGCGCAGCTCCAGATCGTCGTGGATCAACTGGGTGAAATGGGTGAGACTGTCGATCACCACGCGCTGGATACCCTGCTGCTGGATAGAACGCAGCATATTGCTTTCCGGGGTGGCTAGGCTTTGCAGCAGCACTTTCGGCGACGTAAAAATGATCCTGAGTTTGCCCTGTTCTTCCAGGGCGGGCAGATCCCAACCAACGCTGGCCGCATCACGATACAGCGACTGGGGAAATTCCTCGAAAGAAATGAACAGGCCCGGTTCGTTCTTGCGGGCCCCTTCGAGCAGGAATTGGAGACCCAGGGTCGTCTTGCCCGTGCCGGGAGCGCCGCGCAGCAAAATGGCCGACTCGCGGATAAAGCCTCCCCCCAACATCTCGTCGAAATTGGGGACGCCGCTCGTTACCCGTTCTTCGCTGGACATCACGGCTCCTAATCCTAGTAGGGATGATTCTGCGTTAACTCTACTATAGCCACATTCGACTGGCAAGTGTTGCCCGTCTCTACCGTGATCTGGTCGGAGATCGCGCCGCCGGTGGCGCTGAGCACTTGCAGGGTATAGGTCGCACTGCGCGGGGCGGACCCCAATTGGAACTCGAAGCCCGAAACGCCCCACTGCGCCGCCGATCCGGAAAACTGCACGTTGCGGTAGTTGTCCCCACGGAGTTCAATCGCCAGGCCGGGCAGTGGTTCTCCAACCATCCCGGCCACGGTTCCGGCGATGCCCAACCACTGGCAGCCTTCGGCGCCGGTGTAGGCTTCGTAGCGCACGTCCGGGGCCGTGAATGGAAAAGCGGATAGGGTGACCTCCGGCGCGGGCGTAACGCCCATATCGCTGGAGCCGGGCACAGCGCCGCCGCTGCCGTCATCCAACCCGGCAGGTTGAGTCGGCAGCACCTCGACCGCACCGGGCAGTACCGGCGTGGGCGTGTCAGTCGGCGTCGCGGTGATGGTCGGCGTGGGTGTGTCGGTTGGCGTGCCGGTCGCGGTGGCGGTCGGCGTGGCGGTGGGTGTGCCGGTCGCCGTGGACGTCGGCGTGATCGTCGCCGAGGGGGTCAGCGTGGGCAGCTCGATGATGGGGGCCGCCGTGGGCGGTGGAAAGGGATTCAGCGCCGTGTTCGGATTGTTGAGAATCAAAACGCTGACGGCAGCTACGCCCACCGTCAGCACCACGAATATCACCGTAATGACGTCGAATATGCCGTTTCTGGTCGCTTTCACCGGCGATCTCCCGTTAGAACGGGCGGGTCTGGATGAAGTTGATCATCGCCAGGTTTTGCTGGCAGGTGCCGGAGAACACGATGGTAACGGTTTCCGAAACCTGCTGACCTGCCACCCATAGATCGACATAGTAGAGCGCGGTGTTGGGCGCCGTGGCGACCTGGATTTCCCAGCCCGACGGCCCATACGCCAGGTTCGTGCCGCTCAACGTCGAGATTTCGGCCAGGTTGGTGCCGCGCACCCGAATCTGGACTCCGGCGACGGCTTCGGCGCGGTCGGTCGTGACCTGCCCCGCGATCCCTTGCCAGTTACAGCCCGCCGAGTTGCCAAAATTCTGGCGCAGGATGATCGAGCCTGGCTGAACCATGAACGGGAACTGGGACGTAGGGGTCAGAGTCGGCCCAGTCGGCGTGAGCGTCGGGGTGGGCGTCTCGGACGGCGTCGGCGTGAACGTCTTGGTCGGCGTGGCGGTCGCTGGCGGCAGGGTATTGGTCGGCGAGGGCGTGTAGGTGACCGTCCGCGTGACCGTCGTGGTATTCGACGGCGTATAGGTAATCGTTTCGGTCGCGGTGGCCGTATTGGTGGCGCTGGGCGGCGGCGGTGTCTCGGTGAGCGTCACCGTCGGCGTGAAGGTGTTGGTCGGCGGTGGAGTTGACGACGGTGTCCAGGTGGGCCTGGGCGTGGGAGGTTCAAACACCACCAGGGTAGGGACGGTTTCGGTCTCTTTTGGAGCCAGTACGGGCGGGACTAACGCATCGGTGGCGATGCCGTAAAAGATGAACGCCGCCGCCACCGTGAACCCCATGAACACGAACGTCATGCAGTTGAAAAATAGGCTTTTTCCCCGACCCATCGCTTCCCCCTCGCTCTCAGTTCTACTGTGCGGCTTCGGCTGTCGGTGTGCTGTCCGGCAGTGCGACAGCCGACGTGGGCGTCAAGGACGGTGTGAGGGTCGGGAGCACGATCTCGGTCGGTGGCACGCTGGTGTCGGCGGGAGCCAGGATCGGCGCTTCCATCGACCCGGTGGCGACACCGAGCACGATCACCCCGACCAGCAGAGTCAGCACCAGGAACATCACCGTCACGACATTAAAGAACAGATTCGGCCCCTGCCTCATACCTTTTGCCTCCCTGTCGATTTGATTCTAGTTCGCCACACCAACATACCGCTCGATCACGGCGTTTTGACGCTGGCTGTCCAGCCAGGCCATGAACGCCTGCTGCCGTTTTTCCGCCAGGGCGGCCTGAGACAGAGGGCGATCCTCCACCCGTTCCAAGACCTGGATCACGTGATAGCCCAGGCTGCTTTTGACCGGCTCGGGATCGAGTTGGCCCGGCTGCAATGCGAAGATCGCCTGTTCCACTTCGGGTTGCAGCAGGACTCCCTGGCTGACCCAATCCAGATCGCCGCCGCTGGCCGACGTCGAGGTATCCAGCGAATACTGCATGGCCAGTTGAGCAAAGTCCTGGCCCTGTTGCAGCCGGGCGATCAGATCGCGCGCGGTCGCTTCGTCCGCGACCAGAATATGCCGGGCATGGACCTGGGGGGCATTGGGCGAGACGTTGGCGACCCCCTGGCTGACTTTTTGCGTCAGCAGCATTTCCCGGATCACCTCGCGGTATTCCGGCATGGTGTACATCTGCGACGCGATGACGGTCTCAAGGTTTTGGCCGTTGGCGGCGGCCAGCTCGGACTGGGCGGCCAGCTCGGCATCGACCTCGGCATCACTCACCACGATCCCCTGGCTGGCAGCGGCTTGCTCGATCAACACCTGGTCGATCATCGTCTGCAAGATCTGGGCATCGAACGCCGACTGCGTAGCGGGCTGCGGTGACATCGCGGCGGCGCTGCGGTCGCGCTCGCGCTGGAAATCGGCCAGCGTGATCGGCTGCCCGTTCACGCGCGCGGCTAACGGTTCTTCGGTGAGTTGGGCCGCCTGGGCCTCCGCTCCATTGGCGGCGGCGTTGTTCGCCGCCGCATTGTTATCGCTGCCCGCCTGGTTCGACGACTTCTTGTCGCCCGCGCAAGCCGCCAGCAGGGTGATAAGCAGGATCATCAGGACGGCTAACCGTCCGCTGTAGAGTACACGACTACGAAATGAGCGCACGCCAGTTCCCCTATCGCCAATCCCAGTCCGGGATAGTCTATAGCCAATTCCCCCTATTATGCAAACGGGGCCGGTAGCTGGCAAGTTACTGTAGTACGAGTTCGCCCTCGAGTTCGCGGACGAAGGCGAACGTCATCGGGCGGCGCTTGGTTTCGTTGTAGTACATTTTCGCCAGTGCATCCTGAATCGCATTCGTCAGGTTGCCTTTGGTATGGTTGCGGATCACGTCCGCGATCAGGGCCTGGGACATCTCGACCAGCCAGGAAGCGTCGCGCAGGTAGACGAAGCCGCGTGAGATGATCTCCGGCGGTTCGGCCAGTTCGCCGGTCTTTTTGTCGATCATCACCAGCACGCTGACGAAACCATCGCGCCCCAGCGACTCGCGGTCATGCAGCACGATGGGACCGATGTCGCCCACGCCCTTGCCGTCCACGAACACGTACCCGCCCGGCACACGCTCCCCGATCTCCAGGGAATTCTCCGTGAGGAAGATCTGGGTCCCGTTTTCGACCACTGCCGTATTTTCCGGCGGGATGCCCAATTCCTGGGCGAGATGGCTGTGCCGGGTCAGGTGGCGCAGTTCGCCGTGAACCGGGATGAAGAACTTCGGACGGACCAGGTTGATGAGCAGCTTCAACTCTTCGCGCCGGGCATGGCCCGACACGTGCACCAGCGCCACCCGGTCATGCACGACGATGGCGCCGCGCTGGATCAGTTTGTTGATGGTACGGTGTACCAGTTCCTCGTTGCCGGGGATGGGGTGGGCGGACATGATGACCGTATCGCCTTTTTCGATTTCGAGTTGGCGGTGCTGGCCCCATGCCAACCGGCCCAGGACGGCAGACGGCTCACCCTGGGTGCCGGTCGCCATGACGACGACTTCTTTGGCGGGCATTTTGTTGGCCTTGTCCACGGTGACCAGCAGGTCCTTCGGCAGGTTGAGATACCCCAGCTTGGTAGCTACTTTGATGTATTCTGACATGCTGTGCCCGGCAATCGCCATTTTGCGCCCGTGACGCTGGGCGGCGGCGGCGACCTGCTGGATCCGTGAGATCAGCGAGGCAAAGGTGGCCACGATGATCCGGCCCTGGGCTTTGCCGAATACTTCGTCAAATGCGCGGTCGATCACCGTTTCGGAAGGAGTCCAGCCATCCTGGTCGGCATTGGTGCTGTCAGAGAGCAGGGCCAGCACTCCCCGGCGCGAAAACTCGGCCAGCTTGCCAAAATCGGGCGGCCAGCCATCCACCGGGGTGTGATCGAACTTGAAATCGCTGGAGTGCACGACCAGCCCCACCGGGGTATTGATCCCCAGTCCCACGCCATCGGGGATGCTGTGGCAGACGTGGAAGGTCTCCACGCTAAACGGCCCCAGGGTCAGGATGTCTCCGGCTTTGAAAATATTGAGAGGGTGATCGCCGTGTCCGAATTCGCGCATTTTGATTTCGAGCAG